>NZ_JBEYYO010000012.1:0-163241 GCF_040645615.1 Glycomyces sp. NPDC046736 | reverse complement strand
CCGCCCGCCGCCCGCCGCCCGCCGCCCGCCGCCCGCCGCCCGCCGCCCGCCGCCCGCCGCCCGCCGCCCGCCGCCCGCCGCCCGCCGCCCGCCGCCCGCTCTTCGTGTCCGATGCCGCCCGCATGTCCGATTCGATTGCTTCGCGGGGCCACCGCCGATTGGTGGGCGGCGTGGGAATGCGTTAGGTTGTGGGGGATCCACCACTTGGCGCGCGCCGTTTCACGGCGCTGGATCCGCGTCATGTGAACGGTCACTTTTTCCTTCGACCATCCCCCCCGAGGAGGCCGCAATGACTGGCAGCGACAACGATGCCGTTGCTATCGGGATCGACTTCGGCACCCTGTCGGGCCGCGTCGTCGTCGCGTCCGTAGCCGACGGGCGCGAGCTCGCCAGCGCCGAGCACGTCTACACCCACGGCGCGATCGAGGAGGCGCTCCCCGGCTCGGGGGTGCGCCTGCCGCGCAGCTGGGCGCTCCAGTCCCCCCAGGACTGGGTCGACGTGCTCCGCAACGCCGTGCCCGCCGCGCTGGCCGCGGCCGGTGTGAGCGCAGGCCAGGTGGTCGGCATCGCGACCGACTTCACCGCCTGCACGATCCTGCCGACGACCGCCGACGGCACGCCGCTGTGCGAGCTCGACGATCTCGCCGACCGCCCCCACGCCTGGCCGAAGCTGTGGAAGCACCACGCCGCGCAGAGCCAGGCCGACCGCATCAACGCCGTGGCCGCCGAGCGCGGCGAGTCGTGGCTGCCGCGCTACGGCGGCCGGATCTCCTCGGAGTGGGCCTACGCCAAGGGCCTCCAGCTCCTGGAGGAGGACCCGGAGGTCTACGCGCGGGCCGAGCGCTGGATCGAGGCCGCGGACTGGATCGTGTGGCAGCTGTGCGGCGAGGAGACCCGCAACGTCTGCACCGCCGGTTACAAGGGCATCGTGCAGGACGGCGAGCGGCCCTCCCGCGAGTACCTGGCCGCACTGAACCCCGATTTCGCGGACTTCAACGCGAAGATGGAGCACCCGCTGTCGGCGCTGGGCGACAAGGCGGGCGCGATCACCGCGCAGGCCGCGGCATGGACGGGCCTGAACGTGGGCACTGTGGTCGCGGTCGGGAACGTCGACGCGCACGTCACGGCCGCTTCGGCGAAGGCCGTCGGCCCCGGGCAGCTGGTGGCGATCATGGGCACGAGCACGTGCCATGTGGTCAACGGCGAGAACCTGACCGAGGCCCCGGGCATGTGCGGCGTGGTCCGCGACGGGATCACCCCGGGCCTGTGGGGCTACGAGGCCGGGCAGTCCGGGGTGGGCGACATCTTCGCGTGGTTCACCAAGAACGGCGTACCCGCCGCGTACACCGACGAGGCCGAGCGGCGCGGCGTCTCGATCCACGAGTACTTGACCGAACTGGCCGCGGCGCAGGCGGTCGGGCAGCACGGCCTGGTCGCTTTGGACTGGCATTCGGGGAACCGCTCGGTGCTGGTCGACCACGACCTGCACGGCGTGATCCTGGGCCTGGGGCTCCAGACCAAGCCTGAGGAGATCTACCGGGCGCTGGTGGAGGCCACCGCGTTCGGGACCCGCATGATCGTGGAGACCCTGTCGGGTTCGGGCGTCCCGATCGAGGAGTTCGTGGCCGCGGGCGGGCTGCTGAAGAACAAGTGGCTCATGCAGACCTACGCCGACGTGCTGCGCATGCCGATCACGGTGCTGACCTCCGAGCAGGGCCCGGCGCTCGGTTCGGCGATCCACGCGGCCGTCGCGGCCGGGGCCTACCCGGACATCTACGCGGCGTCGGAGGCGATGGGCTCGGTCGAGCGGCACGCGTACGTGCCCGACCAGGCCCGCGCGGACGCCTACGACGAGCTGTACGCCGTCTACGCCGAGCTGCACGACCACTTCGGGCGCGGCGGTTCGCGCGCCCTCCACACCCTGCACCGGATCGCGACGGAGGCGGCCAAGTGAGTTTCGAGATCACCCCCGAAGTCGCCCAGATGCGCGAGCGCGTGTGCGCGCTGCACGCCGAACTGTTGCGCTGGGGCCTGGTGACGTGGACGAGCGGGAACGTCTCGGGTCGCGTACCGGGCACCGACCTGATCGTCATCAAGCCCTCCGGCGTCTCCTACGACGACCTCACGCCCGAACTGATGGTCGTGACCGACCTCGAAGGCAAGGTCCTCGCGGGCGATCTGGCGCCGTCGTCGGACGCCGAGAGCCACAACGAGGTCTACCGGCGGATGCCCGAGGTCGGCGGGGTGGTGCACACGCATAGCCCGTACGCGACGGCGTGGGCCGCGCGCGGTGAGGCGATCCCGTGCGTGCTCACGGCGATGGCCGACGAGTTCGGCGGGGAGATCCCGCTGGGCCCGTTCGCGCTGATCGGCTCGGACGCGATCGGCAAGGGCATCGTGGACACCCTCGCGGGGCACCGCTCCCCGGCGGTGATCATGCGAAACCACGGAGTGTTCACGATCGGGAAGGACCCGAAGTCCGCGGTGAAGGCCGCGGTGATGGCCGAGGACGTGGCGCGCACGGTGCACCTCGCACGTCAGCTCGGCGAGCCGGTCCCGATCGCTCAGGAGCATGTGGACCAGCTCTACGACCGCTATCAGAACGTCTACGGCCAGCAGCCGTCCCCCAAGGAGCAGTAATGGAAACCAAAGAGCTGTGGTTCGTCACCGGCAGCCAGCACCTGTACGGGCCCGAGGCCATCGACCAGGTGGCGCGGAACTCGGCCGACATCGTGGCCGGGCTCGACGGCGCGAGTGCGATCCCGGTGAAGGTGGTCGCGAAGCCGGTCCTGACCACGCCCGAGGAGATCAAGCGAGTCCTGTTGGAGGCCAACGCTTCCGAGGCGTGCATCGGGGTGATCGCCTGGATGCACACGTTCTCGCCGTCGAAGATGTGGATCGCCGGGCTCGGGGTGCTCCAGAAGCCGTTGCTGCACTTGCACACCCAGCACAACCGCGACCTGCCGTGGGCCGACATCGACATGGACTTCATGAACCTGAACCAGGCCGCGCACGGCGACCGCGAGTTCGGGTACATGCTGACGCGGATGCGGCACCGCCGCAAGACCGTGGTGGGCCACTGGGGCGACCCGGCGGTGCAGGAGCGGGTCGGGAACTGGGCGCGGGCCGCGCTGGGCTGGAACGAGGTCCAGAACCTCAAGCTGGTGCGGTTCGGCGACAACATGCGCTATGTGGGCGTGACCGAGGGCGACAAGGTCGAGGCGCAGATCCGCCTGGGCGTCGAGGTGAACACGTACGGCGTGAACGAGCTGGCCGAGCGGGTCGCCGAGGTCGAGGACGGGGCGATCGAGGCGCTGGTGGCCGAGTACGAGGCCGCGTACGACGTGGTGCCGGAGCTTCGGGCGGGCGGCGCGCGGCACGAGTCGCTGCGCGACGCGGCCCGGATCGAGCTGGGGCTGCGGTCGATCCTGGAGGAGCACGGCGCGAAGGCGTTCACCGACACGTTCGAGGACCTGGGGGCGCTCAAACAGTTGCCGGGGATCGCGGTGCAGCGCTTGATGGCCGAGGGGTACGGGTTCGGCGGCGAGGGCGACTGGAAGACCGCGGTGCTGGTGCGGCTCATGAAGGTCATGGCGACGGGCCTGGACGGCGGGACGTCGTTCATGGAGGACTACACGTACAACCTGGGCGCGGAGTCGCCGCAGATCCTGGGCGCGCACATGTTGGAGGTGTGCCCGACGATCGCGGCCGAGAAGCCGACGGCGGAGATCCACCCGCTGGGGATCGGCGGCAAGGAGGACCCGGTGCGCCTGGTCTTCACCGCGCCGCCCGGCCCGGCGCTGATGGTCGGGATGCTCGACCTGGGGACCCGGCTTCGCCTGGTGGCCAACGAGGTCGACGCGGTCGAGCCTGAGGAGGACCTGCCGAACCTGCCGGTGGCGCGCGCGGTGTGGGAGCCCCGCCCCGACCTCCAGACCTCGGCCGAGGCCTGGCTGACCGCGGGCGGTCCGCACCACACGTCGTTCACGCAGGCGTTCGGCCGCGAGGTCATGGAGGACTTCGCCGAGATCGCGGGCATCGAACTCGCGGTCATCGGCGGGGCCACGACCGCCCGCGAGTTCAAGCAGGAACTGCGCTGGAACCAGGTCTACTTCCACCTGGAGGGCGGCCTGTAGGCGGCGGGTTTCGTTCGAGCCGGGCTTCCCCGGCGGGGGCGGCCTGTAGGCGGCGGGTTTCGTTCGAGCCGGGCCTCCCCGGCGGGCGGCCTGTGGGCGGCGGGTCTCGTTCGAGTCGGGCTTCCCCCGCGCCGGGGGCGGCTTGTAGGCGAGACGTGAAGGGCGGGCCGGGATCGGGCCCGCCCTTTTCACGTTCGTTCACTCGTTCGGGTGGACTGTCGGCGCTGGAGCCGATTTCGGCCCGATTCTTGTCGGACCCCTCGGCGAGGATCGGGAGCGTCCTTCCCCTCTAGTGGTGGGTGGGGGTTTGGGATGGTAATAGGGGGCGGGCGAATTCGCGCGGGGCCTACAAGCGCTCTCGCAGCCACGTCTCGGTCAGGATCGTGTCCCACCCCGCCTCTGCCGCTCCGGTCAGCGGGGCCTGTTCTCCCACCGTTCCCGCGATGATCTGCGGCGGAGTATTGCGGCGGAAGGCCATGAGGCCCTCGGCGCACGCCGCTTCGATCGCGTCCCTTCGCAATCGGAGCAGGTCGATTCCCAAGCCCGACAGGCTAATCGCCTCCGGGTCGAGCGCGTTCGCCAGCGCCCCCAGGCCGCGACCGAGTGCCGCTGCGTTCGCGTCGATCGCCGCACCGGCCTCCGCGTCACCGTCTTCGGCCCGGCGCAGGATCTGTTGGGCCAGTTCGCGTCCGGTCCCGTACCCGGGCTTCCCGCCCAAGTGGCGCACCAGCGCGTTCGACCCCACGTCGAGGCTCCAGCAGCCCCGCGCCCCGCACATGCACTCCAGACCGGACCCGGTCAGCGGCATGTGGCCGAACTCCCCGGCGATGCGGTGCGCGCCGCGCTGCGCGTCGCCGTCGAGGAGCAGCGTCCCGCCGATGTCGAAGTCGATGTGGAAGTGCAGCGCGCACCCCGCGCCGTGCAGGACCCCCCTGCGGGCCTCGGCGAGCCCCGCGAGGCGCGCGTCGTTGTCGACCACCGTCCGCGGCCAGTCGCGGCCGAGATGATCGTCCAGGTCGACCTCGTCCCACCCCAGGTGCGCGATGTGCAGCAGACGCCCGTCCCGGATCGGCCCGGCGATCGCCATCCCGACCGCCGCGAGCCGCCCGGTCCGGTGCCGCTCCACGGCCGCCCCGATCTCGGCGAATACCCCCGGTGTCCGGTCGTGCCCGCCCGACTCCAGGACCTCCCTCGCCCCGCCGAGCTCGGCCCGCGCGAGCGTCCACGAGTCCTCGCGCACATCGAGCGCGAACACGAGTGGCCCACTGGGGTGGGGGAGCAGTAGTGTGGTCGGGCGTCCGCGGCCCGCGGTCTCGGCCGGGACCTCGTGCACCAGGTGCGCCCGCTCCAGCTCCCCGACGAGCGCGGCGGCGGTGTTGCGCCCGATGCCGAGCAGCCGCGCCGCCCCGGCCCTGGTGAGCGGCGCTTCCGCGTCGTGGACGGCGCGCAGCAGGCGGACCTGGTTGTGGACGCGGAGGTCGGCGCTGGTCATCGACATGCACGGATTATGCCAGCCGCCCGCTTTTGTGTTAGCCACGAACAAAACCCTTGACGACCCGCCCCGCCCTTGTTATGTTCTCAACGAGAACATAAGCGGTTCCCCCGCACCCTGACCACACGAGGACACCCATGACCGACCCGCTCCCGTTGCGCCGCGCCCGCATCGGCCTCCACGGCGCGTTCGCGACCTCCGGCTTCGTCATGGGCGCCTGGGCCGCCGCCCTCCCGGCCGTCGACGCCCGACTCGACCTCGGCGAAGCCCGCCTCGGCTCGGTCCTGCTGCTCATCCAGCTCGTGGGCCTGGGCACGATGGTCCTGGCCGGACGCATCGCCGACCGCATCACCACCCGCCGCCTCCTGCTGTGGACCGCCCCGGCCTCCCAGCTCGCCCTCCTCGCGCCCGCGCTGGCCCCCAGCTACACGACCCTGCTCGCGGGCGCGGCCCTCTACGGGGTCGGCGTCGGGTTCGTCGAAGTCGGCATGAACGCCAACTCCGTGGAGCTCGAACGCCGTTTCGGGCGCCCGATCATCTCCGCGTTCCACGGCCTGTGGAGCCTCGGCGGCGCGATCGCCGGCATCGGGACCTCCCTGGCACTCGGCGTCGGCCTCGACAGCCAGGCCGTGCTCGTGGCCGCCGCTGTGATCAGCGCGTTCGTCATGGTCTGGTGCTGCCGCCCGCTCCTGCCCCCGCCCGCCTCCGTCAGCGCCGATGGCACACCCGTGAACGCCCCTGGGATCGGCGTGCTGCTGCTGTCCGCGCTGTTCCTCCTCGGCCTCGGCGCGACCTTGGTCGAGTCCGGCGCGATGGATTGGGCGAACCTCCACGCCGCCAACGTCCTCGACGCCGACAAGGCTCTCGCGCCCCTGTCCTTCACCGTGTTCGCCGTCGCCATGACCGTCTTCCGCCTCCTGGGCGACCCGATCCGCGCGGGCCTCGGCCCCGGCCGCACCATGCTCTGGGCCGGGACCGCGGCCGTGGCCGGGTACGCGCTCGTGCTGGTCTCGGCCGCCGCGGGTGGCCTGCCGCTCGCGTGGGCCGGGTGGATCCTCGCCGGGGCCGGCATCGCCGTGATGGTCCCGGTGGTCTTCAGCGCCATCGGCGAGGCGAACGGCTCGCCCTCGGACGTCGCGGTCGCCTCCATGTCCGGCTCGGTCGGTCTCCTGCTCGGGCCCGCCGCCATCGGCCTGGTCGCCGAAGGCACGAACCTGACGGTCGGCCTCCTCGTCCCCGCCGCGTTCTGCGCGCTCATCGCCTTCTCCAGCCCCGCGGTCATGCGGGCCCTGTTCAACCGCCCCACCGAGGCGAAGGCCCCCGCGCTGGTCGACTGACGCGGCCAGGCTCACCTCCCGCGCCTCTCGCGACAGCGCCCGGGCCTCGCGTAAGCTTGGGCCCGCAGAAGGGGAGTAGCTCCCAACGCTGCGGTCGACACACTGGCCCCCGGGCCCGGCCGCACGGCCTCGATACCGAGGCGAGCGAGACCTTCGACCAAGGCCGTACGGCCGGGTCGAGGTTCGCACTGCCCTCCTCCCGGTCACAGAACTGGGAGGAACACCCGCAATGGAAGTCTTCTTCGTCGCCGCCGCGATCGCCTTCGGGGCGATCTTCGTGGGCGAGCTCGGCGACAAGAGCCAGCTCATGGCGCTCACGTTCGCCACGAAGTACAAGCTGCGCACCGTCATCCTCGGCCTGGTGATCGCCATTGGCGCGCTCATCGGCCTCTCGGTGGGCGTCGGGGCCGCGATCGGCAACCTCCTGCCCACCGACTGGATCCGCCTCGCCGCCGCATGTCTGTTCATCGGCTTCGGCCTCTGGGGCCTGCGCCCCGCGAAGGACGAGGACGAGGACGACGGCCCGGTCAAGGAACGCCGCTCAGGGCTGCTCACCATCGTCGCCGCGATGTTCCTGGCCGAGTTCGGCGACAAGACCATGATCATCGCGATGGGCATGGGGTCGAGCTACAACCCGTGGGGCGTGTGGATCGGCGGCACCGCCGGGATGCTCGCCGCCGACCTGCTCGCCGTGTTCGCCGGCGCCTGGGTCGCCCGCAAGATCCCCGAGAAGGTCGTCCGCTACGTCTCCTCGGGCCTGTTCCTCGTCATCGGCGCGCTGCTGGGCGTCGAGGCCGTCACCGCCCTCGCCGGATAAACTGTCGTTCATGCCGAAACCGGACGACACCGCGGACACCGCCGTCATCTACACCGACGGGGCCTGCTCCGGCAACCCCGGCCCGGGCGGGTGGGGCGTGTACCTGCGCTGGGGCGACCACGAGAAGGACCTCTACGGCGCCGAGAAGGCGACCACGAACAACCGCATGGAGCTCATGGCCGCCATCCAGGCCCTCGAAGCGCTCAAGCGGCCCACGAAAGTGGTCCTGTACACCGATTCCTCCTACGTGCGCAACGGGATCATGACCTGGATGCACGGCTGGAAGCGCAACGGCTGGATCAACTCCAAGAAGGAACCGGTCAAGAACGCCGACTTGTGGCGGCGACTCGACGAGGCCGCCGCCGTCCACCAGGTCGACTGGCGCTGGGTCAAGGGCCACGCGGGCGACCCCGGCAACGAACGCGCCGACAAGCTCGCCGGGCAGGGCCGCGACGAGGCCGCCGGACGCCGCTGAACACTCCCGCACCGGGGGCCGGGCAGCCCACACCGCGCCCGGCCCCCGGCCCGCGCCGCCGACGAGAATGGAACAATCACCACCATGAGCGACCAGGTACCGTCACGATTCTCCGGAGGCGTCGACCTCAGCACCCTCGCCGCCGCCGCGCAGCAGCAGGCCGCCGGGGCCCACTCGCACGGCGCGCCGAGCGCAGGCGTCGGCTCGATCGACGTCACCGACGAGACCGTCCAGACCGAAGTCCTCGAACGCTCCCTCGACGCGCTCGTGGTCGTGGTGTTCTGGGCCGACCAGGTCCCCGAGAGCCTCCCGGTGCGCGACCTCCTCCAAGGCCTCGCCGCCGAGGCGGGCGGCGCGTGGGTCCTCGCCAAGGCCGACGTCCTCCAGAACCAGCAGCTCGCCGCCGCGCTCCAGCTCCAGGCGCTCCCGGCCGTCGTGGCCCTCTCCCAGGGCCGCCCGCTGGACCTGCTCCAGGGCCCGCAGAGCGACCAGGCCCTGCGCCAGTGGATCGCCCGTGTCACCCAGGCCGCCGGACTCGACGTCCCCCAGCCGGTCGACCCCGAGCTCGCCGCCGCCGAGAACCTCATGGTCGAAGGCGACCTCGACGCCGCCGAAGCCGCCTACGACAAGTACCTCAAGAACCACCCCGCCTCCGGCGAGGCCGAGGCCGGGATCGCGCAAGTGCGCATGCTCCGCCGCGTCGGCGCGCTGCCCGACAACGCCGTCGCCATCAGCGACGCGAACCCGGACGACATCGACGCCGCCCTGGCCGCGGCCGACCTCCAGCTCCTGTCGGGCCAGGCCGAGGCCGCCTATGAGCGCCTCATCGCCTTGGTGGCCAAGAACTTCGGCGACGAGCGCGAGCGGGTGCGCAAGCGCCTGGTCGAACTGTTCACCGTCGCCGGGGTCGACGACCCGGCCGTCGCGAAGGCCCGCCGCCGCCTCGGCGCCGTCCTCTTCTAGCAGAACCGAACGGCCACAACGCATCCGAACCTCCGCGCCACCCGGGTGGCGCGGAGGTTCGCCCGTTCGGGCGATGTGAGATCCACTCTCCTCGCCTGGTGCGGCGCGGTCCGCTGTGACAAGCTAACGAAACAGGTCCAGAGGTGGGGAGGTGCATGCGAGTGCCGGCGACTCGATCGAGACGCGTCGCGGTCCTCGACGCGCCCTCGAACCTGGGCCTGCGCCCCCCGACCCCCAGCACCGTCCCCGGCTGCGCCAAAGCCCCTGGGGCACTGCGCGACCACCGGCTCCTCTCGCGCCTCAACGCCGTCGACGCCGGGTGCCTCACGCCGCCCCGCTTCGACGCCTCCTCCTGGCGGCCCGGTGACGGCGTCGGCCAGGCCAAGGCCATCGCCGAGTACACCCGCCGCCTCGCCGACCGCGTCGAACGCCTCTGGGCCGAACGGCGCTTCCCCCTCGTCCTCGGCGGCGACTGCTCGATCCTCCTGGGCTCGGCGCTGGCGGCCCGCCGCCGCACCGAACGCGACCGCAAGAGCCGCGGCCTGGTCTTCATCGACGCGCACTCCGACTTCCGCCACCCGGGCAACTCCCAATACGTGGGGGCGGCCGCGGCCGAGGAGCTCGCGCTCATCACCGGGCGCGGCCAGCCCGACCTCACCGACATCGGAGGCCTGCGGCCCTATGTGGACACCGATCATCTGGTGATGCTGGGCCTGCGGGCCGACGACCCGCACCGCGTCGAGCTCGAGGCCACGGGCGTGGCGATCCGCACGGTCCCGGCCCTGCGCGCCGGCGGGGTCGGCCGCAGCGCCGAATGGGCCCTGGAGGCGCTGGGCGAGGTGACCACGTTCTGGCTCCACGTCGACGCCGACGTGCTCGACCCCTCGGTCATGCCCGCCGTCGACGGCCCCGCCCCCGGCGGCATCTCCTTGGGCGAGCTGAGCCAGATCATCACCACCTGCGCCGCCGACGACCGCTGCATCGGCATGGACCTCACCGTCTTCGACCCTGACTACGACCCCGACGGCGAATACGCGAAAGCCCTGGCCGACATGCTGGTCGAAGCCCTCCAGTAACCGCGCCGTGGCGTTCGACGCGCGGGAAATGGGATTTCGGATGCAGGGGCGGGCACGTAGGGTGCGGGCATGGAGTTGTTCTCGGAGTTCGCCGGATTGACGCATCGCGAGGTGGCCGGGCGGCTGCTCGGGGCAGGGTGGGACGTGTGCGGGGTCGGGGATTGGGCCGTGGTGTGGCGGTCCCCGGATGGGTCGCAGGTGGCTCGGGTGTGCGCGTTCGAGCCCGCGTACGGCGTGTTCGTGGGGTTGTGCCGGGCGCTTTCGGGGCATCCGATGCTGCCGCGGGTCGACTTCGACGCGGCACTGGCCGGAGGCGGGCGGGTCACGGTGATGGAGTTCCTGCTTCCCGCCGAACCCGAAGCGGCCGAAGCGGTTCGGGGGCGTTGGAACACCGCGGGCGAGGACGACCCGATCAGCGCGGTGCGACGCGAGGCCGAGCGGGCGAACGCCCGGGCCGAGGTCGACGTCCCGTTCTGGGGCGGGCTGGACACCAACCCGGCCAACGTGATGCGCCGCGCGGACGGGTCGCCGGTGCTGGTCGACCTGTTCTACGCCGACGGGCCCGTGATCTACCGCCACCTCGCGCAGGACCCCGCCCGGGTCGCGGCCGCTTTCGCGCCCGAGCAGCGGGCGTTCATCGACGAGATCGCGGCAGTGACCCGCTATTCGTCCACGGAGGAGATCGCCGCGATGCGCTCCGCGGCGGCGTCGATCGCGCCGTAAGGTTCGCCCGCGCTGCCCGACGCCGCGTCCATCGCCTCTTGAGGTTTCCCCGTGATGTTCGCCGCGGTCGCTTTGAGGCGCGCCCGAGGCCCGGATCGCGGCCGGGTCTGTTCGCCCCGCGCGCCGCGGCTTCCGCGTTCGCGCGTTACGACGCGGTGATCAGCGGCAGCACGATCTGGTCGAGGAACTCCTCGATCACCGCGTCGTCGGCCGGGGCGCCCCGGGTCAGGAAGTAGTGGGTCAGCAGGGTCGGCGCGAGGTTGACCACGCGAGGCCTGAGCGCCTCGGGCCTGACGGTGCCCCGCGCGATGCCGTCCTCGTAGATCTTCGCGAAGACCCTGATGCGCGGGGTCTCGATGCGGGCGCGCAGGTCCTCGACCTCGGCGTCGCGCTCGTCGGCGCGCAGTTCGCCGATCCAGCCGCGGATGGCCTCGCCGAACGGCGTGCCCTGGTATTCGGCGATGTACCGCATGACCTTGCGCAGGTCGCCGCGCAGGTCCCCGCTGGGCTCGAACTCGGTGTCGACCTCGGTGGCCTTGTAGCGCGCCGCGGCCTGGATCAGGCGCGCGCGGTCGGGCCAGCGCTTGTACAGCGAGGCCTTGCCCGCCTTGGCGCGGGCGGCGACGGCCTCCATGCGGAGGTTCGCGTAGCCGACCTCGGCGAGTTCGGCCAGGGCGGCCTCGAAGATGGCGCGTTCGAGGTCGTCGCCGCGTCGGCGTCCGGCTGTGGACTCGGTCACCAGGTTCCCTTCAATAGTGAACGATGCGTTCACTAAATGCTAGCTTGGTATACGAGACGCGCCGTTCACTATCTCCGCGTCCGTACACCACCACGATCCAGGCCGCCGGCCACGCGCCCCCGGCCCTCCTTCCGCAACACCCTAGGAGGCCGTCCCTTGACCGCCGTAACCGACGCCGCGCCCACACCGGCGATGAGCCACCGCGAAGTCCTGCGCGCCCTCTCAGGCCTGCTCATGGTCCTCTTCGCCGCCATGGTCTCCTCCACCGTGGTCTCCGTGGCCCTCCCGCAGATCGTCGGCGACCTCGGCGGCACCCAGTCCCAGTACACCTGGGTCGTCACCGCCACCCTCCTCGCCAGCACCGCCTCCACCCCCATCTGGGGCAAGCTCGCCGACCTCTACGACAAGAAGCGCCTGCTCCAGATCGCCATCACGATCTTCGCGCTCGCCTCACTCGCGTGCGGCCTGGTCGAGAGCACCGGCCAGCTCATCGCCCTGCGCGCCGTCCAAGGCCTCGGCATGGGCGCCCTCCAGGTCCTCGTCCAGGTCATCATCGGCGCGATGGTCAGCCCCAAGGAACGCGGACGCTACAACGGCTACCTCGGCGGCGTCATGGCCGTCTCCACCGTCGGCGGCCCCCTCCTCGGCGGCGCCATCACCGACACCAGCTGGCTCGGCTGGGAATGGTGCTTCTTCCTCGCCGTCCCCATCTGCGTCATCGCCTTCCTCATGCTCTCGCGCACCCTCCACCTCGCCGAGACCAAACGCACCGACGTCAAGGTCGACTACCTCGGCGCGACCCTCATCGCCGCCGGCGTCAGCCTCCTGCTGCTGTGGGTCACCTTCGTGGGCAACGAGTTCGACTGGATCTCCTGGCAGACCGCCCTCATGGTCGCCGGGTCGGTCGCCCTCCTCGGCGCCGCCACCGTCGTCGAGACCAAGGTCAAGGAACCGGTCGTCCCCCTCCACGTCATCAAGCGCCGCGACCCGGCGCTGGCGGTCGTGGCGAGCCTGGCGGTCGGCATGGCGATGTTCGGCGGCGCGGTGTTCCTGGGCCAGTACTTCCAGGTCTCGCGCGGGTTCTCGCCCACCGAGGCGGGCCTGTTGACGATCCCGATGATGTTCGGCGTCATGGTCTCCTCGGCCGTGGCCGGGCGCATGGTCTCGAAGTCGGGCACGGTCAAGCCGTACATCATCACCGGGACCGTGGTCTTGACCGCCGGGTTCTCGATGCTGGCGACCATCGACCACACGACCTCGCTGTGGTTCATGGGCGTCGGCATGTTCCTGGTGGGCACCGGGGTCGGCATGGCGATGCAGAACCTGGTGCTGGTGGTCCAGAACTCGGTGCCGCTGCGCGAACTGGGCGCGGCCTCGGGCGCGATCACGTTCTTCCGCTCGCTGGGCGGGACGATCGGCGTCTCGGTCCTGGGTGCGGTGCTGGCCAACCAGGTCTCGGAGAAGATCTTCTCGGGCCTGGCGGCCTTGGGCATCGACGTCTCCGGCGGCGCGGCCGACGCGTCGAGTCTGGACCTGGACGCGATGCCCGCACCGGTCGCCGAAGTCGTGCGCGCCTCCTACGGCGACGCCACCGGCCACCTGTTCATGATCTCGGCCTGCATCGCGGTCGCCGGTTTCATTGCGGCCCTGTTCCTGACCCCGATCCGCCTGCGCGACTCGGTCGACATCGTCGAGGAGATCGTGGTCGGCGAGGAGACCGTCCTCGGCGCCAAGTGATCACGACGTGAAAGGGCCCGGCCTCTGGCCGGGCCTTCTCACGTGCTCGCGCGCCGGTGCCGCCGAATCAGCACCACCTGAACGGTCGCGACCGCCACACCGACGAGCAGCACCGCGCTCCCCTTGAACACCGACGACCGCCAGTCGAAGCCGACCGTATAGGCCACCGGGCGACGGGATTCGGCGTCGAGGCGCACGTCCTCGATTTCGCCGGGCAGCGGCCCCGAACTCACGGCGCGCCGACCCTTCAGCTCCACGTCGCGTTCGATGACCGTGCCGTCGGCGCTGGTGAAATCCCCGATCAACGCGCAGGTCGTCTCGCACGATCCCCGCTCGGTCGGCGTGAACGTCCCGACCGGGCCTTCCTCCAGGGTGCGGCGGCCGTTGACGCCGTCACCGATCAGCGACAGGCCGACCCCGAGCGTCAGCAGAATCACGAACACGAGCAGCACCCACAAGACCACTCGCCCCGCGGGACTCACCGGCTTCGGATGCTGTCTGCTCGTCATGATGGGCGCAACGGTACTTCGCGATGTCCATCGACCACGCGGTGCCGCAGGCGTCAGGTTCGGCGTCGTTCGCGCTGTTTCCAGCGGTCTTCGGACGTACGGCGTACCACGGCGGTGAGCAGGCTGGCCGCATCAGCTCGGTTCGCGGTCAGGGTGCTCAGCGGCCGGATCTTGCCGTCGTAGCCGATCCGGGTGAGCCGTGACACCACACTGCTCGGGCCGAGCCGAGCCGAGCAGTGCTGGGCCGCTTAGTAGTGGCGCCACTCCGACTCGACGATGTCGAGGATCACCGGGTGCATGAGGGTGGAGGGCTGCATGTCCATCTTGGCGCGGTCGGGTGGGAAGACCTGGGCCGCTTCGAGGACCTCGGGGGTGAGGGACTTGAACGGCCCGGCCGTCTCGTCAAGCGAAAGGTCCGGCGCCTCGCCGTCCACGTGGACGAGGTGGAAGCCCCAGTCGCCGAAACTGGGCACCGAAACCCAGTACGGGGTCGACGCGTAACCGGCCGCGTCCAGTGTGGACCCTATGGTCCAGAACGACTTCGGCGCGAAATACGGCGACCCGGCCTGGACGGCCATCCGGCCCGTGTCATTCAAGTGGTCGGCGGTGAGTTCGTAGAACTCGACCGAGTAGAGCTTCGCGGTCTCGGTCGCGTCCGGGTCGGGCATGTCCACGATGATCGTGTCCCACACCCCCGTCTGCGCCCGCATCCACGTGAACGCGTCCTCGTTGACGACCTCCACGCGCGGATCGTTCATCGAACCCTCGTTGAGTTCCACGAGGTCGTCGAACGTCCGCGCCAGATCGGTGACCGCACCGTCCAAGTCCACCAACGTCACCGACTCGACGTCCTCGTACCGCAAGACCTCCCGCACCGCCAGCCCGTCACCGCCGCCGAGCACCAGCACGTTCTCGTGCGGTCCGGCCATCGCCGGATGCACCAGTGCCTCGTGATACCGGTACTCGTCCACCGCAGAGAACTGAAGATCCCCGTTCAAATACAGCCGTAGGTCCCGCTCCCCGAACGGCGACGCCGCCTCGGTCATCACGATCTGCTGGTACTGCGAGTCCTCGCTGTAGACGATCGGCGCCGCATACAGCGCCTGCCGCGCCGCCGTCTCGAACCGGTCGGTATACGCGAACGCCCCCACCAGCAACAGCGCCGTCCCCGCCGCGGCCACCGCCAGCCACCGTTTCGCCGCCCCCGACATGTCCTTGCGGAACAGCAGATACACCAGCAGCACCCCGGCCACCGCGTTCACCGCGCCCACCAGCAAAGCACCCTGAATCTGCCCGAAGAACGGCAACAGCACGAACGGGAACGCCAAGCCCCCGATGAGCCCGCCCATATAGTCCGCCGCGTTCAAATCCGCGACCGCCGCACCCGCCGCCTGCTCCCGGATCCGTTGCAGCAACTCCATCAGCAGCGGAATCTCCGCCCCGATGAGCAACCCGATCGCCGCCGCCACCAGCACCAGCGGGAAACTGTACAACTCAGTCCACGCGAACGCCGCGTACAGCAGCATCACACTGAAACCGCCCAGCAGCGCCAAAGCGATCTCCACGGCCGCGAACGCCAGCGCCGGCCACCGCCGAAGCGGCTTCGCCGCCAACGCGCCCAGACCCATCGCGAAGACCATCACCGCCAACACGATCGACGCCTGCTTCGCGGTGTTCCCCACCAGGTAAGCGCCCAACGTGATGAGCGCGAGCTCGTACACCAGCCCGCACGCCGACACCGCGAACGCGGTCGCGAGCAGCCCGAACCGCGCCAGGCGGACCCGACGCGGCGACAACTCCGTCTGAGGGGTGGACTCAGCGGTCAAGCGCGGACCGCAATCACGACAACGCGATCGCGATGACCCCGCCGAGCGCGAGATGCATCGCCGCGTGAACCCACACGGCAGGCTGCGGCGTGTCCGAAGCGAGGATGTCGCCCAGCTTGCCCGGCGTCAACCAGTCCAAGACCACGAACGCCACCGACATCGCGGCCAACCCGATCACCCCGAACACGGCCGTCGACACCAGGCCCTCGACCAGGCTCCCCGTCGACGCCCAGATCGCGCCGACCACGATCAGGCCCACACCGAGGATGTTGGCGGTCAACATGATCGTCACGTTGACATTGCGGTCCTTCCACACCTGCTCCCCGAGCTTGCCGGGAATCAGCCAGTCGGTGACGAGATAACCCAGCACCATCAGGGCGATCCCGACGGCGGTGTAGGCGGCGGCGCCGGCGACGGCGCCGAGAAGGTCTTCGAACATTGGGCGATGCCTTTCGAGTTGTGGGGAGGACTACTTGCCGGAACCGGGACCGCCGCCACGGAACGGCGACGGAGGCGAGGACGACCAACCCCAGAGGATGAACACCGACGAATAGTGGTTGTAACCGCTGCGGTAATCGTGGAGGAGGATCTTCGAACCCCCCTGATGGGGCATGACCGCGACGATGTGCTTGGAATACTGGAGGTAGTACACCCCGTCCGAGCTGCGCTTCTCACGCGCGCTGGCGGCGCGGTCGATCTCGGTGGACACGGTCGCGGGGGACGAGCTCGACGTGTACGCCGTCCCGCCGCCCTCGTCGAGATTCGCCGCCCGCGTGTAGTTGTCGCGGATCGTGTCGGTGGGGTTGTTGAAGTCGGTGTTCGACAGCCAGACGCCGCCGCAGCAGACCACGACGCCGAGGACGATCGCGATGATGACGGCCAGTGGCTTCTTCGCCGAGCGCTCCGGCTGGGGGCGCTCCGATGGCTCGTTGCCGTTGTACATGGGTGGATCCTCTGGTACTGGGGTGGTCTCACACTAGCGGTACGACGCTGCTGTCGGTGGTCACGACCTCGCCGTACTGCGGGTAGGTGTGCACCGTCCGCCACGACAGCGGCTCGGTCCCGGTGACCTCCAAGGCCGTCAAAGCGTCAGGATCGCCGCCGAACAGGCCCACGAGCAGGTCCGGTTCGCCCGTGCGCATCACCGCGCGGTCCCTCAAGGCCCGGACGCGTTCGCGCAGCTGGGGAACGGTCAAGCGTTCGACCTTGCACGAGTAGCGGTGCCGCCAGGCCCCGACCCGCTGCGTGAAGTCCTCGGGCAAGTCGGGGCCGAGCTCGGAGCGGTAGGCGAGGGTCTCGGCGAGCGTCCCGTCAGGGGTGGCGACGACGGCCTGGTGGCTCGCGCCCAGCAATCGCAGGGACAGCCGCAGCGGCCCGGCGTCGCGTTCGAGACGGTCGAGGACCGGCATCGACGGGGCGTCGGGCCGGAAGGTGAGCGAGGCGGCCGAGACGTCGGCGAACGGCACCTCGATATGCGCTATCAGCGTGGACTCCGGGGGATCGGCGGGGGAGCGGGCCTTAGGACTCGCTCTGGTGGTAGATCGTGATCTGGCCTCGGTCCAAGGTCAGGCCCTTGGCCATCTCCCACTTGGCGCCGTCGCCGAAGGACTCGAAGGAGAGCTTCTGGCCGTCGGGCCCGGCGTAGTCGTGGTAGCGGACCGAACCCGTCGCCGACAGGCCCGTGGTGGCCTCGCTCACGTACTTCGCCTTGCCCTTCTCGTTGAACCGATACGAGACGCCGTCGTGACTGAGCTCACGCGGACCCGGTTCGAGCTCGGACCCCGTGACCTCTTCCCACAGGACGACCTCCAGGTCCGGGTCGGCCTCGACCGACAGCCACCGCTTGACACCCGTACCGGTGTCCAAGAAGTGCTCGGCCCACGCGTAATCGCCCTCGGTCAACCGCAACGTGCCGCGCACGGCGAGCGTCTTGCCGTAGACCTCGACCAGGTCCGAGGCCCGCAGACGCCTGGGGTCACCGCGCAGCACGTCAGTGTCGGCGTCGGCGAACGGATCGACCGGACCGGGCCGCGCCGCCGTCTCCTCGCTCTTTCGGGCGTTCTTACGCCAGAGCCACCACACGACCAATGCCGCGGCGACGAGGATGAGGACGACCCAGATCATGGCACTGCCTTCGCATTCGGGGGACGGTGTCGTGGGGGAGGGGGTTCCCTGCCTCACTCTACGCGGTGTCGGCCGCTCCGAGGTCACCCGTAGGTCGCCGGGGAACCATAGGATCTAGCCTGTAGGCGGTTCACGATGAGGTGAACCGAAGCGATTCGGTTTGGAGATCGAGACGTGTTGGCGTTCATCGGCGACGAAGAGTTCCGCGAAACCCTCCCCGACCGGGAGGAACTGCTGACCGAGGCGGCCGACCTGGCCGGAACCGACGAATCCCTCGCCCGCCTGGTCGAGCTCTACTGGAGCCTGGTCTCCGACGACGACCTCGTCGGCCGCAGCGCCCAGCAGATCCTGGAGACCACCGCCCACCACCGCCGCATGGCCGAGGTGCGCCTACCCGGCGAAGTGCGACTGGAGATCGACTGCCCCGAGGACCGCGACGGCCCCGACGCGAGCGCCTCCACCCGCGTCGACCTCGTCTGCGACGACTCGCCGTTCCTAGTCGACACCCTCACCGGCCTGTTCAACAAGCACGGCATCGACATCTCCGTGTTCGTCCACCCCATCGTCCCGGTCCGCCGCGACGAAGACGGGCGCATCGTCGAAGCCCCCGCCGACGGCGGCCTGGTCGAATCCTGGATGCACATCGAGACCCAGCGCATCTCCGACACCGACTTCCTCACCCGCCTCGAATCCGAGATCCGCACCGTCCTCGCTGACGTCGCCGTGTGCGTCGCCGACTGGCAGGCCATGCGCGGCAAAGCCGTCCAGATCGCCGACGACCTCGACGGCTCACCACTCCCCGTCCCGCCCAAGGACATCGACGACACCGTCGAACTGCTGCGCTGGCTCGCCGACGACAAGTTCACGTTCCTGGGGTTCCGCCAGTACAAGCTCACCGGCGAAGGTGAGACCCAGGCGCTGACCCCGATGGCCGAGACCGGACTGGGGCTCCTCCGCGGCGCTCCGGCCGAGCCGCGGCCGATCGCCTCGTTCAACGCCGACGCCCGCTCCCAGATCGGGACCAAGCGACTCTTGGTGATCACCAAGTCGAACGCGCGCTCCACCGTCCACCGGACGTCCTTCATGGACTACATCGGGGTGAAGACGTTCGACGCGGGCGGAGAACCGGACGGGGAACTGCGCTTCCTGGGCCTGTTCACTTCGGCTGCTTACCTTTCCAGCGTCACCGAGCTGCCCGTGGTGCGCCGCAAGGTCGAAGACGTGCTCGCCCGCTCGGGCGTCACCCTCTCCTCCCACTCGGGCAAGGACCTCGTGACCGCCCTGGAGACCTACCCGCGCGACGAACTGTTCCAGGCCCGCACCGACGACCTGTACACGACCGCTATGGGCGTGCTGCGCCTGGCCGGACGGCGACGCCTGCGCCTGTTCGCGCGCCGAGACGTCTACGGCCGCTTCTACTCCTGCCTCGTCTACCTGCCGCGGGACCGGTACAACACCGAGAACCGCATGAAGATCGAGACGATCCTGCGCCGCCGCCTCCACGGCGCCGCGGTCGACTACGACGCCCGCGTCACCGAATCGGTGCTCGCCCGCCTCCACTTCGTGGTGCGCATCGACCCGTTCGCCGAGCACGACCCGGTCGACATCGAGTCCATCCAGTCCGAACTGGCCGACGCCACCCGCTCCTGGGACGCCGACCTCGCCCTCCAGCTCGATCACCATGTGGGCGAAGGACAGGCGCGCACCCTCTACAAGGCCTACGCCGACGCCTACCCGCCCGCGTACAAAGCCGAACACTCCCCAATGGACGCCGCCAAGGACATCGCGAAACTCGAGATGCTCCACGACGCCGGCGACATGGAACTCCAACTGTTCCGCCGCGGCGGCGACGACGCCAACGTCCACTTCAAGGTCTACGCCTACGGACAGCCCGTCGGCCTCTCCGAAGCACTCCCGGTCCTGCGCGACCTCGGCGTCCGCGTCGCCGAAGAACGCCCCTACCGGATCAAGCGGGCCGACGGCACGATCTTCCTCTCCGACTTCGCGATCGAACTGCCCGGCGACGCGGCCGAATCGGTGCCGCAGCTGCGGGTGCGGTTCGAGAACGCGTTCCGCGCCGTGTGGGGCGGCGAGGCCGAATCCGACCGCCTCAACGAACTCGTGATCGCCGCCGGGCTCACCTGGCGCCAGGTCGTGGTCCTCCGCGCGCTCGCGAAGTACCTGCGCCAGTGCGGGTTCGTGTTCTCCCAGGAGTTCATCGCCGCGACCCTCGGCGCCTACCCCGAGATCGCCGCGAACCTGGTGCGGCTCTTCGACGCCCGCTTCGACCCCCGCGTCGGGGCCGACCGCGACAACGCCGTCGCCCGCATCGACGAGGACCTCGCCGAAGGCCTCGCGGCCGTCCCCAACCTCGACGCCGACCGCATCCTCCGCGCCTTCCTCACCCTCATCCGCTCCACATTGCGCACCTCCTACTTCCAACGCGGGCAGGGCGGCCGCCCCAAGGAGCACATCGCGTTCAAGTTCGACGCGCGATCGATCGACTTCCTTCCCAAGCCCCGCCCCATGTTCGAAGTGTTCGTGTACTCACCGCACTTCGAAGGCGTCCACATGCGATACGGCAAGGTCGCCCGCGGCGGCCTGCGCTGGTCCGACCGCCGCGAGGACTTCCGCACCGAGATCCTCGGCCTCGTCAAGGCCCAAGAGGTCAAGAACACCGTCATCACGCCCGTCGGCGCGAAAGGCGGATTCGTCCTCAAGCAGGAGTCCTTCGCCGACCGGGCGGCCTTCCAGGCCGAAGGCGTGGCCCGCTACAGGGAGTTCATCTCCGCGCTGCTCGACATCACCGACAACCGCGACGCCGACAACACCGTCGTGCCCCCGCCGAACGTGGTCCGCCACGACGGCGACGACCCGTATCTCGTCGTCGCCGCCGACAAGGGCACCGCCACGTTCTCCGACATCGCCAACGCCGTCGCCGCCGAATACGGCTTCTGGCTCGGCGACGCGTTCGCCTCCGGCGGCTCGGTCGGCTACGACCACAAGAAGATGGGCATCACCGCAAGGGGCGCATGGGAATCGGTCAAACGCCACTTCCGCGCCGAAGGCCTCGACACCCAGACCCAGGACTTCACCGTCGTCGGCATCGGCGACATGGCCGGCGACGTGTTCGGCAACGGCATGCTCCTGTCCGAGCACATCCGCCTCGTGGCCGCGTTCAACCACATGCACATCTTCATCGACCCCAACCCCGAGGCGGCCACGTCCTTCGCCGAACGCCGCCGCCTGTTCGACCTGCCCCGCTCCACCTGGGCCGACTACGACCCCGCCCTGATCTCCAAGGGCGGCGGCGTGTGGGAACGCTCGGCCAAATCCATCCCCGTCTCCGACGAAGTGCGCACCGCACTCGGCATCGACGCCGACGTCAAGGACCTCACCCCGCCCGAACTCATCCGCGCGATCCTCACCGCCCCAGTCGATCTCCTCTGGAACGGCGGCATCGGCACCTACGTCAAGTCCACCACCGAGACCGACGCCGCGGCGGGCGACAAGGCCAACGACGCGGTGCGCGTCAACGGCGAGAACCTCCGCTGCCGCGTCGTCGGCGAAGGCGGCAACCTCGGCTTCACCCAGCTCGGACGCATCGAATACGCCCAGCTCGGCGGCCCCGAGGGCCTCGGCGGGCGCATCAACACCGACTTCATCGACAACTCCGCGGGCGTCGACACCTCCGACCACGAGGTCAACATCAAGATCCTGCTGCGCTCGGCAGCCCTGACCGGCCGCATCGACCCCGCCAGCCGCGACCGCCTCTTCATGGACATGTCCGATGCCGTCGCCGACGCGGTCCTGGCCGACAACTACGGCCAGAACATGGCGCTGGCCAACTCGCGGCGCCTCAAGACCCGACTGCTCCCCGTCCACATCAGACTCATGAAGTACCTGGAGAAGCACGTCGGCCTCGACCGCGAGATCGAAGGCCTCCCCAGCGACAAGCAACTCAAGGAACGCAGCGGTGCCGGGGGCGCGCTCACCGAACCCGAACTGGCCGTGCTGCTCTCCTACGTCAAGATCTGGGCCAAGCGCGCTGTTCTCGACTCCGAACTGCCCGACGAGGACTGGACCGCGCCGGTCCTGCGCGAGTACTTCCCCGCGCCGCTGCGCGAGCCGTACGCCGACCTCATGGCCGACCACCCGCTGCGCCGCGAGATCATCACCACCGCGGTCGTCGGCGAGGCTGTCAACCGCGGCGGCACCACCTTCCTGTTCCGCATCGCCGACGAGACCGGCGCCGACGTCGCCAACGTCCTGCGCGCCTACGTGATCATCCGCGAGGCCTTCGGCCTGCCCGACCTGTGGCGCCGCATCGAGGCCCTCGACAGCCAGGTGCCGCAGGACGCGCAGGTCGCGAGCCTGCTGGTGATCCGGCGGCTCCTCGACCGCGGTGTGCGGTGGCTGGTGCAGCACCGCCGCGGGAACCTCGACGTGGCCGCCGAGATCGGGAGGCTGCGCCCGGGCCTCCAGGTCCTCCAGCCGCGGCTGCCGGAGCTGCTCACCGATTCGGAGGCGGTCGGGTTCGAGGAGTTCTGCGACCAGCTCGAAGAGCGCGGGATGCCCGTGGAGATCGCGCGGGACGCTTCGGCGCCGATCTTCGGGTTCGGCCTGGTCGACGTGGTCGAATGCGCACGCGTGTACGACATGGATCTGGGCAACACGGCCGAGGTCTACTACGGCATCGCCGCGCATGTGCACCTCGACGAGATCCTCAACCAGATCTCGGCCCTGCCGCGCACGAACCGCTGGCAGACGCTGGCGCGATCGGCCCTGCGGTACGACCTCTATGGAGCGATGGCGGGCCTGACCGCCAGTGTGCTGCAAGCGAAACCGGGCACCGACCCGACCGAGGCGGTCGACTCGTGGGCCGAGCGCAACGCGGCCGAGCTCGAACGCATCCACGAGGCCACCGACGAGGCCGACCGCTCCGACGAGAAGCTCGCGGTCCTCTCGGTCTCCCTGCGCCAGATCCGCAGCCTGGTCGACACGGACGGCGAATAACGCGCGCTGGGGGTCCGTTGAGAAGCTGGGTACGACCCGTAACCGGCGAAATCACGGGCCCCCGATCAATACCCTGACATGCGGGTACGACAGTCCTCAGGCGGTGAAGTGCCCGGCCTGCGGGGTGGAACGGTTTTCGGGCAGGGGGTCTCGATTAAGGAGCCGTTCGCGTGGGCCCCCGGTATAAACCCTGCCCGAGGGGTACGACAGTTTCGGGGGGTTCGGGGCGAAGATGACGGGAAAATCACCATGCGTGGTTCGTTCGCGTGTGCGGGAATGGTGGCCGGTGGGGGTTGGAGCGTTCGCACCGCGTGGATAATGTGAGCTCGGAGGAGAAGGAAGTACGAATGCCGAAGAGCCACACCCCCGGGGTGCCCAAGCTGCTGCGCGTCCTCAACGACCAGGCGGCGCTGAAGCTCCTGCTCGAAGAGGGACCCCAGACGCGCGCGCAGCTCGCTGAGCGCACCTCCATGTCCAAGGTCACCGCCTCGCAGATGATGGAGCGGCTCCAGACCCGCGGGCTCGTGGAGGTCGTGGGCTCCAAGTCCGGTGGGAGGGGCCCGAACGCGTCGCTGTACGCGGCCGTGCCGACCTTCACCTACGTCGTCGGCGTCGAGGTCGGCCCCGTGACCACCAAGGGCGCGTGCGCCGACTTCACCGGCCGCATCGTCGGCCGCGCCGAGATCGACGTCGAAGGCTCGACCGACCCGGTCGCGGTCGTGCGCCGCGTCGTCACCGACTCGGTGGCCGACGCCGGGATCGAGATGAGCAAGGTCGAACGCATCGTCATCGGCACCCCCGGTGTGATCGACCCCGTGAGCGGCGAGATCGGCTTCTCCTGGAACCTCCCGGCCTGGCACCGCGGCCTGCGCACCGCCTTGAACGAGGAGTTCGCGCAGGTCGTGGAGATCGAGAACGACGTCAACCTCGCCACGATCGCCGAGCAGCGCTCCGGCGGCGCGGGCGGGGCCAGCGAGTTCGTGTACGCGTGGTTCGGCGGCGGCCTCGGTCTCGGGGTCATCCTCAACGGGCGCCTCTACCGCGGCGCGAGCGGCGCCGCGGGCGAGATCGGGTTCCTCCCGGTGCCCGGCGGCGAATTGCCCACCGGCGGGGTCGTCACGCGCCTCTCCAAAGGCTCCTACCAGCGCGTCATCGGCGGCGACGCCGTGCTCGACATCGGCGCGAAGTACGGCTTCGACGGCAACGACCCCGAGGACATCGTGGCCGCCGCGCTCGCGGCGGGGGAGGAGGGCGAAGCCTGCCTCGACGAGATCGCGCGCGGCATCGCCTTCGGCATCGTCGCGGTCTGCGTCCTCCTCGACCCGACCGTGGTCGTCCTCGGCGGCCCCGTGGGCTACACCGGCGGCCTCGTCCTCGCCGGCCGCGTCGCCGCCCAGACCGCCCAACTCGCCCCGGTCACCCCGAGCGTCGTCGCCGGCACGGTCATCGACGAACCGGTCATGCGAGGCGCGATCCTCCACAGCCTCGACGCAGTCCGAGAAAGCCTCTTCGATCAAGGCGCCTAAGCTCGGCCTGTGATCTTCCCGGCAGTCCCCTTCTGAGACCCCGAAACTGTCGTACCCCTCGGGCAGGGTTTATGCCGGGGGCCCACGCGAACGGCTCCTTAATCGAGACCCCCTGCCCGAAAACCGTTCCACCCCGCAGGCCGGGCACTTCGCGGCCGCGGGCTTGTCGTACCCGCGTGTCAGGGTCTATACCGGGGGCCCGTGGACTTCTTTGTTACGGGTCGAAACTGGATCGGAAACGCCGTAGGCGCGCCCCGAATCGGGGCGCACCTGTCACGACGAATCGTATGAATCGTTAAGCGGCGTCCCTGCGCCGGAAGGACCAGGTGGCCAGCAGGGCGAAGAACAGGACGACCCCGCCGAGCAGCAGGCCCGCGTCGGTCGAGGTGATAACCATGACGTCCGGCACGAACTCCTCGGCGTTCCAGTTGTACAGCTCGACCCTGCCTGAAATCCACGCGCTCACCCACGTGTACAGCGACAGCCGCTCCGGATAGTCCATCGGCAGTGCCATGCTCACGAGACTGACGATCAAGTCGCCGACGATCAGGTAACCGGCGATCACGCCGCTCGCGATCGCCGTGTGGCGGCCCAGCATCGCCAGCGACGCGCCCAGCGCGGTCATCCCCAGCGCCAGGAGACCGGTGCGCGACCAGCGCTCCGTCGAGTTCTCCCACCAGGCCGAGTTCATGTCCCCGACCTCGCCGCGCAGGACCGCCACCAGGTACAGCAACCCGAACGCCAGCAACGAGAACGCCACCACCGCGGCCGCGCAGATCGCCAGTGCCGCACCGAGTTTCACGCCCCACACCTTGAGCCGGTTCGGGTGCCACACCATCAGGTTCGACATGCCGCCGCTCGACCATTCCGCGCCGATCGCCGAAGAGGCCACCATCATCATGATCAGCCCGACCACGATCACGACGCCGACGAGCGTGTACTGGCCTTCGTTCGCGAAGTTGAACGTGTAGACGTAGAGGTAGTCCTCCGCGGTGAAGCCGCCCACGAAGTACTCGCAGCGCTCCTGGTGCGTCAGATCCTCGTAGGCCGGGTCCTCCCGGACCCACACGTAGTCCTCGGTCTCGAAGTGGTCCTCGTCGCGGACGCAGTCGTTGAATTCGGGGTTGGTCTCGTTCGCTTCGTCGGCCCAGATCTGCGCCTCGGCCAGATCGCCCTCCGAAGGGCCCTTGCTGGAGATCGCGCCCATGACGCCCACCAGCGTCAGCAGGCCCGCGGCGCTGAGGATGCCGAAGATCAGCGTCAGTCGCCGGCGCAGGATGCGCCGCAGTTCGGTCTTGAACAGGTTCACTGCTGCACACCTTCCACCTGGAGCTCGGCCTCGACCGGAGCGACCTCGACCGATTGTCCGATTTGGACGGTCTCGCCCGGGGTCGCCGCGGTTCCGGTCAGTTCCAGGAACACCGACTCCAGGTTCTTCGTCTCCGTCGTCAGTTCAGAGAGATAGAGCCCGGCCTCGGCGAGCGTCTGCGTGACCCATGCGGGCTCGGGCGCGCCCGAGACCACCAGCTTGTCCCTGGCGATCACGGCCTTCACCTCCGGCTCGGAGGCCGTGAGCACTTCGACGGCCTCCGGCAGCGACGCCGCGTCCGGGAGGCGCACGTTCAGGCTCGCGCCCGAGTGCCCGGCGATGATCTCGGCGACGTTCCCGTCCACGATCCGCCGGCCCCGCGACACGATCGTCATCGAATCGCACAGCACCTGCACCTCAGAGAGCAAGTGCGAACTGACCACGACCGTGACCCCCTGCGAATGCGCGAGCCACTGGAGCAGCTCCCGCATGTGGTGGATCCCGGCCGGGTCCAGCCCGTTCGCCGGCTCGTCCAGGATCAATAGCTGCGGCTGCTTCAGCAGCGCCTGCGCGACCGCGAGCCGCTGCCGCATGCCCAGCGAGTATCCCTTGACGGAGGCCTTCGCGGCGTCGCGCAGACCCACCTGCTCCAGAACCTCCTCCACCCGGTTCTTGTCGACCCCCGCGCTCTCGGCCAGCAACTGGAGCGTCAACCGCCCCGAGAAATGCTTGAAGAACTGCGGCGACTCGACCACCGCGCCGATCCGGGAGACCACCTGCGGCAGCCGCTGGGGGACCTCCTCGCCGAAGATCCGCATGGTGCCGCCGTCGACGCGGATCAGGCCCAGAAGGGCCCGCAGCGTCGTGGTCTTGCCCGAACCGTTGGGGCCCAGGAAACCGTGGACCTGGCCCTCGGCGACCTCCAGGTCGAGGCCGTCCAACGCATGATGCGGCTGCCGGAACGACCTTCGATAGGTCTTCCGCAGCCCCGATATCTCGATGATGGGGGGCATGTGCTCATTCCAGTTCGCAGTGACGGCCAGCTCGCGACCGCAGGGGTACTACTCAGACGCCGCGAGACGCCGCGCTGTTGCGTCGCGACGGCCGCCGCCCGGATCGTGTGTCACGGCACCGCCTCCCGGGCCGCCCGCGACCGCCCGGGCCGCGCCCGTGGTTACATTGACCCGTGGCTCAGTCTGAACGCGTCCTCGAACTGTCCGGCGTCACCGTCCGACGCGGCGGCAACCAGCTCCTCGACGGCATCGACTGGGGTGTCGGCGCCGACGAGCGATGGGTCGTCCTCGGCCCCAACGGCGCCGGGAAGACCACGCTGCTCAACCTAGCGGCCGCCCGCAACCACCCCACCTCCGGCGTGGTCGAGATCCTCGGCGAGCGCCTCGGCCGCGTCGACGTGTTCGAGCTGCGACCCCGCATCGGCCTGACCACCACCCAGGTCGCCGACGCGATCCCCAGCGACGAGAAGGCGTTCGACGTCGTGCGCACCGCCGCCTGGGGCATGATGGGCCGCTGGCGCGAGCAGTACGACCCGCTCGACGACGAACGCGCGACCTCGCTGCTGCGCTGGCTCGGCGTCGCCCAGCTCGCCGACCGTCTGTTCGGGACGCTCTCCGAAGGCGAACGCAAACGCGTCCTCATCGCCCGCGCGCTCATGACCGATCCCGAACTGCTCCTCCTCGACGAACCCGCCGCGGGCCTGGACCTCGGCGCCCGCGAAGCGCTCGTGGCCACCCTCGGCGGCCTCGCCCGCGACGAGGCCGCGCCCGCGCTGGTCCTGGTCACCCACCACGTCGAAGAGATCCCCCCGGGCTTCACGCACGCGCTGGTCCTCTCCAGCGGCGGCGTGATCGCCTCGGGCCCGATCGCCCAGGCGCTCACCTCCGAGACGCTCTCCAAGGCCTTCGGTCTGCCCCTGACGCTCACCGCCAACGGCAGCCGCTTCACCGCCACCGCTGCCTGAACGAAGCCGCAGGTCGTCTCGGCCGCTCACGTCGTCCGGGCGTCGCTCCGACGAAGGCGATCGCCCCGACCGGCGTCTCCGGGCTTGCCCGGTTTCTGGCGGGCGGTCCCGCATCGACCGGGATTCCGTGTTCGTGCGGAGGCCGCCAGGTGAAGCTGCCGCAGTAGGCCGCCGGGGAGCGGGATTCCGCCCCCGTGCGGAGGCCGCTCCGTCTGAACCGTCGTGGTCTCGCGCTGGTCGTCGGCCGCCGTCGCTCTTTGCGTGTTGCGGCTCACATTCGTTGGCGTGCTGGGGTTGTCGTACCCCCATGTCAGGGTTTATACCGGGGGCCCAGCGATACGGGTCTCTTGGTAGGACCGTGCCCTCCGGCCGGTCTCACACAAGCGGTGTTCGCCGCCGCCAAGGCGCCTCGGTTAGGCTGGCTCGGTGAGATTCCGGTGGTGGCGCGCGACGGTCCTGGCAGCCGTCGGCGTCTTGGCGCTCGTGTACCTCGCGGGTCTGACCCGGTTCGGGGAGGCCGAGGCCGACCAATTGCGCCCCGTGCCCGAGCTCGAAGCCGACCCCGCCGATGAGCTCGCCGCGCTCCGCGCGGCCGCGCCCGTGCCCGGCGCCGACCCCGAGGCCGCGCTCGAAGCGGCGCTCGCCGACCCCCTCACCGCCTCCCAGCTCGCCGCCGCCGCGCCCGACCCCGACTCCGGGGAGCTCGGTGCGGCCCTGGCCCAGCTCCAGGCCGCCGACGGCTCGCTCGACCCCGTCGAGGTCAACGCGTTCTTCACCGACCTCGGCGCCGAGCCCACCGCCTGGCTCTCGGTGCTCTACCCCACCCTCATCGGCGACCTGCCCGGCGCGCCCTTCGACGCCCGCGTCACCGCCAACCGGCTCGTCCTCGAAGCGGCCACCGAGGACTCCACCACCTACGACAGCCCCGAGCGCCCCTGGACCGTCGACGCCGAGCGCCCCGCCCGCGCCGAGCTGGCCGCGCTCATCGACACCGACCGCCAGTTCATATACCTCGACCCCTACAACAACGCCGGCGACGGCTCCTGGATCGAGATCGTCGGCGACCTCCACACCGCCGACGACGTGGCCGTGCTCGTCCCCGGCGGCTCCGCGGTCCTCTCCAGCGAGAACTTCGAGCTGTACTACCAGCGGGCCAAGTCCTTCGTCGACGCCGCCGACGGCGAACTCGCCGTGGTCGTGTGGGCCGCCGCGTCCTGGCCCTCGGGCTGGGTCGAGGAGTCCTGGGCCTCGTGGTCCCAGGTCGCCGCCGAGAGCCTCGCGTCCTTCACGTTCGACCTGCAAAACCAGATCGGCGCCGACACCCCCCTGACCCTCGCCGGACACTCCTACGGCGGCGCGGTCATCGGCTACGCCGAGACCCACGACCTCGCGGCCGACCAGATCCTCCACATCGCCTCGGCGGGCATGGGCAACGACGTCTACAGTCCCGAGGACTACACCGAGCCCTGCCGCACCCGCTACTCGATCACCGCCCCCGGCGACCCGATCTCCTACGTCCAGGGCATGCCGTACGTGCCGCTCCTGGGCCACGGCGCCGACCCCGACGACTTCCCCGGGGTGCAGAACCTCGCCACCGGGAACCTCTCGGACGCCCCCGGCGCGGTCGACGACTACGGGCTCAGCCTCGCCGAGCGGGGCATCTCCGGCAAGCCCGTCGAAGGCGTGCACTCGCACTCGGAGATCTTCTACCCCGAGTCCGACGCGTGGAACAACATCCTCAAGGTCCTCCTCCACGAGGCCCCCGACCTCGCCGAAGAGCAGCCGCAGGCCTACGAGCGGTGCGGATAGCGCGAACGGGCACGGCCGCGGCCGTGCCCGTCATCGCTTCTGGCGCTACTCGCCTTCGAGCAGCAGCCCCAGGTGCTTCTCCACCACCGGCAGGACCTCCTCGACGGTGACCGAGCGGCCCAACTCCCGCGACAGGCTGGTGACGTCGGCGTCGGTGATCGCGCACGGCGCGATCCGCTCCCAGTAGCTCATGTCCGGGTCGCAGTTGAGCGCGAAGCCGTGCATCGTGGTCGCCCACCGCACCCGCACCCCGATCGCGCAGATCTTGCGCTCGGGGCCCTGGTCGTCGGCCGGCAGCCACACGCCCGTGCGGTCCCGCAGGCGCCCGCGAGCCGAGGCCACCCCGAACTCGTGGCACACGGCCGCGATCATGTCCTCGACGCGGCGCACATAGCCGACCACGTCGACCTTGTTGCGCATCTTGATGATCGGGTAGCCGACGATCTGCCCCGGCCCGTGCCAGGTGATCTGCCCGCCCCGGTCGGTGGTCACCACCGGGGTCCCGTCCTGGGGCAGCGCCCACGTCTCGGTCCGCCTGCCCGCGGTGTACACGCTGGGGTGCTCCAGCAGCAGCACGGTGTCGCCGATCTCGTCGTCGATCCGCCGCTGCTGGAGCTCCTTCTGGTAGTCCCAGGCCTCCTGGTAGTCCATGAGGCCGCGCTTTTCGACCGTGATCGACCCGGCGCTCGCGGGGCCGGTCGGCGCGGTCGTTCCAGTTGGCGCAGTCATGGTTCGACAGTAAACCCGCACCGGCCGCCGCGGCCAGCCAACGCCGCGGACGTCACGCGTGTTCCGCGGAGGCTTCCAACCCGTAATGTCCTGGTCCTTCTTTATGGGGCTGTTACTTAATTGCCGACTAGTTGCGGCTGTCGGCCTCCCCACGGACTGCGCGTGAGCTGTCACACTACTATTCCTTGGGTACTTAAAGCCCAATCCGCTCGCCCCGCGCCAGTCGAGGGTTACACGACCACAGGGATACGAATGGAAGCAAAGCCGAAGGCTCCGATGGTCACCATCTCCGGGGTCAACAAGCACTTCGGGAACCTCCACGCGCTCAAGGACATCGAGCTGAACGTGGACGACGGCGAAGTGGTGGTCCTCATCGGACCCTCCGGTTCCGGCAAGTCGACGCTGTGCCGCACCATCAACCGGCTCGAGACGGTCGACACCGGCCAGATCACCGTGAACGGCAAGCCCCTCCCCGCCGAGGGCCGCGCCCTCGCCGGGTTGCGCGCCGACGTCGGCATGGTGTTCCAGCACTTCAACCTCTTCGCGCACCTCACGGTGCTCCAGAACATCACGCTCGGCCCGATCAAGGTCCGCCGCACCCCCAAGGCCAAGGCCGACGAGCGCGCCCGCCAGCTCCTGGAGCGCGTGGGGCTGGCCGACAAGGCCGACGCCTTCCCCTCGCAGCTCTCCGGCGGCCAGCAGCAGCGCGTCGCGATCGCCCGCGGGCTCGCCATGGACCCCAAGCTCATGATGTTCGACGAGCCGACCTCGGCGCTCGACCCCGAGATGATCAACGAGGTCCTCGACGTCATGCAGGACCTCGCCCGCGAGGGCATGACCATGGTCGTGGTGACCCACGAGATGGGCTTCGCCCGCCGCGCGGCCAACCGGGTCGTGTTCATGGCCGACGGCCAGATCGTCGAAGTCGCCACCCCCGACGAGTTCTTCGACAACCCGCAGACCGAGCGGGCCCAGGACTTCCTCTCGAAGGTCATGTCCCACTAAGCCAGTAGACCACCACACTGTTGCCCCATAAGGAAAGGAAACAGACATGCGCGCATTCAAGAAGATCGCGGCAGTCACCGCCGCCGCGGCCCTGATGTCGCTGGCCGCCTGTTCGGGCGAGGCCAGCAAGGAACAGGAGAAGCAGGACGAGCTCGAAGAGTCCGTCGGCTCCTACTCCCTGGAAGCGGCCCCGGAGCTTCCCGCCGGCTACATCCAGGACATCAAGGACCAGGGCTTCATCACCGTCGGCGTCAAGTACGACCAGCCGCTGATCGGCCAGAAGAACACCGCCACCGGCAAGATCGAGGGCATCGACGCCGAGATGGCGCGTCTGCTCACCCAGTACATCTTCGGTGAAGTGATCGAGGAGGGCGGCGACGCGAACCTGAAGTTCGTCGAGACGACCTCGCAGAACCGCGAGACCTACGTCAACGACGGCACCGTCGACGTGGTCATCGCGTCCTACTCGATGTACCCCGAGCGCCTGGACTCCTTCGACTTCGCCGGCCCGTACTTCGAGACCGGCCAGAACGTCATGGTCCGCGCCGACGACGACTCGATCAACTCGGTGGCCGACCTCGCCGGCAAGGACGTCTGCATCGCCGAGGGCTCGGGCTCGATCGGCAACATGGAGGCCGAGAACCCCGAAGCCAAGATCACGCCGCTGGCCGACTACGCCGCCTGCGCCGAGGCCCTGGAGAACGGCCAGACCGACGCCGTCAGCACCGACGAGACCATCCTCTACGGCTTCACCGTCGACAAGCCCGACGCGTTCCGCGTCCTCGACTCCTCGGTCAACTTCACCGACGAGCCGTACGGCATCGCCATGCCGCTGGGCGAGACCGACGCGCGCAACTTCGTCAACGACATGATCGAAGCGACCATCGCCAACGGCGACTGGGAGAAGGCCTTCAACCTGACCTTCGGCGCGGCCGGCATGGAGATGCCCGCGCCGCCGACCCCGGACCGCTACGCGGCCAAGTAACCGGCATCCCGCTCTAGGCAGGGCGGCGGCGGCCCCGGCCGCCGCCGCCCCCCTCTCGGAGGAGTCCGCTTGTTCGACAATTTCGATCTGATGGTCGCGGCCCTGGGTGCGGGCATGTGGACCACGGTGTGGGTCACCCTCACCAGCTACGCCATCGCCCTCGTGATCGGCATGATCCTCGTGGTCATGCACGTCAGCCCCGCCTTTCCCGCGCGCTGGGCCGCCAACGCCTACACGCAGCTGTTCCGCAACGTGCCGCTGCTCGCCGTCCTGTTCATCATGTACTTCGGCCTTCCCAAGGTCGGGATCGTGGCGGACAACTGGGTCTGGGCCCTGCTGGGCCTGGGCATGTACACCGGCGCGTTCGTCGGCGAGACCATGCGATCGGGCATCAACTCGATCCCGCTGGGCCAGGCCGAGGCCGCCCGTTCTCTGGGACTCACTTTCGGCCAGTCCCTGAGCTCGGTCATCCTGCCGCAGTCCATTCGCGCGGTCATCCCGCCCCTCGGCTCGCTGTTGATCGCGCTGGTCAAGAACAGCGCGCTCGTGCTCGCCATCGGCGTCCCCGAACTGACCGCCCGCTCGCGGCGGCTCATCGAGGACACCGAGAGTCGCTTCGACCTCTGGGGCGTCATCATCTGCGTGACGGTCGGCTACCTGTCGATCGCTCTCGTCCTCAGCTACCTGGTGCGAGTCGCTGAAAAGCGCACCGCGTTCGTCCGATGAGAGGGGCCGACTCATGAGCAGAAAGAACGAGACCACCGTCCTGTTCGACGTGCTCGGCCCCAAAGGCCGACGCAACGCCAACATCGCCGCGGTCGTCTCCGCGGTCGTCATCCTCGCGATCCTCGGCTACGCCGCCTTCGTCCTCAACGGCGAGGGCTTCTTCGAGGCCTCCCGCTGGGTGAACCCGCTCGACGCGCTGGTCGTGGAGACCACCTGGATCCCCGCGATCGTCAGCACGCTGACCGCGTTCGCGCTCGGCTCGGTGCTCGCGCTGATCCTCGGCGTGATCTTCGGGTTCGGGCGCATCTCGCAGTTCGCGCTGACCCGCTGGGCCTCGACCGGGTACGTGCAGTTCTTCCGGTCGCTGCCGCTGGTGCTCCTCATCTGGGTCTCCTTCACCATCGACGGGCACTTCGGCTTCACCACCGAGACGCTCGGCTGGAGCAACGACGCGCGTCGCTTGACGTTCCTGGTGCTCGGCCTGGGCATCTACAACGGCGCGATCTTCGCCGAGATCCTTCGCGCCGGCGTCAACGCCCTCCCCCCGGGGCAGGCGATGGCAGGCAGGGCGATCGGCCTGCGCCACGGCCAGGTGCAGCGCCTCATCGTGCTGCCCCAGGTGCTGCGGAACATGCTCCCGGCAGTGCTGGCGCAGTTGGTGATCCTCCTCAAGGACACCTCGCTGGGCTATGTGATCACCTACCCCGAGCTGCTGCACTCGGCCAGCCTCGTCGGGCGCGACTACAGCAACTCCTTCCTCCAGGCGTTGCTCATCGCCGCGTTCATCTACTTCGTGCTCGCATACGCGCTCTCGAAGCTGGTGGTCCTGGCCGAGCGCAGGCTGCGGAAGAAGACCGCGGCCCCCAAGGCCGCCGCGCAGATCGAATCGCAGGTCACCGCCGGTCAGGCGCCACCCGCTCCCTGATCCGCACCTCGCGCGAAGGGCCCCGTCAGCATCCGCTGACGGGGCCCTCTTCGTATGCGGCGCATGTGAGATCCGATCGGATACGACCACTGCTACCCTCCTATTGAAATCAGCAATCATTTTCAATAACTGGGGGAACCGCAACCATGAAACTCGCCTTCGTCGGCAAGGGCGGCTCGGGCAAGACCACGATGGCCTCGCTGTTCGCGCGCCGCGCCGCCGCGCTCGGCCACCCGGTCATGGCGATCGACGCCGACATCAACCAGCATCTGGCCGCCGCGCTCGGCCTCGACGCCGAGGCCCTCTACCCCGTCCTCGGCGAGCACCTCGCCGACATCAAGGACTACCTGAGGGGCGCCAACCCGCTCATCCCCTCCGCCGAGCTCATGCTCAAGACCACCCCGCCCGGACCCGGCTCGCGCCTGGTCGGCGTCGCCGAATCCAACCCGCTGCTCGACGCCCTCTTCACCGAGCACGACGGCATCCGCTTCGCCGCCACCGGCGGCTTCGTCGAGGACGATCTCGGCGTCGCCTGCTACCACTCCAAGGTCGGCGCGGTCGAACTGCTCCTCAACCACCTCGTCGACGCATCGGACGAGTTCGTGGTGGTCGACATGGTCGCCGGGGCCGAGGCCTTCGCCTCGGGGATGTTCACCCGCTTCGACCACACGTTCCTGGTGTGCGAGCCGACCCTGCGCTCGGTCGGGGTCTACAAGCAGTACACCGGCTACGCCGAGGACTACGACGTCCCGATCTCGGTGATCGGCAACAAGATCGACGACGCCGACGACGTCGAGTTCCTGCGCTCCCACGTCGGCGACGCCCTCCTGGGCTGGTGCGAGCGCTCCAAGTACGTCAAGGCCGCCGAACGCGGCTCGGTCGGCCCCGTCGCGGCCCTGGAACCGGCCAATCTCGCCGTCATCGACGCCGCCCGCGAGAAGGCCGTCGCTGGCGGCAAGGACTGGGCCAAGTTCACCCGCCAGGCCCACGACTTCCACCGCAAGGCCGCGCTGGCCTGGGGCAACGACCGCGCCGGAGCCGACCTCGCCGACCAGATCGTGCCCGATTTCGTCCTCGGGGAGCACCTGCTCCGCGCACCGGCCGCATAGGGCGGGCCCGCACAGCGTGGTGCGGCTCCGTTCTGGACGGTGCGGCACCGGGACCCGTCTGCGTCGACTACCCGACAGCGGACGGTGATCGGGCCGAGCACAATGAACCGATTCGAACCGAGAGGAGAACGCATGTCCCTTGACGTCTCTGAAGACCTGCTGGCCAAGGCGGAAGCAGGGGAGGTCGGCGACGCCGACTTCGTCGACTGCGTGAAGCAGTCCCTGCCCTTCGCCTGGGAGCTCATCGCGAAGGTCGTGAACGACCTGAAGAACGGGGTGGTCTCGTCGAGCGGCTCGACCCAGTTCGCCGACAACACCACCCCGCCGCCGGACGAGCAGTCGCGGGGGCAGCTGCTGCGCGTCCTGGCCTCGGATTCGATGCGCGGGGCGCTGGAGCGCCACTACGGCGTGAAGCTCGCCTTCCAGAACTGCCACCGGATCGCGGCGTTCCCGACCTCGGAGGTCGACTCGGACACGTACCGCAAGTTCATCTCCCCGCGGGGGCAGCTGCTCAACCAGTCGCCTGAACTGCGCGACTGCTGAGACGCGCGAAGGCCGGTCGGACCCCTCGGTCCGGCCGGCCTTCGCCCGTTCAGGCCGGGCGGCGGGTGATCAGGAAGTCCCGCACCAGTTCCTCGCCCTGCTTCACCAAGGGCCGCAGGATCTTCAGCCTGGAGAGGGCCACGACCCGCGCGGCCAGCGGCGCGGTGCGCCGGGCCAGCTCGCGGGACTGCTCCTGGCCGGGGGAGTTGTCGTAGACCCAGTACAGGACCACCACCATCTGGTGGAGCCACAGCATCTCGGGCAGGATGTCGGCCATGTCGGCCGGGACCTTGGTCTTGGAGCCCTCCAGGACCTCGCGGTAGAGCGCGATGTCGCGGTCGCGGCTCTCGGTCGACTCCTCCGAGAACGGGCTCAGCGGGCTGGCCGGGTCGGCGGCGTTGCGGAAGAACTGGCCCGCGAACGCGTGGTAGGGCCCGGCGATGTCGAGCCAGGCCAGCAGCGCGGCCTCGATGCGCTCGGCGAGGGTCTGCTTGCCTTCGAGGAGCTGGGGGGTCAACTCGGCGTGGCGGGTCGTGGCCTGCTCGTAGAAGCCCTGGATGAGGTGTTCCTTGGACTTGAAGTAGTAGTACGCGTTGCCCACGGACACACCGGCTTCGGCCGCGATCGCCCGCATCGTGGTCTTGTCGTAGCCGCGTTCGGCGAACATGTCGAGCGCGGTCTCGATGATCCGCTGCCGCGTCCGCTCGCCCTTCGAGGAGGGGCGGGCGGACGCGTCGGAAGACTCGGCTTCGAAGCTCACGAAGGCGATCCTACTTGGTTCATCCCTGATACGGCCTCGGCTGCGGCGGCTCCAAAGTGGCGAGCGCGCGGGCGTCGACGTGGCCCCGCTTGCGGAAGGCGTTGAGCACGACCACGTTGAGGACGTGGAGGATGCCGAGGACCAGGAGCACGGCCCCGATCTTGACCGCGACGGTCTCGAACACGCCCCGGGCGTCGGCGATGGGCGCGGTGGTGCGCAGCCACAGCGTCACGAATCCGAAGTTGAGGAGGTAGAAGCCGACTTGGAGCAGTTTGTTGACCGCTTGGGCGAGCTGTTCGTCTCCGGCGAAGACGTCCTTGATGAAGTGGTAGCCGTTCGCGCCGAGGGTGCGCGCGACCCAGACGGTGAGGGGGACGGCGATGAGCAGGTAGGTGATGTAGGCGACGACCGTCATGTCCATGACAGGCTCCGTTCTCAGAGGGGAACTCGTGAGTTGAACAGGTTCAACTTCTGATCTGAACCTACGCTTGATTTTGAACGTGTTCAAGTGAGGTCGCGGAAATATGGCGGACGACACCGAAAGGCCTGCGCTGTAGGCTGGCCGCGTGACTGTTGCGGTGCGTGTGATTCCCTGCCTTGATGTGGACGCCGGGCGGGTCGTCAAGGGTGTGAACTTCGAGAACCTGCGCGATGCGGGGGATCCCGTCGAGCTCGCGGCGGCGTATGACGCGGCCGGGGCCGATGAGTTGACGTTCTTGGACGTGACCGCTTCGAGCGACGACCGCGGGACCATGATGGACGTCGTGGCGCGCACGGCCGAGCAGGTGTTCATTCCGCTGACCGTCGGCGGCGGGGTGCGGACGCCCGATGACGTGGACCGGCTGCTGCGGGCGGGCGCCGACAAGGTCGGGGTGAACACGGCCGCGATCGCGCGGCCTGAGGTCATCGCCGAGATCGCCGACCGGTTCGGGAACCAGGTCCTCGTGCTCTCGGCCGACGTGGCCTCGGGCGCCGACACCGACTCGGGCTGGGAGGTCACGACCCACGGGGGCCGTCGCCGCACCGGCCTGGACGCGATCGAGTGGTGCGCGCGGGCCGCCGAGCTCGGTTCGGGGGAGATCCTGCTCAACTCGATCGCCGCCGACGGCACGAAGCGCGGCTTCGACCTGCCCTTGATCGCCGCGGTGCGCGCCGCGGTCGACGTGCCTCTCATCGCCTCCGGCGGCGCGGGCCGGGCCGCCGACTTCCCGCCCGCGGTCGACGCGGGCGCCGACGCCCTCCTGGCCGCCTCGATCTTCCACTTCGGCGACGTCGCCATCGGCGAGGTCAAGCAGGAACTCAAGAACGCGGGCCACCCGATCCGCTAACCCGGCGACGCGACTCCGGCTCGCCTACGTGACTCCTTCGGGTGACACGTGGGGCTCGCGGGGCGTTTTCTGTCGTACCCCTCGGCGATGATCGGCGCATAGTCCCCTGGGTGGGTGGGGGTTTGGGATGGCAGGTGTGTCTCCGGCGTCGCAGCGGGCCTCGTTACGGAATGAAACCCGGGCGCAATGCTGTTGTCGTCTGTCGGTGGGGCGAGGCATGATTGCAAGCGATCGCTTGCCGGACGGCTAGCAAGCGGCTCGCACCACGTTCAGTGACACCCACCTGACCGGAGACCCAATGACGCTGCCCACCGGCGACGCCGCGCCGACCGCGTTCGACCAGCCCGCCGACACCCGCATCCTCAGGCGGGGGCTGCGGAACATCGTCGACATGGTCCGCATCGAACCGAAGCCCTTCGCCGTGGGCGCGCTCGGCGCGATGGTCAACACCGCGATGACCCTGTTCCTCTCGTTCATCATCGGCTGGGTCGTGGCGGGCGTGGCCGTCCCCGCCTACGAGAACGGCGAAGTCGCCCTCGGCACCGTCCTCCTCGGCGTCGCCGCGCTGCTGGGGACCTCGATCATCCGCTTCTCGTCCATGTGCGCGCGCCGCATCGGCGCGGGCGTCATGATGTTCAAGGTCCAGGCCCACTGGCGCCGCCGCATCACCCGCCGCTACCTCGCGCTCCCGGTCTCCTGGCACCAGAAGCACCCCACCGGGACCCTCCTGTCCAACGCGAACGCCGACGTCGAGGCCGCCACCCGCCCCCTCGCCCCGCTGCCGTTCGCGTGCGGCACCCTCTTCATGGTCGTCATCGCCATGATCGCGTTCGCCCTCATCGACTGGGCCGTCGCGCTGGTCGCCCTCGGCATGTTCCCGGCCCTGTTCGCCCTCAACGCCTACTTCGCCACCAAGATGGCCCCCCGCGCCAAACGCGCCCAGGAACTGCGCGCCGAAGTCTCCGCCGTGGGCCACGAGTCCTTCGACGGCGCCCTCGTGGTCAAGGCCATGGGCCGCGAAGCCGCCGAGACCGAGCGCTTCAGCGCCTCGGCCACCGAGCTCCGCGACGCCATGATCGGCGTCGGGCGCCTGCGCGCCGCGTTCGAACCGGCCATCGCCGGACTCCCCGAGATCGGCGTCCTCGTCGCCCTCCTGGTCGGCCTCGTCCGCTTCGAAGCCGGAGCGATCACCCTCGAACAGCTCGTCACCGTCTCCTTCATGTTCTCGGTGCTGGCCTTCCCCATCCGCGCCATCGGCTGGGTCCTCGGCGACCTCCCCGGCGCGGTCGTCGGCCGGGGCCGCGTCGACCACGTCCTCGCCGCCACCGGCGACATGTCATACGGCGACAAGGAACTCCCCGACTCCGGCGCCCCCGCCGAACTCGCCTTCGACCACATCGCCTACGCCTACCCCGACGGCCACGAAGCCCTCCACGACGTCGACTTCACCGTCGCCCCCGGCACCACCGTCGCCCTCGTCGGCGCCACCGGCTCCGGAAAGTCCACCCTCGCCCACCTCGCCGCCCGCCTCGTCGACCCCTCCCGCGGCACCGTCCGCCTCGACGGCGAAGACGTCCGCGACCTCACCCACGCCTCCCTCGCCCGCACCACCGCCCTCGTCCAGCAGATCCCGTTCGTGTTCGACGACACCGTGCGCGCCAACCTCGACCTCGGCCGCGAAGGCGTCGACGACGACCGCCTCTGGGACGCCCTCGCCGCCGCCGGAGCCGAGAAGTTCACCGCCTCCCTCGACGCCGGACTCGACACCGAAGTCGGCGAGCGGGGCACCACCCTCTCCGGCGGCCAGCGCCAGCGCCTCACCCTCGCCCGCGCCCTGGCCGGGCGCCCCCGCCTGCTCGTCCTCGACGACGCGACCAGCGCCGTCGACCCCAAAGTGGAGTCGCAGATCCTCTCGGGCCTCAAGCACTCCCAGGCCGCGTCGAGCGTCCTGGTGGTGGCCTACCGGAGGGCCACGATCGCCCTCGCCGACGAGGTCGTGTTCCTCGAAGGCGGCCGCATCACCGCCCGCGGCCCGCACACCGAGCTCTTGCGGACCCACCCGCCGTACGCCGACCTGGTGACCGCCTACGAACGGGCCGAAGCCGAACGGGAGTTCGACGACCCCGACGAGGACGACCTGTCCGGCACCGCCCTGAACGACTCCGAACTCGACGAGGAGAGCGCCGCGTGAGCACCCGCACCGACAAGCGCGCCCAGAAGCGCGCCGCCGAGGCCGAGGATCCCCAGCTCGGCCCGCTCCAGACCGTCCGGCGCGGCCTCCAGCTCTCCCCGGAGTTGCGCCGCGGCCTCGGCTTCACCGTGTTCCTGGCCGCCGTCACCGCTCTCGGGCGGCTCGTGGTGCCCATCGGGGCGCAGCAGATCCTCGACCACGGCATCCTCGGGGACGGGGGCCCGGACCTGTCCTACGTCATCGCGGTCGCCGCGATCGGCATCGCGGTCCTGCTGGTCACGACCGGCGCGAACTATCTGATGAACCGCCGCTTGTTCGTCGTCTCCGAGCACGCGCTGGCCAACTTGCGGCGCAGGACGTTCCGCCACATCCACGACCTGTCGATGCTGCACCAGCAGTCCGAGCGCCGCGGGGCGCTGACCGCGCGAGTGACGACCGATATCGACCAGGTCAGCCAGTTCCTCCAGCAGGGCGGCATGATCCTGGTGACCTCGACGGCGCAGATCATCGTCGCGACCGTGGTCATGGCGGTCTACTCGTGGCAGTTGGCGATCGCGGTGTGGATCGTGTTCATCCCGGTCACGTGGTTGATCAAATGGCTCCAGGGGCATCTGGCGGCCGCGTACACGAGTGTGCGCCGGAGCGTCTCGACGATGCTCTCGGCGGTCTCGGAGTCGGTGGTCGGCGCGGGCACGGTGCGCGCGTACGGGGTCGGCGCGCGCACGAGCGAGCGCCTGGACGCCTCGATCGAGGAGCACCGCCGCGACCAGACCCGCGCGATCAGCCGCTCGGCGTTCTCGTTCGGCGCGGGCGAACTGGTCTACCTGGGTGTCAACGCGATCGTGGTGGTCTTGGGGGCGTTCCTGGTCGCGGGCGGTTCGATGAGCGTGGGCGAGTTGACCGCGTTCTTGTTCCTGGTGGTGCTGTTCACGCAGCCGGTGGTCATCGGCACCGAGACGCTGAATGAGGCCCAGAACGCGGTCTCGGGTTGGCGGCGGGTGCTCGACATCATCGACACCGAGCCGGATGTGGCCGACCCGGCCGACGGCGTGGACCTGCCCGAGGGCCCGCTGGGCGTGCGCTTCGAAGGGGTCCGCTTCGCCTATCCGGGCGGGGAGGAGGTCCTGCACGGCATCGACGTGGAGATCCCCGCGCATGCGAAGGTCGCGGTCGTGGGCGAGACCGGTTCGGGCAAGACCACGTTCGCGAAGCTCTTGACCCGCCTCATGGACCCGACCTCGGGCCGGGTGCTGTTGGGCGGCGAACCGCTGACGGGCGTGCGGTTCTCGTCGCTGCGGTCGCGGGTGACGATGGTCCCGCAGGAGGGCTTCTTGTTCAACGGCACGCTGGCGCGGAACGTGCGCTTCGCCCGCCCGGATCTGACCGAGGCCGAGATCTACGTGGCCTTCGCCGAGCTCGGGCTCACCGAGTGGGTCGAGACGCTTCCGGCGGGCCTGGACACCGAGTTGGGCGAGGGCGGCGCGAACCTTTCGGTGGGGGAGCGCCAGCTCGTCTCGCTGGTGCGCGCCTATGTGGCCGACCCGGACCTGCTGGTCCTGGACGAGGCGACGAGCGCGGTCGACCCGGCCACGGAGTTGCGCCTCTCGGCGGCTTTGGACGCGGTCACGCGCGGGCGCACCACGGTGATCATCGCGCACCGCCTCTCGACTGCCGAGACCTCTGACGAGGTCTTGGTCTTCGACGCCGGGAACCTGGTCCAGCAGGGTCCGCACGCGCTCCTGGCCACTGAGGAGGGCTCGGTCTACGCGGGACTGCACGGCTCCTGGGTCGAGCAGACCCGCTCGAACTGAGGCAGCGGCAACGGGTCGGGCCCGCGACGTTCCGTCGCGGGCCCGACCCGTTCGCGATGCAGTCCGGCCGATCACCGGGCGATGCGCCAGCGCGACAGGTCAGCCGACGCTGCGCACGATCTTCCCGGCGATGCGCCTAGCCTCCCATGCCCGGTGCCGTGGTCTCCTGCGTGACGGATCAGTCGACGGTGAGCACGATCTTCCCCGCGGTGCGGCCCGTCTCCAGCGCCCGATGCGCCTCGGCGGCCGCTTCCAGCGTGAACGTCTGCGCGATGACCGGCGTCAACTCGCCTTTCTCGACCAGCGCCGAGAGTGTCAGCAGCCCTTCGCGATCGGGGGCCACGAGCATCGCCGACGCCTCGATTCGCGCCCGTTCGGTCTCGGGAAGTTCGGCCCGCCGCAGCGACACCAGCGTGCCGCCGTCGCGCAGCACCGCCGCCGACCGCGCCTCGTACTCCGGGCCCACGGTGTTGAAGACGACATCCAGATCGCTGAGCGCTTCGGTGAAGTCGATGCTGCGGTAGTCGAGCACCTCGTCGGCGCCCAGCGACCGCACGAGTTCGTGGCGGGCTTCGCTGGCGGTGCCGATCACGTATGCGCCCTTGGCTTTCGCGATCTGCACGGCCAGGTGTCCGACGCCGCCCGCGGCGGCGTGGACCAGGACGCGCTGGCCCGGGCCGACCTCTGCGACGCCGTCGAGCGCCTGGAGCGCGGTGAGTCCGGCGAGCGGCAGGGCCGCGGCCTCGACGTGGCCGAGCCGGGCCGGTTTGGCCGCGATCTCGCCCGCGGGAGCGGTGAGGTATTCGGCGTACGCGCCCGCGAAGTGCGGGAACCGGGGCATCCCGTACACGTCGTCGCCGACCGCGAATCCTTCCACGCCCGCACCGAGCGCTTCGACGGTCCCTGAGACGTCCCAGCCGAGTGTGAACGGCGGCAGTGTCTCGTCCATCGAGCCGAGTTCGCGGGTCTTCCAGTCCACCGGGTTGGTTCCGGCCGCCTTCACGCGCACCAGGACCTCGCCGGGGCCCGGCTCGGGCCGCTCGACCGTCACGGCCTCCAGGACCTCCGGTCCGCCGAGCCGGTGCTGGATCACTGCGCGCATCGTCGCCATCGGGTTCCTCTCGCCGGGGCGGGTGCCTCCCGCCCCGGCTCGAATGTAACGCGTCACCGAACCGATTGGCGCGCAATGGATCAGTATCATTGGGCGGCAAGATGCTGGTGGGGCATCCGCCAGTTCGCGGCCAGGCGTGAGGGCCGCAGATGGCGGCCTTCGCCGTAGTACTCGCAGAACTTCATGATGAGCGGGTCCCACGCGTCGGGGTCGACGTAGGCGGTGCCGGGGACCAGCATCCGTTCATCCACATGGGACCTGAGGACTTCGACCTCGAACGCGGTGCAGGTCGCGTTGAACGGGTGCGAGTCGACCACGCGGCACTCCAACTGGACCGGGCATTCGAGCACCCGGGGCGGGGCGACGAGCTCTGCGGCCTGCTCGGTCAGGCCCGCGGCCCCGAACTTGTCGGCCTCGTGCCGGTAGCCCTTCGCGGCCTTGGTGGGCGGGACCGGGTCGACGGCGGTGAGGTCGGCGAGGCGGTCGACCGATTCGGCCAGGTCGCTCGGCGCCAGATTGAGCACGCACTCGCCCTGCTCGCGCAGGTTCTTCGCGGTCTGCGACTTGTTCCCGATCCCGAGCATCGCCGAACCCCCGAGCCACCACGCCGAGGACATCGGCGACAGGTTCGCCCTGCCCTCGACGTCGCGGGTGCTGACCAGGACCACCGGGGTCCCGTAGTAGTGGACCTTCAACGGCGTGTTCACATGCATGACGGCTCCATTCGCTTCAGCAGCCAATGAAACCCGTTCGCGCCACGCTCGGCTGGCCATCAGGCGACGTGGCGCTGCCGAGCCGCGTCGCGCCTGTCGGCCGGGCTCGTGCTGCCTGACTGAGGGCGCATCGACGACGATCACAGGGGTTCGGTGTTGCGACGGTGCCGTTCGACGCGAAGGTCGTCGACCTGAGCGCTCATCTCGGCCCCGTGGAAGGAGCCGCTTCGGTCGAGTCGGTCGATCACGCGGAGCAGCTCGACATTGATCGACCGCTGCGCCTCCTCCTCCAGGACCGAGAGCAGGTACGACTGCATCGGCTGGCCCCGTGACCTGGCCGTGGCAGAGAGCCTGTCCCGGAGCGATTCCGGGACGTCCCGAATTTGAATGGTCACCATTCAGGCTTTATACATGCAGTCGTGTCGAATGCGCCCGACCGGCCATCGGGCAACATCGTGTTGGTCAGTGTTCGGTGCTGCGTCGGCGGGTGAGGACTAGCACGCCCGCGGTGAGTGCCGCCAGGCCCGCCAGCAGGGTGGCGAACAGGGAGACTCCCGTGATCGGCAGGTCTGAGCCGGTGCCCGCGTCGTTGTTCGCGGCCGGTTTTGCTGAGCCGTCGGCGGGTGGGGTGTTTGAGCCCGGGGCGCCCGCGGACGGGTCTTCGGTGTTCGGGTCGTCGCTGGTGGGTTCGTCCGTGGTCGGTTCGTCGTCGGTGGGGCCGTCGCTGGTCGGGTCGTCCGTGGGGTCCGGGTCGGGTTCGGGGACTTCCAGTGTGGCGAACCAGGTCTGGTACACCGGGAAGCCGCTCAACGCGCTGAAGGAGAACGTGAGCGTGGCGATCGGGACGGTGGGTTGGAACCAGCCGGTGCCGCCGGTCTCGTCGTTGCCGTCGCCGGCGAGCGTGGCCGTGGCCTCGGTCCAGGTCGGCTGGTGGAAGGTCGTGATGCCTGAGCACGTCCCCGGCCTGGGGGAGGTGTCGCAGAAGTTGAACGAACCCTGGTAGCCCAGCGCCGAGGCCGGGACCGGGTCGCCGTTCGCGTCGGTCGCCGAGATGGTGACAGTGTCGGCGTCGATGTCGCCCAAAGCGAAACCCCACTGGCTCGCCGGGGTCGGCTCGGCGAACGTGTACGTCGTGGTCGAGGGGTTCCCCGGCGTGTCGGCGAAGGGCCGGATCAGCGCGTACTCGCGGTCCCGGCTGGAGCCGTAGACCTCCCCGAACGGCGTGTTCGGGCCCAGCCAGGTGTTCGCGCCCGACCGGATGCCCGACTGCGCGCGGGCGTCGGAGGTGAACGTGGCCTCCGGGAAGCCCCCGGGCAGGGCCATCGTGCCCGTATAGGCCCGGCTCCCGCCCTCCATGCTCCAGTCGGCGTATCCGATGTCCTGGGCCTGAACGGGAACGGCGACGGCCAGCAGCACGGCGCTCGCAGCGCCGATGAGTCCGATGCGTCCGGTGGCGGTCTTCACTGCGGAGATCCTTCGATAGCGGTGCGGCGAACGCCCGAAGCCTAAGCTCAGAATCGCCGCGAACCGCGTATTTCGGACCCGCAATCCTTCGGAAGGTTTACGGAATCAGCAGCAGCTTCCCGGTGGTCTTGCGCGATTCGAGCAACTGGTGGGCCTCGGCGGCCTCGTCGAGGCGGAACGTCTCGCCCACGCGCACCAGCAGGTCGTCGTCCTCGATCATGCGGAACACGTCGGCGGCCCGGGCGAGGTACTCCTCGCGGGTGGCGGTGAAGTCGACCAGCGTGGGCCGGGTGAGGATCAGCGACCCTCCCCGGTGGAGCGCCTGCGGGTCGACCGGCGGCACCGCGCCGCTGGACTGCCCGAACAGGGCCATGACGCCGCGGCGTCGTAGCGCCCCCAGGCCTTCGTCGAACGTGGTCTTGCCGACCCCGTCGAAGACCGCGGCCACGCCCTCGCCGCCGGTGAGCTCGCGGGCCTTGGCCCCGAAGCCCTCGTAGCGCATGACGTGGTCGGCGCCGTTCTGGCGCGCGAGTTCGGCTTTCGCGTCGGTGGAGACGGTGGCGATGACCTTGCCGCCCTTGTACTTCACCATCTGGGTCAGCAGCAGGCCCATGCCCCCGGCGGCGGCGTGCACGACGACCGTGTCGCCCTCCTGCACGTCGTAGACGCTGTTGCACAGGTAATGCGCGGTCAGGCCCTGGAGCATCACGGCCGCGGCGGTCTCGACGGCGACCTTCTCGGGGACGGGCACGAACGCGTCGGCGTCGCCCACCACCAGGTCCGCATAGGACCCGGGCACGCCCTTCCACGCGACCTCGTCGCCGACCTTGAACTCCTCGACCCCTTCGCCGACGGCCGCGACGTAGCCGCCGCCCTCCAGGCCCGGCGTGAACGGCAGCGGCAGCCCGTAGGCGCCGGTGCGGTGGTACACGTCGATGAAGTTGACGCCCGCCGCGGCCACCCGCACCGAGATCTGGCCCGGGCGCGGCCCGGGGTCCTCGCCCTCCAGCAGCCGCATCACGCCCGGCCCGCCGGTCTGCTCGACCACGATCGCCTTCATGAGGATTCCTTCCGCCACAAGTTCACCCCAAATTTAGCGCCCCTCGTCCTCTGTCCCGTTTCGGCGTCCCGTGCCGACCCCCGGACGCATCCTGCCGCGGCCCCAAGGGTTCTTGAGGCCCGAGCGGGTGGCGAACTCCTCGCCCACGAGTTTGCGGACCGCGTCGCGGAAGCCCTTCTGGCGCATGTGCATCCGCAGCGGGTTCGCGGCCGGGTCCTGCGAGAGCTCCTTCATCAGCGCCACGCACAGCGCGAGCATGACGATCACGAACGGCAACGCCACGATGATCGTGGCGTTCTTCAGACCCTGGAGCCCGCCCGACAGCAGCAGCACCGCCGCCACCGCGCCGATCGTGGCCCCCCAGAACACGACCAGCGGACGCTTGGGCGCGAGCGAACCGCGGCTCGACAGCGACCCCAGCACCAGCGAGGCCGAGTCCGCGCCGGTCACGAAGTAGATCGCCACCAAGATCATCGACAGGCCCGACACCAGGCTGTACAACGGCAGCGACTCCAGCATCGCGAACAGCGCGTACTCCTCGCCCTTGGCCAGCGAGTCACCGAAGTCGACCCCGTTGGACTGCTTCCAGATCGCGGTGCCGCCCAGGATCGCGAACCACAGCGTCGAAGCGGCCGAGGGGACCAGGAGCACCCCGACGATGAACTGGCGGATCGACCTCCCGCGCGAGATGCGGGCGATGAACGTGCCCACGAACGGCGCCCACGACAGCCACCACGCCCAGTAGAAGATCGTCCAAGTCGCCATCCACTGCTCGCCGCCGAACGCGCCGGTCGCGCTGGCCATGTCCACCAGGTCCGACATGTACCCGCCCAGCGCGCTGGGCCACGCGTCGAGGATGAACAGGGTCGGCCCCGCGATGAACACGAACACGACCAGGAACAGCGCGAGCACCACGTTCGTGGTCGACAGCCACTTGACGCCCCGGTGGACGCCCGAGAACGCCGAGGCCACGAACGCGGCCGTCAACGCCACGATCACCACCAGCTCCAGCTGCTTCGAGTCGGGGACGCCCGCCACGATCTCCAAGCCGACGGCGACCTGGAGCGCGCCCAATCCCAGGCTCGCGGCCGTGCCGAACACGGTCGCGAAGATCGCCATCAGGTCGATGACCTTGCCCACGCCAGGGCCCCAGCGCCGCCGCGCCGTCAACGGCGCGAACGCGTCGCTCAGGTTGTTGCCGCGCCGCTTGCGGAACGTCGAATACCCCAGCGCCAGCCCGGCCACCGCGTAGATCGCCCACGGGTGCAGTCCCCAGTGGAAGTACGTGTACACCAGCGAACCCAGTTCCAACTGGTCCTCGTAGTTGGGGTCGGCCGGGTTGAGCTGGAGCGGCGGCGGGGCCTCGAAGTAGTGCGAGAGCGGCTCGGCCACACCGTAGAACATGAGGCCGATGCCCATCCCCGCGGCGAACATCATCGAGATCCACGGGAGCGTGGAGAACTCCGGCTCCTCGTCCGACGAGGCCGCCAGCTTGATCGACCCGTACCGGCTCGCCGCGATGTAGATCGCCAGCACCACGAAGATGTTCCCCGCGATGATGAACAGCCACCCGAAGTTCGCGATCACCCAGTTCAGGGCCGAGGTGGACCCGCTCTCGAACTGGTCGGGGAAGACCGCCCCGAACCCGATCACCACCAGGATCACCACGGCGCTGATCCAGAACACGGGCCGGTCGACCGGGAGCGTGGCCTGGCGCTCCTCGTCCTCGATCGGCGGCGCGGGGGCCGTCTCCTCCTCCGGGCCTTCCGAAGGAGGCGTCTCGGTGACTGCCATGGGGCACTCCGATCGTCGGGGACAAGGCAATGGCTCCGATCACTTTAAGTGACCAAACGGGCGATTCCCGTCGAATCGGATGCCCCGGACCCGAAGGAGTCTCAGCGCAGGTACGTCAGCAGCGCGATCTCACCGATCGCCCGCGCCTCCACGAGCCGCAATGGTCGCCCCGGCGACTGCGGGAACGCCGCCTCGTACACGAACCGGGCCCCGCCCCGCTCCCCGAGCAGGAACGGCGCGAGGGCCACATGCGCCTCGTCCACCAGATCCGCCGACAAGAACGCGGTGTGCACCACCCCGCCGCCCTCGACCAGCAGCCGCCCCACGCCCCGCGAGGCCAGATCCGCCAGCGCCGCCTCCAGGTCCACCTCGCCCTCGCCCGCGGCCACCACCTCGACGCCCGCCGCACCGACCGCGCACGCTTCGCGCCCCTCCTCGCTCGTGTACACCACGACCGGGCCCGCTTCCCTCGTGTTGAACAGCCGCGCCCCCGGATCGAGCTCGCCCGAGGGGGAGAACACCGCCCGCAGCGGCTGCGGCGAACGCCCCTCGGCGACCCGCCGCTCACGGCGCTCAGCCGACCGCACCAGCAGCCGCGGGTCGTCGGCGCGGACCGTGCCCGCGCCCACCGCGATCGCGTCGACTCCGGCCCTGACCTCGTCGACCCGGTCGAAATCGGCGGCATTGGACAGGACCAGCCGCTCGGGCGCGGTGTCGTCGAGGAACCCGTCCAGGCTCATCGCGGCCGAAACGATCACATAAGGGCGCTCCATGCCCCCGAGAATCCCACGATTCACTCCAGACCGGGCCCGGGTGGAGGCCCCCGCCGGGGAGCGATCACAATCGGTAGACGTGGAAGGCCGACAGAGCAGCGACGACGTCATCGCGAACCTCAAGTTCAACGCCGACGGACTGATCCCCGCGGTCGTGCAGCAGCACGACACCGGCGAGGTCCTCATGCTCGCGTGGATGGACGCGGAGGCGCTGCGGCGCACCCTCGCCACCCGCGCCGCCACGTACTGGTCGCGCAGCCGCGGCGAGTACTGGGTCAAGGGCGCGACCTCCGGGCACCGCCAGGAGGTCAAAGCGGTGTCGGTCGACTGCGACGGCGACACGGTCCTGCTCCAGGTCGAGCAGACCGGCCCGGCGTGCCACACCGGCACCCGCACCTGCTTCACCGGAAGGCAGATCGCATGACCGAGGACGACACCGCCCCCAGCGGCGCCGAACGCACCCGCGTCCTGCTCGCCGGGGTCCTCGCCGCCGCGCTGGCCGCGCTCGCGGCCTCCCGTGAGTGGACCTCGGTCACCGCGACCACCCACGCCGGGCTCACCACCACGACCACCCAGACCGGCGCCGACTACGCCTCCTGGGCCCTGCCGTGCGCGCTCGCCGGAGGCGCGGCCTTCCTCGCGATGCTCGCCGCCGGCGTCCGGGTCCGCCGCTTCCTCGGTGCGGTCGCCGCCCTCGCCGGGCTCGCCGCCGCGCTCGGCGGCCTCCTCAACCTCGACGCGGGCGCGTGGCCGATCGCGCTCGCCGCGGCCGGTCTCATCCTGGCCTCGGCCGGGGCCGCGACCTGCGCCCGCGCGGGACGCTGGCCCGCCGCCGCGGCCCGCTACGAGGCCGCGTCCGAGACCGGCGACGCCATAGCAGAGGACCCGGTGTCGCTGTGGAACGCCCTCGACTCGGGGCAGGACCCCTCGTCGCCTAATATCACGGCATCGGCGCAGGAGAAGGGACGATCTTAGGTGAACGTGCTGGAGCAGATCATCACCGAAGTCCGCGCCGATCTCGAACGGCGCCAGACCGAGATCCCCATCGAGCGGATCCGCGAGGCCGCCGAGGCCGCCCGGCCCGCGTTCGACGGCTACGCCGCCCTCTCCGGCGGCGGTGTGAGCGTCATCGCCGAGGTCAAGCGGGCCTCCCCGTCCAAGGGCGCCCTGGCCGACATCCCCGACCCGGCCGAACTCGCCGCCGAGTACGCCGCCGGCGGCGCCTCGGTCATCTCGGTCCTCACCGAGGCCAACTACTTCAAAGGCAGCCTCGACGACCTCGACGCCGTGCGCGCCAAGGTGCAGGTCCCGGTGCTGCGCAAGGACTTCGTGGTCTCCCCCTACCAGGTCCTGGAGGCCCGCGCCCACGGCGCCGACCTCGTGCTGCTCATCGTGGCCGCGCTCGACCAGGACACCCTCGTGTCCCTCCACGAGCGCATCGAGGGCCTGGGCATGACCGCGCTCGTCGAGGTCCACACCGAGTCCGAGGCCGACCGGGCCCTGAGGGCCGGGGCGAAAGTCATTGGCGTCAACGCCCGCGACCTGACTACCCTCCAGGTGGACCGCTCGGTGTTCGAGCGGATCGCCCCGGGCCTGCCCCGCGACGTCGTCAAGGTCGCCGAGTCGGGCGTCCGCGGCACCCGCGACCTCATCCGCTACGCCAGCGCCGGAGCCGACGCCGTGCTCGTGGGCGAGGGCGTGGTCAAGCAGAAGAGCCCGCGCGAGGCCGTCGCCGAACTGGTCACGGCCGGGTCGCACCCGGCCACGCCAAGGCCCATCTAGGCGGAAGTTCCGGCCCCGGCCGGTGGAGAGACGAGAGGGAGCGATCGTGCCCAATCCAGACGCCCGCGGCCACTGGGGCGAATTCGGGGGACGGTTCGTCCCCGAAGCGCTCATCGCCGCCCTCGACGAGCTGGAGGCCGCGCACACTTCGGCGCTGGCCGACCCGGCGTTCATGTCCGAACTGGACGCTCTGGGCCGCGAGTACGGCAACCTGCCCTCGCCGCTGTACCTCGCCGAGCGGCTCTCCGAGGCCGCCGGGGTCGAGGTGTGGCTCAAGCGCGAGGACCTCAACCACACCGGCGCGCACAAGATCCGCAACGTGCTCGGGCAGGCGCTCCTGACCCGCCGTATGGGCAAGACCCGGATCATCGCCGAGACCGGGGCGGGCCAGCACGGCGTCGCCTCGGCGACCGCGGCCGCGTACTTCGGGTTCGACTGCACGGTGTACATGGGCGAGGAGGACACGCGGCGCCAGGCGCTGAACGTGGCCCGGATGCGGCTCTTGGGGGCCGAGGTCGTGCCCGTGACGACCGGTTCGCGGACGCTCAAGGACGCCATGAACGAGGCCCTGCGCGAATGGGTCGCGACCGTGGACGACACGCATTACCTCATCGGCTCGGTCGGCGGCCCGCACCCGTTCCCGCAGCTGGTGCGCGACTACTGCCGCGGCATCGGCGACGAGGCCCGCGCGCAGTTCCTGGAGCGCACCGGGGGCCTGCCGGACGTGGTCGCGGCCTGCGTCGGCGGCGGTTCGAACGCGATGGGCATCTTCACCGCGTTCCTCGACGACGACGTGCGCCTCTACGGCTTCGAGGCCGGCGGCGACGGCTACGACACCGGTCGCCACGCCGCCACGATCACCGCCGGGCAGATCGGGGTGCTCCACGGCGCCCGCACGTTCGTCCTCCAGGACGAGGACGGGCAGACGATCGAGTCGCACTCGATCTCGGCGGGCCTGGACTACCCGGGGGTCGGCCCCGAGCACGCGCACCTGGCCCAGAGCGGCCGCGCGGTCTACGAGCCGGTGGACGACGCCGAGGCCATGGCGGCCCTGGAGCTCTTGGCTCGCACCGAGGGCATCATCTGCGCGATCGAGTCCGCGCACGGCCTGGCCGGGGCGCTGCGCCTGGCGAAGGGCCTGGAGCCGGGCGCGAAGGTCCTGGTGAACCTCTCGGGCCGCGGCGACAAGGACATGGGCAACGTGGTCGAGTACTTCGACTTCGACAAAGGGGAGCAGTAGATGCGTTCGGCCGAAGCGTTCGCCAAGACTAAGGCCGAAGGCCGCGCGGCCCTCGTCGGCTATCTCCCGGCGGGCTACCCCACGCTCGCCGACTCCATCAAGGCCGTCGACATCCTCATCGACGGCGGCGCCGACCTCATCGAGCTCGGGCTGCCCTATTCGGACCCGGTGATGGACGGCCCGGCGATCCAGCGGGCCGCCGACCAGGCGCTGTCGGCGGGTTTCCGGACCCGGCAGGTCTTCGAGGTCACCGAGGCCGTGGCCGGGCGCGTCCCGATCATGGTCATGACCTACTGGAACCTGGTGGAGCGCTACGGGGTCGAGGCGTTCGCGCGCGACTTCGCAGCGGCGGGCGGGGCCGGGCTCATCACGCCCGACCTGATCCCCGACGAGGCCGAGGAGTGGATCGCCGCCTCCGATGCGCACGACCTCGACCGGGTCTTCCTGGTCGCGCCTTCGTCCACTGAGGAGCGCATCGCCTCCACGGTGGCGGCCTGCCGCGGCTTCGTCTACGCGCAGTCGGTCATGGGCGTCACCGGCGCCCGCTCGGACGCGCCCGCGGCAGCGCCGGAGCTGGTGCGCCGCACCCGCGCCCACACCGATCTGCCGATCGGGGTCGGGCTCGGAGTGCGCAGCGGCGACCAGGCCGCCGAGATCGCCTCGTACGGTGACGCGGTCATCGTCGGCTCGGCGATCGTGAACTGCTATCTCGACGCCCCGGACATCCCCACCGGGCACCAGCGGCTCGCCGAACTCACGGCCGACCTGGCCGCGGGCGTCCGCCGCTGAAACCCTATATCATATATCCTATAGGATATTCGGGGACGACTCCGGCCCGCGCGGGCCGGGGCCGCGCCGTTCTCCTCAACCCGATAGGTTTATGCGTCGTGGACCTCGCATACATCCCGAGCCCTGACCAATCGGTCTGGTACCTCGGCCCCATCCCGATCCGCGCCTACGCGTTCGCCATCCTCGCGGGGATCATCGCCGCCTGCTGGATCGCCGAGGTGCGCCTGCGCAGCCGCGGCGCCCCCAAGTGGGCCGTGCTCGACATCGCCGTGTGGGCGGTGCCCTTCGGCATCGTCGGCGGCCGCCTCTACCACGTCTTCACCAGCCCTGACGCCTACTTCGGCGCCGACGGCGACCCCTGGCGGATCCTCCAGATGTGGGAGGGCGGCCTGGGCATCCCCGGCGCGATCTTCCTCGGCGGCGTCGGCGTGTGGCTCGCGTGCCGCCAGCTCGGCCTCAAATTCACCATGGTCGCCGACGCGGTCATCCCCGGCATCCCCGTCGCCCAGGCGATCGGCCGCCTCGGCAACTGGTTCAACCAGGAGCTCTACGGCAAGCCGCTCGACGCCTGGTGGGCGGTCGCGATCGACACCCAGCACCGCGTCGCCGGCTACCGCCAGTTCGAGGCGTTCCACCCCACGTTCCTGTACGAACTGCTGTGGAACCTCGGCGTCGCGCTCGCCGTGTGGCTCGCCGACCGCAAGTGGAAGTTCGGCGGCGGCCGTGCCGTGGCCCTCTACGTGGCGCTCTACGGCATCGGCCGGTTCTGGATCGAAGGCCTGCGCATCGACCCCGCCCAGGACTTCGCCGGGCTGCGGCTCAACCAGTGGATGAGCGTCATCGTGGTCGTCCTGGCCGTGGTCTACCTGCTGCGGGTTCGTGCGATCCGCCAGGTCTTCGTGGTCGAGGACGGCAAGCGCGTCCTCGTCGACTGGAACTCGACGGCCGCGACCGAGGCCGGCTACGTGGGCGGCGCCCTGCCCTGGGGCACCGAGCTCGACGTCCCCGAGACCGACGCCGAAGCAGACGAGACCGACGACGACCCCGCTCCCGAAGACACCCCCGAAGACCCGCCCCTGTCGGACGCCGAGTCCGGCGAGAGCCGGTCCCGCGACGACGGGTGACCCCCGCCGCCTCCCCCCGAGCAGGTGCACATGCAGAACCGTAGAGCCGTAGTGGTCGGCGCCGGCGTCGCCGGGCTCGCCAGCGCGATCGTCCTCTCCAAGCTCGGGTGGCAGGTGGCGCTGCTGGAGCGGCGCGAGCGACTCAAGGGCGACGACCTCGGCATGGTCCTGTGGGCCTCGGGCGTGCGCGCGCTGCGCGCGCTCGGGGTCGACGCGACCCTGGATGCGGCCGGGACCCCGGTGGAGCGCTTCGAGATCCGCAGCGAGGAGCGCGTGTCCTCCTCGTTCTCCGCGGCCGTGGTCGGGGCCGACGACGGCACCCCGTCGGTCATGGTCCACAACGCGATGCTCTACGAGGCGCTCGTCTCGCGCCTGGGCGACAGCGTCCAGGTCTTCCCGGCCACGAAAGTGGACCGGATCGACCTCGTCGACCTGGCCGCCGGGGACGCCGACCGCCGCTGGGACGCCGACCTCGTGGTCGCCGCCGACGGCATCGACTCGCCCACCCGCCCGCTCATCGCGCCCGGCTCGCCGACCGTCGACGCGGGCGTGGTGGTGTTCCGCGGGATCATCCCCGCGCACCGGGCCCCCGAGCGGGTCGCCGACGCGGTCGAGATGTACGGGCCCGACCGCCGCCGCTTCGGCTACGGCGACCTCGGGCACGCGGGCGCGTGCTGGTGGGCCACCGTGCCCGGCGGGATGCGCCCCGAGTCCCCGCAGATCCAGCACGAGCTCATCAACCGCTGGTTCGCCGACTGGCCCGCACCCGTTGGCAAGTTCATCGCCGCCACGCGCCCCTCCGAGCTGACCCAGCAGGCCGTGCGGTACGTGTGGCCGGTCCCGGCGAGGCTCCACCAGAGCGCGGGCGAGGGCGGCCTGGTGCTCATGGGCGACGCCGCGCACGGGGTGGCCCCGATCCTCGCCCAGGGCGCGAGCCTGGCCTTGGAGGACGCGGTGACCCTCGGCTGGGCGCTGCGCCGCAACCCCGAGTCCGTACCCGAGGCCCTGGCCTCCTACGACCGGGCCCGCGCCGCCCGCATCAAACGCGTCGCGCGGCTGTCGCGGCGCGTCCACACGATCGCCTCGGGCGGGAGGGGCGTCACCCGCGGCCTGCTGCGGGCCGTCCCCGACTCGTGGGTGCAGAACCAGGCGGTGTCCCTCGCCGACTGGCGGCCGCCGCGCTGAGGCGAATATCCTCGGGGCCATGCAGATCCGCGACGCCGCCGAGTCCGACTGGCCCGCCATGTGGGCCTTCATGCGCCCCATCGTCGAAGCCGCCGAGACCTACCCGTGGGCGCCGGACACCCCCGAGGACTGGGTCCACGCCTACTGGATGGAACGCCCCGCCCCCGCGTCCCGCCTCGTCGCCGAGCTCGACGGCCAGGTCGCGGGCACCGTCGAGATCCACCCCAACCTCCCCGGGCAGGGCTCCCACGTGGCGAACGCCGGGTTCATGGTCGACCCGGCCTTCGGCCGCCGCGGCGTCGGCCGCGCCCTCGGCGAAGCCGCCCTCGCCCGCGCCAAAGCCGACGGCTTCTACGCCATGCAGTTCAACGCCGTCGTCGCCACCAACACGCACGCCGTCAAGCTCTGGCACTCCCTGGGCATGTCGACCCTCGCGCTCATCCCCGGCGGCTTCGACCACCCCAAGGACGGCCTGGTCGACATGCACCTCATGTTCCGCGTCCTGTGAACCTCGCCTTGCCTGTGTAGCATCGCAAACGCCATGAACGAACTCCAAGCGTCCCTGCTGGCCGTGGGCGTCCCCGACGTCGAAGCGGCCGTGGCGATCCACGCCCTCCTCGGCTCCGACCCCGCGCTGCTGGCCGAAGCCGGCGACCTGCCCCAGCGGCTGACCCTCGTCGACCCCTGGGTCAAGTCCACGTTCCTGCACCCCGACGGGCCCTTCCTCGAACGAGCGGCCACCGCCGTCGCCGACGCGCTCGGCGAGGAGCCCACCGCGAACCTCGACGCGATCTTGAACCAGATCACCGTCAGGCCCCGCACCGTCGCCGACCTGCGCATGACCACCGGCTTGGAGACGGCCGAGATCGCCGCGATCCTCCCCGACCTCGCCGAGGCCGGACTCGTCCGGCCCGACACCAACCCCCTCGACTTCGACAATCCCTTCTGGACCATGGATCACCGTTTCGCGCGATTCGCCTACGCGATGTTCGCCGACGGGCACCTCCAGCGCTGGAGGCGCGGCTACATCACCGACAAGCTGTGGCAGATGACCCACGCCCGCTTCGACCGGTACGTGTGCCGCCCCGAGTTCAACCGCCTCGCCCGCGAATGGGCCCTCGGCGATCCCGCCGCCGCAGCCTCGACCCGCATCGTGGTCCCCGACCCGCGCTTCAAGCAGCTGCGCACCATCGAGATCGCCGTCTGGAACGAAGAGGGCGACCCGATCGCGTTCGGCACCGTCCGCTGGAAGTTCAAGATGGTCCTCAACCAGTACAAACGCCTCCGCCACGTCAGGCGCCTCCTCGGCGACCCGCCCACGCGCCTCTACTGCGTCGCACCCCGGGTCGACGCCGCGCTCGCGGCCGAGACCGACCCCGACCTCTACCTGATCGGGCCCCAGAAGCTCCTGCCGCGAACCGAATCGTGACACCGGGTTGTGCCCAGCGGTGCCGTTCCCCTCGCCCTGCCGTCCCCGGCGCGCGGGCGCGGCTAGGCTGAGGCGCATGGTCGACATTCCCAAAGAGAGCACCGAAACGGTGCGCCACCCCCGAGTCGCCGTCGTGTGGTCGGTCCTGTCGGCCGAGATCGAACGCTTCGCCGCGGGCACCGGCGCCACCTTGCGCATCCTCGACGTGGGCGGCGGCTCCGGCGGCTTCGCCGTGCCCCTGGCCGAACTGGGCCACGAGGTCACCGTGGTCGAACCCAGCGCCAACGCGCTCGCCACGCTGCGCCAAAGGGCCGCCGAAGCGGGCGTCACCGACCGGGTCAAAGCCGTCCAGGCCGACGCCGACGAACTCCCCGAGATCACCGAGCCGGGCACCGCCGACCTGGTCCTGTGCCACTCCGTGCTCGAAATGGTCGACTACCCCGACTCGGCGCTCGACGCCCTCGCGACCGTGTGCGCGCCCGGCGGGGCCGTGAGCATCATGGTCGCCAACCGCATCGCCGCGGTGCTCGGCCGGGCCCTGTCGGGCCAGTTCGGGACCGCGCTCGACCTGCTCGTCCACGTCGACGGCGTCAGCGAGCAGCGCGACACCATCAAGCGCCGCTTCGAGACCGCGACCCTCACCGCGCTCGTGGGCGGCTCCGGCCTGGTCACCGAGCAGGTCCACGGCGTCGGCGTCGTCACCGACCTCATCCCGGCCTCGGCCAAGACCGAGACCGGCTCGGGTGAAGCCCTGCGCGAGTTCGAACTCGCCACCGCCTCCCGCGTCCCCTTCCGCGACATGGCCACCCACATCCACCTCCTGGCCCGCAAACCGATGCGCTGATACGACTTTCGACAGGGGTCGCCCGCGCGGTCCTACGCACTTGGACGTAGAGCAATTACGTCCGTCGGCCGAGGTCACCGCCGTTTGCGGCCCGTAGCCTGGTCGCATGAGCACGATACGCAGCCCCTGGCCGGGCGCACAGGCCCTCGCCTTCGACCTCGGCCTCGCCGTGCTGCTCTGGCTCCTGACCTCGGCTACCACCATCGGCGCCGATCCCGACCACGACCCCGGCCCGGCCGCGTTCGCGCTCATCGGCGCCTCCGCCGCTTTCTTGGCCCTGCGCCGCCCCTGGCCCGAACTCGCGCTCGCCGGGAGCCTCGCGAGCCTCTACACCTACCTGTGGCTCGGGCTCCCCGAAGGCCCCGTGTACCTCCTCCCGGCCATCGCGGTGTTCTTCTACGCCTTCGCCAGACCCCTCAAGACCGTCTTGGCGGTGCTCGCGGTCCTGTTCGCCCTCAACACCGCCTACCAGACCTTCGCACTCGGCACCGCCTCCGAGCTGTGGCTCAACGCCACGATCTCCCTGGTGTGGCTCGGCATCGCCGCCACCGGCGGCCGCATCGTCCGCGAGGCCCGCAGGGCCCGCGCCCGCGCCCGCGACGCCGAACGCGAACGCCAGCGGGCCGACGAACGCGTGGCGATGGCCCGCGAGATCCACGACGTGGTCGGCCACAGCCTCGCCGTGGTCTCCATGAACGCCGGCGTGGCCCTCCACGTCCTCGAACGCCACGAGCACACCCCGCCCGAAGCGGTCGAGAACCTCCAGGCCATCCGCGATACCGCCGGACGCGCCCTCGCCGACCTGCGCGCCACCCTCGCGCCGCTGCGCTCGGGCCGCCCGGCCGAACTGCGGCCCACCGGCGCCATCGCCGACCTCCCTTCACTCGTCGACGGCGTGCGCAAAGGAGGCCTGAGCGTCGACCTGCGCATCACCGGTGACGCGGACACCGTCGCGACCAACCTCGCGGCCACCGTCTACCGCGTCGTCCAAGAGTCACTCACCAACGTCATCCGCCACGCCGACGCCACCAGCGCCGCCGTCACCGTCGACTGCGGACCCGACACCGTGGACGTCCGCGTCGAAGACGACGGCCGCGGCGGCCCCGTCGACCTCGACCGCGCCGGGCAGGGCCTCACCGGCATGATGGAACGAGTCCACATGGCCCACGGCGAATTCGACGCAGGGCCCCGGCCGGGCGGCGGCTTCACCGTCACCGCCTCGCTCCCGGCGACCCGCACGCCCCGAAAGGAGCCGCGCCCGTGATCGAGCTCGTCATCGCCGACGACCAGAGCCTCATCAGGATGGCCCTGCGCAACCTGTTCAAGAACGAGGCCGACATCCGCCTCGCCGCCGAAGCCGAGGACGGCGACCAGGCCTGGGAACTCGTGCAGCGCATCAAACCCGACGTGGCCATGCTCGACGTGCGCATGCCCGGCATCGACGGCCTCGAAGTGCTCCGCCGCATCAGCCGCGACCCGAACCTCGCCAAGACCCGCGTCGTCATGATCACCACCTTCGAGATCGACGAGTACATCTTTGACGCGCTCGCCGGAGGCGCGGCCGGGTTCGTGATGAAGGACGCCGACCCCGCCGACCTGCTCAAAGCCGTGCGCCTCGCCGCCGCGGGCGACTCGCTCCTCAGCCCCGACGTGACCCGCAAGGTGATCGACGCCTACGCCGAACGCGGCACGGGAGCGGCCCGGCCCCACCGCAACCTGCCCGACCTCACCGAACGCGAACGCGAGATCCTCCGCTGGGTCGCCACCGGCCTGGCCAACGACGAGATCGGCGAACGCCTGTTCATCAGCCCCGCCACCGTGCGCACCCACATCGGCAAACTCCTGTCCAAACTCGACGCCCGCGATCGCGCCGGGCTCGTCGCCATCGCCTACCGCTCCGGCCTCGACATCCCCGAAGTCTGACCGGACCCGAAGGCCGCGCCCGCACCGGGCGCGGCCTTTTCCCTTGCGCCTCAACGCTTCGACGTAGAACAGGACACGCGCACACGACGATGCGCGTTCGGTCCCCGGCGGCGACATTGGACCCACCGAGTCATCCGACCGAAAGGACCCCCCAATGTCCGCACCACCGAAGAAGGCCGCGCTCGCGTTCGCCGCGACCCGCCGCGGGCGCTGGTTCGCCCTCGCCGCCTGGGCGCTCCTGGCCGTCGTCGGCTTCAGCCTCGCCCCCAAACTCGGCGGCATCCAAGACGACGCCCAGATCAACTGGCTCCCCGCCGACGCCGAATCCACCGAGGCCAAACGCGTCGCCGAAACCGAGTTCAACCAGAAAGGCCTGATCAGCCTCCTGGTGGTCTACACCGCTGACGCCGAGATCGGCGCTGACGCGTACGCCGCCGCCGAAGCCGACCGCGCCGCCCTCGACGACCTCGCCGCGCCCGGCGAGACCGCCGCTGGCCCGATCCCCTCCGAGGACGGCCGGGCGCTCATGCTCGTCGTGCCCCTCGACGACCTCTCGCTCGAAGACGAAGGCGAAGCGCTGTTCGCCGAAGCGAACACGATCGTCACCGACGGCCTCCCCGCGGGCGTCGAGGTCGGCTTCACCGGCGGCGCGGCGGTCTCCCGCGACATGGAATCGGCGTTCGAGCAGCTCGACGGGCCGCTCACCTGGATGACCATGGGCGTGGTCGCCCTCGTGCTCGTCCTCTCCTACCGCTCGCCGCTCCTGCTGCTCCTCCCACTGGCGTGCATCGCCGTCTCCGAGCGGCTCGCAGCCGGCCTGGCCTACCTCCTCGGCGAATACGCCGGGGTCACGATCAACGGCCAGAGCACCGGCATCCTCACCGTGCTCGTCTTCGGCGTCTCCACCGACTACACGCTTCTGCTCATCTCCCGCTACCGAGAAGAACTGCGCCGCAATGAGAACCGCTTCACCGCGCTACGTGAAGCCGTGCTGCGCACCACGCCCGCCGTGCTCGCCTCGGCCGGGACGGTGATCCTCGCGCTCGCGGTGATGCCGCTCGCGTCGGTCTCCAGCACCGCCGCGCTCGGCCCGGTCCTCATCGCGGGCGTCGCCAGCGCCGCCCTCGCCTCGCTCACGCTGCTCCCGGCCGTGCTCTCGCTGTTCGGCCGCGCCGTGTTCTGGCCCGTCACACCGCGATACGACCCCGAAGAGGCCAGCGCCCCCGCGCAGCGCCGCCACCGCATCTGGGGCCGCGTCGCCGGCCTGGTCTCGGCCCGGCCGCGCCTCATCGCCGTCGCCACCACCGCCGGACTCGCGCTCCTCGCGCTCGGCTGGATCAACCTCTCGACCGGCCTCGAACGCTCCGAACTGCTCACCACCGAGACCGAGACCCAGCTCGTGGCCGAGGCCATGGCCGAGCACTACCCGGCCGGGGCGAGCGAACCGGCCGAGGTCTACGTCCACCAAGCCGACCTCGAAGCGGCCCTCGCGGTCCTCGACACCGAGAACGGGGTGGCCGACGTCGAGGAACCGATCCTCGCGACCGGTTCGGACTGGGTGCGCCTCAACGCCGTCCTCGCCGACGAGGCCTCCTCGCCCGAGGCCGAAGAGACCGTCCTGGCCCTGCGGGCGGCCTTCGACGACGCCGGGACCGAAGCGCTCGTCAGCGGCCCCACCGCGACCCAGATCGACCTCGCCGAGGCCAACGACCGCGACCTGCGGCTGCTCATCCCGCTCATCCTCGCCGTGGTCTTCGGAGTGATCCTCGTGCTGCTGCGCGCCGTGTGGGCCTCACTGATGCTCATGGCCTGCACGGTCCTCTCCTTCGCCGCCGCCGTCGGGGCCGCCGGGCTGGTCCTCGACCGGATCGGCCGCGGCAGCGTCGACCACAGCTTCGTCCTGTTCGGGTTCCTATTCCTGGTCGCGATGGGCATCGACTACACGATCTTCCTCATGACCCGCGTCCGCGAGGAGATCCCCAGGTGGGGCCACCGGGTCGGCACCCTCCGGGCCCTCACCCTCACCGGCGGGGTGATCACCTCCGCCGGGCTGGTCCTGGCCGCCACGTTCAGCGTCCTCGCGCTCATGCCGCTGACGATGCTCATGCAGCTCGGCGTCGTGGTCTGCATCGGGGTCCTCGCCGACGCGATCATCGTCCGCTCCCTGCTCGTCCCCGCGCTCGTGCTGTGGATCGGCGAGCGCATCTGGTGGCCCGGCAAGGTCACCGAACGCGCAGGCTCCTGACCCCCGACGCGGCGGGCCCGACCGGCCCGCCGCGTCACCCCCTCGACTCGGTGGGACGGAACCGGCTAGCCTCGGGCCATGCCTTCGAGCCCGCACCTGGCGGACCAGCAGCCCGCCTACGGCACCGGCACGCTCGCCGACGTCATGCCCACCGCCCTCGCGGCCCTCGGCGTCCCCGCGGCGAACGGCCGGGCCGCGAACGCCGAACTCGACGGCGTCAGACGCGTCGCGGTGCTCCTCCTCGACGGCTTCGGCTACCACCTCCTCGGCCAGGCCGCCCAGGCCAGCGCCACCATCGGCGCGATCCACCACGGCGAACTGGGCACCCTCGCCCCGATCACCGCCACCGTCCCCTCCTCCACCCCGATCAGCCTGGCCTCCTTGGCATGCGGGATCCCGCCCGGCGAACACGGCATCATCGGCTTCACCGTGCGCGTGCCGGGTACCGGCGACCTCGTCACCCACATCCGCTGGGACGGCGCCCCCGACCCCGAGACCTGGCAGCCCAGGCCCACCAGCTTCGAACGCGCCACCGCCGACGGCGTCGTGTGCACCGTGGTCGCAGGCGGCACGTTCCGCGACACCGGCCTCACCCGCGCCATCTACCGCGGCGCCGACTGGCTCCCCGCCACCGGCCCCCGCGAGACCGCCGAAGGCGTCATCGCCGCCCTCGCCCGCGGCGACCGCAGCCTCGTCTACGCCTACCTGCCCGACGTCGACACCGCCGGGCACTTCCACGGCATCGGCTCGCCCGAGTGGCTCGACGCCGTCGCCCGCGTCGCCGAGACCATCGACGGCATCCTCACCGGCCTGCCCCGCGACGCCGCCCTGCTCGTGACCGCCGACCACGGCATGGTCAACGTCACCGACCGCCTCCACATCGACGAGCGCCCCGACCTCCTCCACGGCGTCGAGGCCGTCGGCGGCGACGGCCGCATGCGCTACCTCTACACCGCCCCGGGCGCGACCGAGGAAGTGCGCCAAGCCTGGGCCGAAGCGGTCGACGGCCGCGCCGAACTCATCGACCGCGACGACGCCATCGACCGAGGCTGGTTCGGCCCCACCGTCACCGACACCAGCCGCGAACGCATGGGCGACCTCGTCGTCGCCTGCGAGGGCACCTTCGCGATCGTCGGCGCCGAAGGCGAACCCCCGCATGTGGCCAGGCTCATCGGCCAACACGGCGGCCTCACCGCCGCCGAAATGGCTATCCCCCTCTGGACCTACCGCAACGGCTGACGCGGCCGACCCAATACACCCGAACGGGTGACACTCGGGCCGCGCGGCCCGATTCCTGTCGTACCCCCGCGCCAATATGGGCTCTACCTTTTCCCCTCGGGTGGGTGGGGGCTAGGGATGGCCGCCCAGCGCGACTCCCCGCCAACCCGGGATTGTCGGACCCGGTCGCTACGCTTCCGACGTGACCAGCGATCTCCACCGCGTCATCGGTCCGGATCTGTCCGATGAATCGACCGACATCCTCCATGTGGACATGGACGCGTTTTTCGCGTCCGTCGAGATCGCCCGCGACCCCTCGCTCCGCGGCAAACCCGTCATCGTCGCCGGGCTCGGGCCCCGCGGCGTCGTCTCCGCCGCCTCCTACGAGGCCCGCAAATACGGCGTCCACTCCGCGCTGCCCACCGCCATCGCCCGCCGCCGCTGCCCCCACGGCGTCTTCCTCACCCCCACCACCTCCTACGGCGAGGTCTCGCGCGCGGTCATGGCGATCTTCCGCGAGTTCACCCCCCACGTGCAGCCCATCTCGGTCGACGAAGCGTTCCTCGACGTCGCCGGAGCCCGCCGCCTCATCGGCAGCCCCGCCGAGATCGGCCGCGCCATCCGCGAACGGGTACGCGCCGACCACCGCATCACCTGCACCGTCGGCATCGCCTCCACCAAATTCCTCGCCAAACTCGCCAGCGAGCACAGCAAACCCGACGGCCTCGGCATCGTCCCCGCCGCCACCGAACTCGAATTCCTCCACCGCCTCCCGCTGCGCGCGATCTGGGGCATCGGCGAGAAGACCGCCGAGAAGCTCACCCGCCTCGGCATGCGCACCGTCGCCGACCTCGCCCGCCTCGACGTCGACGCCCTCGCCGCGTCCGTCGGCACCGCCAGCGCCGAGCACCTCTACGCGCTGGCGCGCAACATCGACCCGCGGCCGGTCCGGCCCGAGCGGGTGGAGAAGTCGATCAGCGCCGAGACCACGTTCGACCGCGACGCGCCCGACGGCGCGGTGTGGGGACCGGCACTACTGGAACTGTCGCGAAAGGTCGCATCACGGGCCCGCGCCGCCGGATGGGCGGGGCGCGGCGTCACGGTGAAGATCCGCTTCGGCGACTTCAAGACCATCACGCGCTCGCGGATGCTCTCGGCGCCCACCGACGTGGGCCAGGAGATCTACGCGGCCGCAAGGGATCTGGCCGACGCGGCCGCCACCGCGCCGGTGCGCCTGATCGGGGTGCGGATCGATCACCTGGTGGAGGCGGCCGCGGTGGGCCGTCAGGTCGCGCTCGGGGAGCCCGAGCACGGGTGGCGGGACATCGAGACGGTCATGGACGCGGCGGTCGCGAAATTCGGGAAGGACGCGGTCGGATCGGCCGCGCGAATGCGTCGTCGTGACTCGCGTGTAGACACACCGGATTCGGGGAACCCGCGCCATTGAGCGCTTCGGCGCTCGGGGCCGAACCCCAGCGGACTCAGTGAGGCCAGAACGGATCGATTCAAGGACGAACTGCCTTCCGCCTCGGGCGAAAGCCTCGTAGACTTGGTTCCAAGCACTGAGGCCTTGCCGGGGCCTCGCCGAGACTAGCGCAGGAGGAGTGTCGTGCCGCTCTCCGACCACGAGCAACGCCTGTTCGAACAGATCGAGCAGTCCTTGTCCGAAGACCCGCAGTTCGCCTCCGCTGTGCGTGCCCAAGACCCCGCCCATGTGACCCGGCGCAGGATGATCCTCGCCGGGATCGTCACCGTCATCGGCATCGGTGCGGTCATCGGCACGGTGATCGCCGGCGGCGACGCCGCGAAGTGGGGCGCCCCGGTCGGCGCCGTCCTCATGTTCGGCGGTCTGATCCTGGGCCTGTGGGCACAGCGGCGCAGCTCGAACGTGAAACTGAAGGCAGTGGACGGCAAGGCCACCCGGACCACCGGCTCGGGCCCCTCGTCCAAAGCCCCCAAGCCCGGCGGCTTCACCTCGCGCATGGAAGAACGCTGGCGCCGCCGCCGCAACAACGGCGACATCTTCTGATCCCGCACGAGATCACACCCGAAACGGCAGAGACGGGCCAAGCCTGAAGGCGGGCCCGTCTTCCCATGCCCGGCGAGCGTCGAAACGAGGGCAGCGTGATGCGCCGAGCGAGGCTGCCCTCTGGGCCCCCGGTGAATAGGGTGCCGCACGGGTGCGACATTCGGCGGCGGCAGCGCCGACGAGGCACCGACTCGGGGGAGGAGCGGCGCTCGCGTTCGCGGGCTCCGCGGGGCCGAAACGAGGGCAGGGGCGGGCGCCTCGCGGCGGCGTTTTGTGGGCCCCCGGTTTATAGCGTGCCTTATGGGTGTGACAGTCCGGTTCGGCGTTAGGGAGTTTCGCGTATGCGAGCGGGCAGCCGACGAAGCTCGCCGTGCCGAGGCTCGTGTGGCGTCGATCGTCGGGAAAGGGGCGTTTTCGGCCGTGGATACGACGAAGCCCGGTGGGGGAGTTCCCCGCCGGGCTGTCGTTCGTCTGGTGGCCTAGCGGCCGCGGAGCATTGCTCGGCGGGCTCCCTTTCCGGCGTTGGTGCTGGTGGGGATCGGGCCCTTGGGGATCGCCATGCCGATGCCGAGGGCGTCGAGACGCTTGGCGATGTGGTTGGCGGCCTTGGAGTCGATGTTCTTCGGAAGCTTCATGAGGCGCTTGCGCACCTCGGTGACCGAGAAGTCGTCGTTAGCGCCCTCGCCGACCGCGAACGTGTACACCGGGGTCGAGCCGACCACGCGCGAGATGCGCTTCTTCTCCTGGCCGAGCAGCTTGCGGACCTTGCCGCCGCCCTCGCCCAGGAGCACCACGCCGGCCTTGCCGACCGCGCGGTGGACCATCTGCGTCTCCGACAGGGCCGCCACGCCCGGCGTGACCTGCCAGCCGCGGATGCCGTCGATCAGCGCGTACGCCGCACCCGGCTTGCCGATCGCCTCGTTGTTGACCACCTTCGTGGTGCGCATGTTGAGCACGATGAGGCCGGCCAGCAGCGCCACGAACAGGGAGCTGACGAACCAGATCAGGGAGAAGTCCGCGAAGATCACCAAAGCGGTCACGATCACGAACGGCAGCAGGATCGCGGCGGCCTCCAACGGCAGGAACAGCTTGTCCCGCTGGTTGGTGAACTTGATGGCCATCCCGATGGTCTTCAGGCGTGACCCGAACGTCTCTTTGTCCTGCTGCTTTGCCATGTTCTCGATTCTAGTGTGCGGCGCCGGGCGCTACGCGCGGGCTTCGGCGCGGGCGTCGATCGCCTGTCGGTACAGACGCCCCGCCCGGTACGAGGAGCGCACGAGCGGACCGCTCATGACGCCCGCGAAACCGATCTCCTCGGCCTCGGCCGAGAGCTCCACGAACTCCTCGGGCTTGACCCACCGGTCGACCGGGTGGTGGCGCTTGGTCGGGCGCAGGTACTGGGTGATCGTGATCAGCTCGCACCCGGCCGCGTGCAGGTCCTTGAGGGCCTGCGAGATCTCCTCGCGGGTCTCGCCCATGCCGAGGATCAGGTTCGACTTGGTGACCAGGCCGTCCTCGCGGGCCTTGGTGATCACTTCGAGCGAGCGCTCGTAGCGGAACGCGGGGCGGATGCGCTTGAAGATCCGCGGCACCGTCTCGACGTTGTGCGCGAGCACCTCCGGCCGCGAGGAGAACACCTCGGCGAGCTGGTCGGGCTCGGCGTTGAAGTCGGGGATGAGCAGCTCGACGCCGCAGTCGGGGATCGCCGCGTGGATCTGGCGGACGGTCTCGGCGTAGAGCCACGCCCCGCCGTCCTCCAGGTCGTCGCGGGCCACGCCGGTGACGGTGGCGTACTTCAGGCCCATCGTCTTGACCGAGTCGGCGACCTTCATCGGCTCCAGCCGGTCGAGCGGGCCGGGCTTGCCGGTGTCGATCTGGCAGAAGTCGCACCGGCGCGTGCACTGGGAGCCGCCGATGAGGAACGTGGCCTCGCGGTCCTCCCAGCACTCGTAGATGTTGGGGCACCCGGCTTCTTGGCAGACCGTGTGCAGCCCCTCGCTCTTGACGAGGTTCCGCAGCTCGGTGTACTCCGGGCCGGTCTTGGCCTTGACCTTGATCCAGGAGGGTTTCCGCTCGATCGGGGTCTGGGAGTTGCGCACCTCGAGGCGCAGCATCTTGCGTCCTTCAGGCTGTACGGAAGTCACGGACCCAGACTACGCCGCGAGTCCGCGGACCGGCAGGTGTCGCTGGGCACAGCGACCGCGCGCACCAGACGTAGGATGACGTTCCCGCTGGTCTAATCAGAGCCGCCGAGCACTCCGGAGGGAACAGCAGTGGAACTCATTCACCAAGGCAAGGTCCGCGACGTCTACAGCGACGGGGACGACCTCGTGCTCGTCGCCTCCGACCGGGTCAGCGTCTACGACGTGGTCCTCCCGACGCCCGTGCCCGGCAAGGGCGCACTGCTGACCGCGTTGAGCCTGTGGTGGTTCGAGCGCCTCGGTGACCTCGTGCCGGGCCACGTGGTCTCATCGACCGACGTCCCCGCCGAGTTCGCCGGGCGGGCGCTGCGCGTCAAGCGCCTCGACATCGTCAAGGTCGAGGCGATCGCCCGCGGCTACCTCACCGGCTCCGGGCTCGCCGAATACCGCCGCACCGGCACCGTCGGCGGCATCGCCCTCCCCGCGGGCCTCGAAGACGGCTCGCGCCTGCCCGAGCCGATCTACACCCCCTCCACCAAGGCCGACATCGGCGAGCACGACGAACCCGAGACGTTCGAGCAGACCGCCGACCGCCTCGGCCCCGACCTGGCAGAGCGCATCCGCGACCTGACGATGGCCGTCTACCGCCGCGGCAGCGAGATCGCCCTGGCCAAAGGCATCATCATTGCCGACACCAAGCTCGAATTCGGGTTCGACCAGGACGGCACGCTGACCCTCGCCGACGAGGTCCTCACCTCGGACTCCTCGCGGTTCTGGGACGCCGAGGCCTGGAAGCCCGGCCAGACCCAGCCCTCGTTCGACAAGCAGTTCGTGCGCGACTGGGCCCTGTCCACCGGCTGGCGGCCCGATGACGGCGAGGCCCCCGAGATCCCCGAGGCGATCGTCGAGGCCACCCTCGCCCGCTACGTCGAGGCCTACGAACTCCTCACCGGCGAGCGCTGGCGCTAATCGGCCCGGCCCGAGACCCTCGGGACCCACATCCGGACCCGCCAGCCCCCGTCGACCGTCGGGTCGGCCGAGAAGGTGCCGCCGAGCAGTTCGGCCCGCTGCCGCAGGCCCAAAAGGCCGTGGCGGGAGCTCGGCAGTTCCAGGACCGGGCGTGAACCGGGCGTGTTCACCACGCTCACGTCCGCGCCGTCGGCCCAGTTCGCGACCGTCACCGCGACCGAAGCGCCCGGAGCGTGCTTGCGGGCGTTGGTGAGCGCCTCCTGCACGGTCCGGTAGATCGCCCGCTCCGCGGCCGGGTCGAGCCCGATGATCCGGTCGACCTTCAAGGTCGCCTCGATCCCTGAGCCGTCGACCAGCGCGTCCAGGTCTTCGAGGGTCGGCTGCGGTGCCAGCTCGGTCGCCCGCGAGCCCGAGGCCCGCAGCACCCGCACCATGTTCCGCAGCTCCTCCAGGGTGGTCACGCTGAGGCGCCGGATCATCGCCGCGCCTTCGCGGACCTCCTCGTCGCGGGCCTGGACCTGCATCGCCCCGGCCTGGACGGCGATGAGGCTCACCTGGTGCGAGACCACGTCGTGCATCTCCCGCGCCAGCTGCGCCCGCTCGGCCGAGAGCGCCTGCTGGGTGAGCAGGAGCTGCTCGTGCTCGCGGGCCTCCTCGATCTCCACGAGCCGGTCCGACAGCGCCCTGCGGGACCGCTGGATGTACCCGATGATCGCCGGGACGCAGGCCAGCACGGCGTAGTACAGCTGGTTGCGCAGTGGCAGCTCGCCCCAGAACGACCAGTGCAGCGCCTCCGCGACCGTGTAGTCGGCGTCGTACAGGAAGACGTATATGAGGCTTGAGTTCCAGAACATGAAGCACGCCGCCAGCAGCGCCGCCCCGGCCACCGACACCCACGGGCGGCGGGCGCGGCGGGCGAGGCTGTAGACGGCGATCATCGAAGCGACCTTCTCGCCGACCATGGCCGCCGCCGGGAGCGTCACCAGCAGCACCAGGAACGGGAAGCGGCGGCGAAACAGCAGGGCCGCGACCCCCAGGATCGCGAACGAGGCCGCCGGCTGGTTGTCGATCGAGAGGACCAGCAGCAGGTGCACCACGGCCACCGTCATCACGACCGCGTCGAAGGCCCACTGCGGCACCGGCCGCGAGAGCCCCCACAGGGTCACTCAGGGTCCCCTCGGAGCAGCCCCGCGTCGTGCGCGGCCAGCGCCGCCTGCACCCGGTTGGAGACCTGGAGTTTGGTGAGGATCGAGGAGACGTGGTCCTTGACGGTGCCCAGGCCCAGGAACAGTTCGGCCGAGATCTCCCCGTTGGACTTGCCCTCGGCCAACAGCAGCAGGATCTGCCGTTCGCGTTCGGTGAGCCGGTCGAGGCGGGGGTTGGGCCGGTTGGCGTCCGAGCGCTCCAGGTACCCGGCCACCACCGCCTGGGTGACCTTCGCCGACAGGACCGCGCCTTCGGTGACCAGGGCCCTGACCTGGTAGGCCAGGTGCTCGGGTTCGGTGTCCTTGAGCAGGAACCCGGCCGCGCCCAGACGCAGCGCGGTGTACACGTACTCGTCGGTGTCGAACGTGGTCAGCATCGCGGTGATCGGGGGGTGGGAGAGGTTCTTGAGGCGTTTGAGCACGGTCAGACCGTCGACGTCCGGCATCCGGATGTCCAGGAGCACCACGTCGGGGCGCAAGGTCATGACCCGGTCCACCGCGTCCGCGCCGGAGACGGCGTCGACGACCGCGATGTCCTCGGCGGCGCTCAGGATATGGGTGAAACCCGAGCGGATGAGAGCTTCGTCGTCGACGATCAGCACTCGGATCACGTGGACCTCCCCTGCAACCTATTCACCATGTGAGGGCTCATCATCCCTGGGGCCGGTGACCCGACGAACGGCGGGTCGACTTCCATCCAGTAGACGGATAAGAAACCCCGACCATCGGCAGACTGACTCAGGACCATCGAACGTCAACCGGGGTGTCCAAGGGTCCAATTCGGAGGGGGACCTCCACCGGACCGGCTCCGGCGCATAGAGGGAGGTGCGCGCGGGCGCGAGCGGCGACGCTTGAAGCCCCACCCATCCGATTCCCTGGAGGCACCATGTGCGGCTTCGCAGTCCGCGCCGGCGCTAACCCCGAAGCCGACGCCCGGCGGTTCGCCGCGGCACTGGCGCTCCTGGCCCACCGCGGCCCCGACGAGAGCGCCGTGGTCAGCGCCGGGGAACGGGTCCTCATGGGCTTCCAACGCCTCTCGATCATCGACCTCGACGCCTCCCATCAGCCGATGAGCCGGGGCGACGAGACCGACCCAGAGCGGTACACGATCGTCTTCAACGGCGAGATCTACAACTACCTGGAACTGCGCGACGAGCTCGTGCGCGTCCACGGCGAGACCTTCACGACCCGCGGCGACACCGAGGTGCTCCTGGCCGCCTACCGACACTGGGGCCCCGACCTGGTCCACCGCCTGCGCGGCATGTTCGCGTTCGTGGTCTACGACCGGTCGGCCGACCTCCTCTTCGCCGCCCGCGACCAGTTCGGCATCAAGCCGCTCTACTGGACCAACTTCGACGGCGCGACCTGGCTCGCCAGCGAGAAGAAGGTCCTGCCCGGGCTCGCCAACCCCGACTTCGTCGACCCCGACCAGGTGGCCCACTACGCGACCTTCCAGTACGCGCCCGAACCGGCCACGCTCCACCGCCACGTGCACCGCCTCGAGGCCGGGCACTTCGCGATGTTCCGGCCCGGCACCGAACCGCGCCAGCAGCGCTACTTCGAGCCGATGTTCCGCCCCAAGCACGTCCCCGACGGCGAGCGCCTCGCCGAGGAGATCCGCGAGGCCCTGCGCGACTCGGTGCGCGCCCACATGCAGTCGGACGTCCCGGTCGGGGCGCTGCTGTCCAGCGGCATCGACTCGACCGCGATCGTGGCGCTGGCCCGCGAGGTCGACCCCAGGATCCTGACGTTCACCGCGCAGTTCACCGACCCGAACCTCTTCGACGAGTCCGAGGTGGCCTCCGCGTCGGCGGCAGCGCTGGGGGTGCGGAACATCCCCGCCCCGGTGTCGGTCGAGGACGTCATCGCCGAGTTGCCGAACATCGTGTGGCACCTGGACGACCCGGTGGCCGACCCGGCCCTGGTCCCGCTGTACTTCGTGTCCAAGACCGCCGCCGAGCACGTCACGGTGGCGCTGGGCGGCGAGGGCGCCGACGAGCTGTTCGGCGGGTACCGGATCTACCACGAGCCGTTGTCGCTCAAGCGCATCGAGTCGCTGCCGGCCTCGACCAAGCACCTGCTGCGCCGCGCCTCGGCGATGCTTCCCGAAGGCGTCAAGGGCAAGAGCTTCCTCGAACGCGGCACCGTCGAGCTCCAGGAACGCTTCGTGGGCAACGCGAAGATCTTCACCGGCGACGCCAAGCGCCGCCTGCTCCACCGCGAGGTCTCCTCGTTCCGCGAGGTCACCGACCCGATCTGGGAGGCCTCGGCGCACCTGGACCCGACCACGCGCATGCAGCACATGGACCTGAGCACCTGGATGCGGGGCGACATCCTCGTCAAGGCCGACCGGATGTCCATGGCGCACAGCTTGGAGCTGCGGGTGCCGTTCCTCGACCGCGTGGTCTGGGACGTGGCCTCCCGCGTCCCGGTCGAGCACCGCCTCCACGGCCAGCAGACCAAGACCGCGCTGCGCCGGGCCGTGGCGAACCTGGTGCCGCCTCAGATCGTGGAGCGCCCCAAGCTCGGCTTCCCGACCCCGCACCGGCAGTGGCTGGCCGGGGCCATGTTCGAGTGGGCCGACCACGTGATGGCGACCGCCGGGTGCGGCCACCTGCTCGACATCGAGTACGCGCGCGGCCTCCTGCGGGCCCACCGCGACGGCGAGGCCGACAACTCGCGCAAGGTCTGGGCCGTGATGATCTTCTGCCTCTGGTACTCCCAGCTCGACCGGCCCCCGGTCGGCGCGGGCCGCGCCAGGGCCCCGCGCGCCGCCCAGAACACGGTCAACCTGACCCCGAACCAGGCCCCGGCCGCCGTCTGAACCTTCCTCCCCCCGGAAACAGGGCCCGGCCCGCGGCAATGCCGCGAGCCGGGCCCTCACCACCTAGAACAGGCCCGAGCCCACGAACCCGCCCTCACCGGCCCCCGGCGGCAGCGCGAACACCGCGCTGCCCTCGGCGACGATGAACTCCGACAACCGGTCCGAGGCCGCCATCTTCTCCTGCGCGTCCACGAACGCCTGCGGATCGGCCTGGAACGACACGAACAGCAGCCCCGCGTCATAGGGCCGCGCGGCGTGCATGTGCCCGTCCTCGTGCGCCTGCCCGGCCGCGTCCGAGCTCACCTCGGACTGCGTGAGGAACCCGTAGTCGTAGTTGTAGCCCCGCCGCACCATCGGCGCGTCGTGGACCACCGCCACATGCGCGTCGGCGGGCACCGCGGGCAGCCCCGACGCGTCCAGCGCCGCGAAGTCCGGATGGTCGAACTCCCCGCCACCGCTCAGCGGCGCCCCTGAGTCCCGCTCCCGCCCGATCGTGAGGTTCTGGTCCTCGGCCGAGAGCATCGACCAGTCCGGCAACCGCATCCGGATCTTGCGGAACACCAGGTACGTGCCGCCCTCGAACCACGACGGCTCCGCCTCCGAAGCCCACACGCGGGCGTCGAACTCCTCGCCCCCGGCCTCGGGGTTCGCGCTGCCGTCCTTAAACCCCATGAGGTTCCGCGGCGTGCCGCCCGCGCCCGACGAGAAACCCTCCTGCACCCACGCGAGCGCGGCCAGCCCCACCGCCCGCTTGCGCAGCTCCAGAAAAGCGCCGCTGACGACCTGCCGGTCGTCGCCGCACACCTGGACGAGCAGGTCCCCGCCCGACCAGGCCGGGTTGAGCCGGTCCCCGTCGAACTCGGGCAGCTCCACCAGCTTCGCGGGCTGCGCCGCCTCCAGACCGGTCTTGGCGAAGGCCGCCGGGCCGATCCCGAACGTCACGGTCAGCCTCGCCGGGGCGAGCCCCGCGGCCACCGCCTCGGCGTCGAACTGCTCCGGCCCGTCGATCGCGGCCTTCGGCGGCGCTTGCCCGGCCGCGAGCGCGGCGGCCACCGCCGACCAGTCCTTCAGCAGCGCTTCGAGATTCGCCGCCACCCCGGCGGCGTCCAGCGCCTCACCTGAAGCGGCATCGCTCGCCGCGAGGTCGAACGCCGCGAACAGCGCGTGCCCCTGCATCGGCGTCGCGATCCCCGCCTGACGCTCGCCGTAGAACGGCTCGGTGCCCAGGCTCGCCTCCTCGCCACCAGCACCTTCGTCGCCTCGCCCCGACGCGATCGCCGCACCGGCTCCCGCGCCCACGGCCGCCGTCAGCGTCGCCGTGGCCAGCGCGGCCCGCCGCGACACGACCGGTCCAGACCGCTCCCCGGGCTCGGGGTCCTTCGGTCGCGAACCCCACCACCCGAGCGCCACGTCGGCGATCACGAACGCCGCCAACGGCATCCCCAGCAGCGGCAGGAACCAGCCCACCCCGGCCGCGACCGCCAACACCACTGCGACCAGCGGCCACGGCAGCTGCCGCAGGCTCCCGCGCGGATACGGCCTGCCGACGAGGCCGCCGCGCGGCCTGCGCAGCCACCACATCCGGTACCCCCACACGATCAGGCACCCCAAAGCCACCATCGCCACGGCCAGGACCAGCTGGTTCGCCAGCCCGAACAGCAGACCCATGTGGGCGGCGATGAACACGTTCGTCACCTGCGCCATGAACGGCCAGTCCGCGAACCGCAGCTCCTGGGCCACCTCCGGTGCGCCCGAAGCGGTCTCCACGACCAACTGGTCCTGCTGGACCGGGAACGACCGCTGCGTCTCGGCCACCAGGAACTGCGTCCCCGCACCCGAAGGCAGCGTGATCTGCAACGGCCCCTCCAGGTCCGCGTCGAGGGCCGCCGAGTGGACCGCGTCGAGCAGCGCCACCGAGAACCCCGACGCGCCGCCCGCATCGACGTGCCCGTGCGCGGCATGGTCGCCCGCGCTCGCGCCCGAATCGGCGGTGAGCGCCGGAGTGCTCCAGCTCAGTGCCGCGCGCAGCTCCGAGACGTGCTCGCCGGCGTACTTCGACCACGTCAGACCCGTCGCCGACAGGAACAGCAGCACCGCGGCCAGCCACAGCCCGACCGGGCCGTGCCACGCGAGCGTCCGCGACCGGGCCGAGGCGGCCCGCCGGTTCGACCTGCGGCGGCCGAGCCACAGCACGACGCCGCCGAGCGCCACCACCCACAGCCAGCTCGCCGCCAGCTCGGAGTAGATCCGGCCCACCTCACCGAGGTGCAGGTGCCGGTGGAGCGTGGAGACCCACTCGCGCACCGGACCGGCCTGCGAGGACCCGTACGAGGTCGAATCGCCGAGCACCTCCCCGGTGTACGGGTCCACGTACACGACCGCGACGGCACCCGAGTCGCGCAGGGTCCCGTCGTCGACCAGCACCGCCGTGGCGGCCTCGGGCCCGGCCGCGGGCCGCACCGCGGTCACCGGCCAGTCCGGGTGCGCCTCGGTCACGGCGTTCACCTGCTCGCTCAGCCGCAGCGGCTCGCCGCCGGGATCGACGGTCCGCAGGTCTTCGTACAGGTAGTCCTCCAATGGATATGAGAGTGCGTAGGCCAGCCCGGTCAACGCCGAGACCAGCAAGAATGGTGCGATGAGTATCCCGGCGAAGAAATGCAGCCGGAGGAGCAGCCGCCGCAGGGCAGCCTTGTATCGATGGTTCATGGCTCGCTTTCTGAGCAGCCCGGATCGGATCACGGGCAGGGGTCAGCGCCGAACGCGCTGGGGGACGAGAAGACTCAAGAGAAAGCGAGCCGCGGCGGGCCGCGCCGCGAGATGGCGGTCCGCACCGCCGAGACCGGACGCGGCACCCGCGCCCGAGTGAGGAACCGCCTCGGCCGCACCGCGACCAGCGCACCGGCGCCGAGCACCCGCATCGCGCGGGCCGCGAACAGCGTCACCAGGTCCAGCAGGGCCGCCAGCGCGGCGTCGCCGCGCGCCAGCCACGAGGCCTGGGCCAGCGCCGCCGCGACGTGCACCAGCCACATGCTCACGCCCGCGCCGTGCGCGTGCCCCAGCGCCTCGGCCGCACCGAGCTCGAACAGCTCGTGCAGACCCCACTGGGCCAGAAGGCACAACGGCGCGAGCGAGGCCAGCCCGCGCTGCGAAACGCCCACGGCGTACGCGAGACCGAACACCGCGAAGTACGCCCCCACCAGCGGCACGAAGCCAGGAGCGTGGCCGCCGCTCCACAGGTGCAGCAGCAGCGAAGCGGACACCGAGACGGCGGCGAACACGGCGGCCCGCAGCAGTCGGAACGGAGTCTCGCTCACCTGCACGCGCGTATTGTGCCACGCCCGCAGGCAAAGCCGCGCCCCCGCGTCGGCACATCGACGCGGGGGCGAGTTTCACGAGGGACTAGGCCTTCTTGCGGCCGTACGTCAGACGGCGCAGCACGACCTCGAACGGGCCGCGTTTCCCGGCCTTGTCCAGCAGGACCGCGATGACCACCGTGGCCGCCCAGGTCGCGAACGCGTACCCGAACGCGCCCAGGTAGCCCAGGTGCTCACCGAGGCCGAAGCCCCAGGCCGCCAGCAGCGGGGCCATGATGATCGACTGGAGCAGGTAGCTGGTCAGCGACCGCTCGCCGACCGCAGCCAGCGCCCCGGGCACGCCGCGCCTGCCGTAGCCGCGCAGCTTGTGCGCCAGCAGCGCGAACCCGCAGATGTACCCGAGCCCGGCGTACATGCCGCCCAGCAGCGTCAGGTAGAGCGCGCCGATCCACACGCCCTTCGCGGGCTCCCACGCGCCGAGCCCGATGAGCGCCACCGGCAGCGAGCTGAGGACGTTCACCACCATGCCGGAGACGAAGAGCTTCTTGAGCACCGGCAGGTGGTCTTCGGGGTGGTTGAGCACTCCGGCGCGCTGGAGCATCATGCCCGCGATGATCAGGGGGAAGAACGAACCGGTGACGACGATGGCCAGCGAGGCCACCGGCGAGGCGACCGCGCCCGTGATGATCTGGTCGAGGTACAGCGAGCCCGTGCTGGAGGTCGGCGGCTGGGGCGAGGTGTAGGCGAACGCCATGACCGGCGCGCCGACGACCACCACGTAAGCGGAGGTCCACCACAGCCACTTCTTCAGGCCCTTGTCGGAGAGGTGCACGAAGAACAGCGCGATGAGCCCGGCGGCCCCGTACGGGGCCAGGATGTCGCCGAAGAACAGCAGCATCGCGTGCACGAATCCGAACAGGATGAGCCACCACGAGCGGCGGCGCAGGACCTTGCGGACGGCCTTGGCCTCCATGCCGCGCGCGAACATGCGCGAGGCCATGACGGCGATGCCGAACCCGTACAGGATCGCGAACATCGGCCTGGACCGGTCGGCGATGAGCAGCTGCTCGATGAAGTACGCGACGTGGTCGGCGACCGACTGGCCGGTGTTGTGGTTGTACTTGTCCTGCGTCATGCCCCACAAGTGGACCGGGACGTTGGCGAGGGCGATGAACAGCAGCATGCCGCCGCGCGCGATGTCGGGTGCGAGCGAGCGTTCGGCTTTGGTGATGGGCGTGGGCGGCCCAGTGTCCTGCCTTGTGGCAGTTGACATCTCGGATGCTCCTTTATGCTCGGTGACGGGTTTCCGTGGTTTCCGCCTTCATTGTATGAAGATCCCGCCCCTCGCGCGGTACCGCCAGCACCACCATCCGCGAATGCCGAAGGGCCCCACCGCATCGCGGTGGGGCCCTTCGCGTGCTTACTCGCTACGCCTTGGTGAACAGGAGCGCCGCGTTGTGCCCGCCGAAGCCGAACGCCGTGTTCAGCGCGGCGTTGAGCTCGACCTTGCGGGCCTCGTTCGCGGCCACGTCCAGGTCCAGCGCCGGGTCGGGGTCCTCCAGGTTGATCGTGGGCGGGATGACCCCGTCCACGATCGCCATGATGGCCGCGATCGACTCGACCGCGCCCGCGCCGCCGAGCAGGTGCCCGGTCATCGACTTGGTCCCGGTGAGCACCACGTGGTCGCCGACCTCGCGCTTGATGCCCTTGACCTCGGCCATGTCGCCCACCGGCGTGGACGTCGCGTGGGCGTTGACGTGTCCGATGTCCTTGGGGTCGATGCCGGCCTGACGGATCGCGGCCGCCATCGCCCGTCCGCCGCCGCGGCACTCCGGGTCGGGCTGGACGATGTCGAACCCGTCGGAGGTGAGGCCCGAACCGGCCACGACCGCGTAGATCCGGGCCCCGCGGGCCTCGGCGTGGTCGCGGCGCTCCAGGATGAGCGCGCCCGAGCCCTCGCCCATCACGAAGCCGTCGCGGCCCGAGTCCCAGGGCCGAGAGGCGTGCTCGGGGTCGTCGTTGCGGGTCGACATGGCCTTCATCGAGGAGAAGCCGGCCATCGGCAGGCCGCCGATGACCGCTTCCGAACCGCCGGCCACGACCACGTCGGCGCGGCCGAGGCGGATCATGTCGGCGGCCCACGAGATGGCCTCGGCCGAAGTGGCGCACGCGCTGGTGGGGGCGTGCACGCCGGCCCTGGCCTGGAACTCCAGGCCGACCACGGCCGCGGGGCCGTTGGGCATGAGCATGGGCACGGTGAAGGGCGAGACCCGGCGCGGGCCGCTCTGCTCCAGGATGTCGTCCTGGGCGAGGAGCGTGAGCGCCCCGCCGATCCCGGAGCCGAAGACGACGCCGAGGCGTTCCTTTTCGAGGTCGTCGTTCAGCCCCGCGTCGTCCCACGCCTGCTGAGCCGCGATCAGCGCGATCTGCTCGGAGCGGTCGAGACGGCGCAGCCGGACCCGAGGCAGGACCTCGGAGGGCTCCACCGCCAGTTCGGCGGCGATGCGGCAGGGGAGTTCCTGTGCCCATTCGTGGTCGAGCACATGGACTCCCGACCGCCCGGCCACGAGTGCTTCCCAGGTCGACGCCACGTCCCCGCCGAGGGGAGTGGTCGCGCCGAGCCCGGTCACGACTACCTCAGTCACATTAACCCTTCGCGATGTAGGAGACGGCGTCGCCGACCGTCTTCAGGTTGGCGACCTCGTCATCGGGGATCTTGACGCCGAACTTCTCTTCGGCGGCGACGACGACCTCGACCATGGCGAGCGAGTCGACGTCAAGGTCGTCGGTGAAGGACTTGCCCTCGGCGACGTCGTCGGGGTTGACGCCCGCGACCTCTTCGAGAATGTCGGACAGGCCTTCGGTGATCTCTTCACGAGACAGAGCCATGAGTTATTTCCTCTCGATAGTTACGGGCAGCGGATGACCTGCCCGGCGTAGGTGAGCCCGCCGCCGAATCCGAACAGGAGGATCGGGGCGCCGGAGGCCACCTTGCCACTTTGAACCAACTTCGACAGCGCCAGCGGCACCGATGCCGCCGACGTGTTGCCGGAGTAGACGATGTCCTCGGCGACGATGCAGTCGTCGCTGAAGTCGAGGCGCTTGGCGATGCCTTGGATGATCCGCAGGTTCGCCTGGTGCGGCACGAAGGCCGCCAGTTCCGAGATCTTGACGTCGGCCCGCTCGGCGACCTTCTCGATGAGCGGGGCCAGCTGGGTGGTGGCCCAGCGGAAGACCGTCTGACCGGCCTGCTTGATGAACGGCACGTCCTCCTCGATGCGGATGACGTCGCTCATCGACGGTTCGGAGCCCCACACCACCGGGCTGATGGCCAGCGCCGGGTCGTCGGTGCCCTCGACCACGACCGCCCCCGCGCCGTCGCCGAAGAGCACGCACGAGGTGCGGTCCTCCCAGTCGGTGACTGCGGTGAGCTTCTCGGCCCCGATCACGATGGCGCGCTTGGCGCTGCCGAGGCGGATCGCCATGTCGGCCTGGGCCAGCGCGTACTCGAAGCCCGAGCAGGCGGTGTTGACGTCGATGGCGGCCGGGACGTCGAGGCCGAGGGCCTCGGCGACGCGGCAGGCGGTGTTGGGGCAGATGTCCTTGGCCGAGACCGTGGCGACCACGACCATGTCGATGTCGCCGGGGCCGTAGCCGGAGTTCTCGAGGGCCTGCCGGGCGGCCCGGATCGCCATGTCGGCGACCTTCTCGTCCTCGGCGGCGATGCGGCGCTCCTTGATGCCCACGCGCGAGACGATCCACTCGTCGGTGGTGTCGACGATCTTGGACAGGTCCTCGTTGGTGAGGATCTTCTCCGGCTGGTAGTGGCCGACGCTGACGACGCGCGATCCGTTGACGCTCACTCGACTCCTTCGTTCGCTGCACTGCCTTGGGAAGCCAGGTCGGCGGCGGCCGCCAGGTCCTCGGGGGTGTTCACGTTGACCCGTTCGACACCTTTGAGGGCCCGCTTGGCGAGCCCGGTGAGCGTCCCCGCGGGAGGCAGTTCGACGACCGCCGTGACGCCCAGTTCTCCAAGCGTACTCATGCAGGCGTCCCACCTGACCGGTGACGTGACCTGAGCCACGATTTGCTGCAACGCGGCCTTGCCGCTGGACACGGGCTTCCCGTCGCGGTTGGACAGGAGCGTGCGCTGCGGGTCGGCGACCTCGATCTCGGCGGCGACCGCTTCGAGTGCCTCCTGCGCGGGGGCCATGTGCGGGGTGTGGAAGGCCCCGGCGACCTTGAGGGCGATGACGCGGGCCTTGGCGGGCGGGTCGGCGCTGAGCTTCTCGACGGCCGAGACGGGCCCTGCGGCCACGATCTGGCCCGCGCCGTTGCGGTTGGCCGGCCACGCGCCGGCCGACTCGATCGCGGCGAGCACCTCCTCCTCGACCCCGCCGAGCACGGCGGCCATCGTGGTGGGCTCGATGTCGCACGCGGCGGCCATCTCGCGCCCGCGCACGGCGGCGAGGCGCACGGCGGCCTCGGGGCTGAGGACCCCGGCGATCGCGAGCGCGGTGAGCTCCCCGACCGAGTGCCCGGCGACCACGTCAAAGGCCTCCGAGTCTGCGAGCAGTCGCTCGGCGGCCAGGATTCCGGCGGCCACGAGCAGCGGCTGGGTGTTGGCGGTGTCGGTGATTTCGTCCTGGTCGGCCTCGGTGCCGAGGCGGACGAGGTCGAGGCCGATGAGGTCGGACCAGTCGCGCAGGCGAGCGGCCGCGGCGGGGTCGGCGATCCAGGGCTTGAGGAACCCGGGCTTCTGCGAACCCTGCCCGGGGGCGAGAATGGCAAGCACACTATGACTTTCGCATCGGCGGCATGGGATACGGGAGCTGTCAGAGAACTGAAAGCCCGTGCAGTTCTTGTAGGGAATCTACAACACTGATTGTCAACTGCGAGAACGCCGGGTGCCCGACGAGTTCTCCAGCCTCCCTATGGTCAACCCCACACGCAGAACGAACGAGTCATGGGGATCGGTGGGGGAGAAACCGGTCACCTCCTGGATGCGGCGGAGGCGATAGCGAACCGTGTTCGGGTGGACGTACAGCTCGCGGGCGGTGCCTTCGAGGACCCCGCCCGAGGCGATGAACGCGTCCATCGTCTCCAGGAGCTCGCCCCCGGCGCGGCGCAGGGTCGTGTAGACGACCTCGCGCAGGCTCGTGTAGGCCGCCTCGTCCCCGGCGATGGCCCGCTCGGGGAGCAGCTGGGTCGCGGTGACCGGCCGCGGGGCGTCGGGCCAGGCCGGGGCCGAGCGGTGCCCGGCCACGGCCGCCAGTGCCGACGCGGAGGCGTCGGCGAGGCCGTTCACGGTGGGGCCCACCACGATCGGCCCGTCGCCGAACTGACCGGTGAGCTTCTCGACGATCTCGACCGGTTCCTTGACGCCGCCCAGGAGCAGCACCAGGCGCGCGCCGTGGACGCCCGCGAGGATGTCGAGTCCGAGCCGCCGGGCGGCCCGCTGCACCGAGTGGAGCACGAGCGTGGCCTCGCCGCCGGGGGTGGCCCCGCAGACCACGGTGATGGTCTGCGTCTCCGACCATCCGAGCGCGGCGGCGCGGCTGATGAGCTCGTCGGGGTTGTCGCCGCGCAGCAGCGCGTCGACGAGCATCGCCTGGAGCCGCGCGTCCCACGCGCCGCGGGTCTCGGCCGCGCGGGCGTAGACGCGGGCGGAGGCGAACGCGATCTCGCGGCTGAAGCGCAGCACCGACTCGCGCAGCTGCGACTCCTCGCCTTCGGCGGCGAGCTGGGGCACCTGCTCCTCGACCACGTCGATGACGACCTGGATGAGGGCGACGGTGTGCTGGAGGGAGATCACGCGAGCGAGCTCGAGCGGCGCGGCCTCGAAGACCATGTCCGAGGAGCCCAGGTCGTCGCCGGAGTGCCGCAGCCATTCGAGGAACTGCCGCACCCCCGCCTGCGCCACCAGGGTCACCATCGAGCGCTGCTCGGCGGGCAGGTCGCGGAACCAGGGGAGGCGCTCGTCCATCCGGGTGAGGGACTGCGTCGTCAGCGCCGAGGAGGAGCGTTCGATGTTCTGAATGGTCGTGGCCAGGTCCATGCCCTATAGCCTGCCAGACGTGGCGCGCGCCGCGCACCGCCGTCGGCCGGAATAGCGCGGTCGCCACTACTGTTGCGCGGAAGAGCACCACAGAAGCCACGACAGGGAGGGGCCACATGGCCACGGTTGAACTGACCAAGGACAACTTCGAGGAGACCGTCACCGGGAACGGCATCGTGCTGGTCGACTGGTGGGCGGACTGGTGCGGGCCCTGCAAGATGTTCGCGCCCACGTTCGAGGCCGCGAGCGAGCAGCACGCCGACGTCGTCTTCGGGAAGATCGACACCGAAGCCCAGCAGGAGCTCTCCGCCGAGGCCGGGATCCAGTCGATCCCGACCCTGATGGCCTTCCGCGACGGCATCCTCCTCTACAGCCAGCCCGGCGCCCTGCCGCCCGCAGCGCTGGAGGAGATCATCGGCAAGGTCAAGGAACTCGACATGGACGCCGTCCGCGCCGAAGTCGAGAAGGAAGAGGCCGAAGGCCACGACCACCACGACCACGACGGCCACCAGCACTAGGCGCCGCCCCACGATCCCTATAGGATATATCCTATAGGATCTGCGGCGAGCGCATGAAGGCGAGACGATCGAAGGGCGGGACGCATCGCGTCCCGCCCTTCGTCGTGTCCGGGCGCATCGCGGCGGACGCGACGAAGGGCCCCAGATGGATCGCGGCGGACACGGCTGAGGGCCCCGGGCGCATCGCCCGGGGCCCTCAGCCGTCGCTCTTAGGAGTCGCCGCCCGCTTCGCCGGCTTCCGCCGCCGTCGGGTCGGTGATCTTGTACTCGGCCGCGGCCTGGGCCGCGAGTTCGGGTTTGACCTCGCCTCGGGCGGCGAGCTGCTGGAGCGCGGCCACGGTGATCGACTCGGCGTCGACGTTGAAGTGGCGGCGCAGGGCCCCGCGGGTGTCGGAGTGGCCGAACCCGTCGGTGCCCAGCGAGGTGTAGTCGCCCGGCACCCAGCGGCTGATGAGGTCGGGGACCGACCGCATGTAGTCGCTGACGGCCACGAACGGCCCCTCGGCGCCCGTGAGCTTCTCGGTGACGTACGGGACGCGCTTGTCGGCCTCGGGGTGGCGCAGGTTGTGCAGGTCGGCCGCGATGGCGTCGCGGTTGAGCTCCGACCACGAGGTGACCGACCACACGTCGGCGGCCACGCCCCAGTCGGCGAGGAGCTCCACCGCCTTCTGCGCCCACGGCATGCCCGAACCGGAGGCGAGCAGCTGTACTCGCGGCCCGGTCGCCTCGGAGGTCGATACCTTGTGGATGCCCTTGAGGATGCCCTCGACGTCCACGTCCTGCGGCTCGGCGGGCTGCACGATCGGCTCGTTGTAGACCGTCAGGTAGTAGAAGACGTGCTCGCCGTCCTCGTACATGCGCTTGAGGCCGTCCTGGACCAGGTGGCCGAGCTCGTAGCCGAACGCCGGGTCGTAGGAGATCACCGCCGGGTTGGTGTGCGCCAAGAGGATCGAGTGGCCGTCCTCGTGCTGGAGGCCCTCGCCGTTGAGCGTGGTCCGGCCCGCGGTGGCGCCCACGAGGAACCCGTTCGCGAGCTGGTCGGTGGCCGCCCAGATCGAGTCGGCGGTGCGCTGGAACCCGAACATCGAGTAGAAGATGTAGAACGGGATCATCGGCTCGCCGAGGGTGTCCCCGGAGGTGCCCGCGGCGGTGAACGCGGCCATCGAACCGGCCTCGTTGATGCCCACGTGCATGAGCTGGCCCTGCTCGGACTCCTTGTAGGACAAGAAGAGGTCGCGGTCGACCGAGAGGTACTGCTGGCCGTGCGTCGACCAGATCTTCGCGGTCGGGAACATCGCGTCCATGCCGAACGTGCGCGCCTCGTCGGGGATGATCGGGACCCAGCGCTTGCCGATCTCCTTGTCCCGCATCAGGTCCTTGAGCAGACGCACGAGCGCCTGGGTGGTGGCGATCTTCTGCTTGCCCGAGCCGCGCTTGGTGGACTTGTAGGCGTCCGAGTTCGGCAGGTTCAGCGGCACGACCGTGTTGCTGCGCGAGGGGATCGGGCCGCCGAGGGCCTTGCGCCGCTCCTGGAGGTACTCGTGCTCGGCCGAGTCCTTCGCGGGCGTCACGTACGGCGGCAGGTACGGGTTCTCTTCGAGCTGCGCGTCGGTGACGGGCATGTCGAGCGCGTCGCGGAAGCCCTTGAGGTCGTCCAGCGAGAGCTTCTTCATCTGGTGGGTCGCGTTGCGGCCCTCGAAGGTCGAGCCGAGCTTGTAGCCCTTGACGGTGTGCGCGAGGATCACCGTGGGCTGGCCCTCGTGCTCGGTCGCGGCCTTGTACGCGGCGTAGATCTTGCGGTCGTCGTGGCCGCCGCGCCGCAGGTCCCAGATCTGGTCGTCGGTCATGTGCTGCGCCAGCGCCTTGGTGCGCGTGTCGCGCCCGAAGAAGTGCTCGCGGATGAACGCGCCGGACTCGGCCTTGAAGGTCTGGTAGTCCCCGTCGGGCGTGGTGTTCATGAGGTTCACCAGCGCGCCGTCTGCGTCGGCGGCCAGCAGCGGGTCCCACTCGCGGCCCCACATGACCTTGATGACGTTCCAGCCCGCGCCGCGGAAGTACGACTCCAACTCCTGGACGATCTTGCCGTTGCCGCGCACCGGCCCGTCGAGGCGCTGGAGGTTGCAGTTGACGACGAACGTGAGGTTGTCGAGCTCGGCGCCGGAGGCGAACTGGAGCGCGCCCCGCGACTCGACCTCGTCCATCTCGCCGTCGCCGAGGAACGCCCACACCTGCTGCTGCTTGGTGTCGGCGATGCCGCGGTCGTCCATGTAGCGGTTGAACATCGCCTGGTAGATCGCGTTGATCGGGCCCAGGCCCATCGACACGGTCGGGAACTGCCAGTAGTCGGGCATCAGGCGCGGGTGGGGGTAGGACGGCAGGCCGCCCTGGGGGCGCGAGACCTCCTGGCGGAAGCCGTCGAGGTCGTCCTCGGTGAGGCGTCCCTCCACGAAGGAGCGGGCGTACATGCCGGGGGAGGCGTGGCCCTGGAAGAAGATCTGGTCCCCGCCGCCGGCGTGGCCGCGGCCGCGGAAGAAGTGGTTGTAGCCGACCTCGTAGAGGTTCGCCGCGGAGGCGTAGGTCGAGATGTGCCCGCCGACGCCGATGCCGGGGCGCTGCGCGCGGTGGACGGTCATCGCCGCGTTCCAGCGCACGAACGCGCGGATGCGGTGCTCGACGGCCTCGTCACCGGGGTAGTGCGGCTCGGCTTCGACCGGGATGGTGTTCACATAGTCGGTGCTCGTGGACGCCGGAACGCCGATCTGGCGCTTGCGGGCGTGTTCGAGCAGCCGCTGCATGACGTAGCGGGCGCGGGTGCGGCCGCCGGCGTCGAGGAGGCCGTCCAGGGATTCCAGCCACTCGGTGGTCTCCCCCGGGTCAGTGTCCGGTACTTGGGTCGGCAATCCGTCACTGATGGGCGGCCGGTTCTGTTCCGTGGTCACGGGCGATCCCTCGTTCTAAGACTGCGGCTGTGCAGGGTTACTTTAGGCAGCAGAGTGTCATCGTTCTCCACCATCCTCCCTTGAATCTACCGCGAGCATCGTGCGCCCACCCGCCTTGATGCGACCGCGCCCACACTCCCGCGACCTGGCACGGCGTTCACCTGCACCGCCGCGCATCGCACTCCGGCCCGATGAGATGACGAGCACGTGAACGAGTCCTCACCTTCGCCGGTCAGGCCCGTGCGACCGCTTGCCGGGGCTCGTCCCGCTCGGGCACGCGAGTCGGCCATATGCCCCACCTCATATGCTCTAGTTCATATGCTGTGCACAGCAGAGCGCGCGCTCTGGCAGGTCGACCTTTGGAGGATGAAGCAGTGAACGCTCCGGGCAGCCCGGTGGACTCATCGAGCGTGGTACAGCGACTCGGGCTCGACGGCGTCGAATCCGTCATGGAGATCGGCTTCGACACCGACGTCGACGCCGCGTTGCGATCGGCGGTCATCGACACTGTCGGGGAGCTCCTCGACGAGGATTCCGACGAGATCGTCGGCGCGGTGCTCCTGTGGTGCCGCGACGAGGACGGCGACCTCGTGGACGTCCTCCTGGACGCCCGCGACCCGCTCGAGGAGTCCGGGGTCGTGTGGCTCCTGACCCCCAAGGCCGGACGGCGCGGCCACATCGACCCCGCCGACGTCGAGGAGTCCGGCGCGCTGGCCGGTCTCAAATCGACCAAGACCCTCAACGCGTCCCCCGACTGGGTGGCCTACCGCATGGTCGTGGCCCGGCGCTGAGTCCTCCTCGCCGCGACACGTGTCATCCAGGCCCCGTCCGCGCCGGGCTCCCACGGCCCGCGGGAACGGGGCGCTAACGTCGAGCCCGACCGACCACCGTTGGCCCCTCGCGGGGCCGTACCCGAGGAGCGCCCGATGACGATCGAACCCGGAACTTTGGCCCCCGGCTTCACCCTCAAGGACCAGAACAACCAGGAGGTCTCGCTCGCCGACTTCGCCGGCGACAAGCACGTCCTGCTCGTCTTCTACCCGTTCGCGTTCACCGGCGTCTGCGAAGGCGAACTGTGCGGCATCCGCGACAACCTCGACGCCTACCAGACCGACGACGTGCAGGTCCTCAGCGTCTCGGTCGACTCCCCGTTCGCCCACAAGGTCTGGGCGCAGCGCGAGGGCTTCGAGTTCCCGCTCCTGAGCGACTTCTGGCCGCACGGCGAGGTCGCCCAGGCCTACGGCGTCTTCAACGCCGAGAAGGGCATGGCCAACCGCGGCACGTTCGTCATCGACAAGGAGGGCGTCGTCCGCTTCAGCGAGATGAACCTCCCCGGCGAGGCCCGCGACCAGGCCGCCTGGCAGAAGGCCCTGGCCGAACTCCAAGCCTGACAACCAGAACGAAGGGCCGCCGGGAGACCGGCGGCCCTTCTTCATGCGATTCGTCCGCCTTCCAACGCGACCCGGGGGCGTCCCGAGCGCGTCTGTCTGAAAGTCTTTCGGAAGACACGCCTCGCACCGCAGACGACGGGAACCCCATGCCGCGCATCCCCATCGCCATCGCCTCCACGGCGCTTCTCGCGCTCGCGGGCTGCTCCTTCTTCGAGTCCGATGAGGAGGACCTCGACTTCGCCGCGTACGAGGACCAGGTCACCGACATGTACAACGAGGGCGTCCGCCTCATCGAGGAGCTCGACGCGGCCGAGGCCAGGATCGTCCAGGCTTGCCTGGAAGAGCAGGGGTTCACCCTCCACTCTCCCGACGAGTTCACCAGCTGGACCGGCGGCGAGCGCGAGACCTTCCTCGAAGACGCCCCCTACGAGTGGTTCCTGCCCACCCGCGAGGAGGCCGCCGAGCGCGGGTTCTGGCAGTGGGCCACGCTCGACGTGGCCGAGACCGCGGCCCCGGACCTCTACGCCGAATGGACGGCGTTCGAGGAGTCCGAGTTCGGGACGCCTTGGGGCGAGGAGCCCGCCGAGTTCTACCACCTCGAACCGAGCGAGCAGTACGCCTGGTACGTGGCTTACGCGGGCGAGGCCTGGGCCACGGAGATGCACCCCGACCTCGGCGGGCCCGGGCGCGAGACCGACGAGAACGGCGAGGAGATCTACACCAACCCACCGCCGGGCGGCTGCAAGCTGGAGATGATCGAGGCGGTCTACGGCGGGCTCGAAGGCACCGAGAACGAGGAAGAGGGCTCCACCGACTGGACGTTCCGGCCCGAGCAGCCGATGGGCGACTGGGCGGACATGCACCAGCGGTACGAGAAGCGCACCGCCGACGCCGAAGGCGACCTCGTCGACTGCCTGGACGACCGAGGCTCGTCGGGCTGGGAGTTCCACAACGGCTACCTGCTGGTCAACCAGTACCTCTCCGAATCGGGGGAGGGCGAGTACCCGCTGCACTCCTATGAGGATGCCGGGACCGCGTGGCCCGACCCGCCCGCCGACGCCCCCGAGGCCGACGACTTCGAGGGCTGGTTCGCGTTCGAGACCGACCTGGCCCTCGACTTCGCCGAGTGCGGCGACGAGACCGGCTTCCGTGAAGCCGCTGAGCATGCCTGGCAGCAGGCGCAGCTGCGCTTCTACCTTGACGTCGAAGACGAGACCTACGCCTGGCAAGAGGAGATGCGCGGCCACCTGGAGAAGGCGCAGGAGGTCATCGGGGCGTGAGCGCCATGCGTCAAGGCGACGGTGGTCTGAGCGCTTCGTCCGGTGTGGGCGCGGCTTCGCCCCAGGGGCTCAAGAAGACGTACGTGATCATCGGGTAGCGCTGCCTCAGGCGGGCTTCGGCTGCTCTGCTGGTGCGCTCGATGGCTTCGCCAGTTGCGTCGTCGCGGAAGTCGATCTTGGCCGCGACCAGGACCGAGGTCGGTCCGAGCTGGAGGGTGAGGAGGTCCTGGACCGCGGTCACGTCCTCGGTGGACTCCAGTTCGGCCCTGACCGAGGCGCGGAAGCGCGGGGGGAGGCTGCGGCCGATGAGGAGCGATATGTTCGCGTGGCCCAGAAGCACGGCCACGATCAGCAGCAGCACGCCGATGAGGACGGACGCGCCGCCGTCGTAGAACGGGTCGCCGGTGATCTCGGTGAGCATGAGGCCCAGCGCGGCCAGGAGGAGGCCGATGAGCGCCGCGAGGTCTTCGAGGAACACCGCCTTGAGGCTCGTGTCCGGGGTGTAGCGCAGGAACCGGGCCGGGCGGACCTTCCAGTGACGTGACTCGCTGCGGATCTGGACGATGGTGCGCAGGAACGAGACCGCTTCGAGCACGAACGCGATCGCCAGCACCACATAGGAGATGAGGTAGTCGGTCTCGCCGCCGTCGTGCATCGAGTGGAAGCCGTGCGTGATGGAGAACAGCCCGCCTGCCACGAACGTGAACGCGGCAGCGAGCGCGGCCCACATGTACGCGGTGGACCCGTAGCCGAACGGGTGCGCCTCGTCGGCGGGCTTGACGCTGTTGCGCAGCGCGATGTACAGCATGACCTCGGTGACGGTGTCGGCCGCCGAGTGCGCGGCCTCCGACACCATCGCCGCCGACCCCGACAGGACCCCGGCGATGAGTTTCGCGATGGCGATCGCGAGGTTCATCAACCCCGCCACGAGCACGGTCAGCACGCTCTCCGACTTCACCCCGGCATCGCTCACGGGAACGAGCCTATGCGAGCGGAGCACCCGAGACGGGAAAGTCGGGGCATGACGAAGGCGGCCGGACCCGAAGGTCCGACCGCCTATGGTCGTCGCGGCTAGTCCTCGTTCTTGTCGAGGTAGCCCCATTCGCCCACGTTGGAGAACACGCGCATCGTGGTCGCCCAGTTGTCGCGGACGTTCACCACGTCCTCGTTGACCATGACGAGTGCGGGGACCCACGCGAGGGGGAGCTGCACCGACTGGTCGATGGAGATCTGGCCGGCCCGGTTGTTCAGTTCGGCCGCGCGGTCGCGGTCGAGGGTGGTGGCCAGTTCGGCGGCGATCTGGTCGACCTCGTCGTTCTGGAAGCCGGTGTGGCCCTCCTCGCCCCAGTAGTCGGCGGCCGAGGACGCGAACAGCGGGGTCTCGATCCAGCTGAACTGGATGAGGTCCCAGTCGCGCTCTTCGAGGACGGTGTTCAGGCCGCCGGCCGGGATCGGGTCGGTCACGACCTCCACGCCGAGGTCGGCGAGGTAGGTGATCACCAGGTCCTGGATGATCGGGGTGAACGCGTTGCCCTCGATGCCGGTGCGGTACCGCAGCGAGACGGCCTCACCGGCGGGGGTGAGGAGCTGCTCGCCCTCCCAGGTGTATCCGGCCTCCTCGAGTATGCCGCGGGCTGCGTCGAGGTCGCCCGAGCCGAGCCCGGACTCGGTGATCTGGTCGGTGAAGTACTCAGAGCCCGGTCGGAAGAGCAGGTTCTTCATGGCCTCGGAGTCGGCGTAGGCGTTCCCGTAGGCCCGGTCGACGATCTCCTGGGCGTCGAGCGCGGTGAAGACCGCGCGGCGCAGCGGCTCCTCGGCCAGGAACGGGTTGTCGAAGTTCGCGTCGATGTGGGACCAGCCCGACTGCGGCGCGACGGAGAACTTGATGTCGCTCTCGGACGCGAGCTGGTTGAGCACCTCGGGGTCGAAGCTCGACGGGGCGGCCCCGTCGATCGTGCCCTGGCGCAGCTCGGTCACCATCGCGTCGGCGCCCTGGATGTACTTGAGCGTCAACGAGTCGAGCGTGGACTGCTGCGAGCCGGTCCACTCCTCGTTGGGCACGTACTTGGCGTAGTCGCCCAGGACGCCTTCGACCATCTTGAACGGTCCGGCGCTGTAGTCCAGCGGCGGGTTCTCCGAGAAGTCGCGCACGGAAGCGGCCATCTCCTCGGCGTCCGTGCGCCAGTTCGGGTACCCGCGGGCCTCGGCGATGTGCGCGGGGTGGGTGATGACCCCGGCCGCGTACCACTCCGCGTCGAGGTAGCCCTCCTTGTAGGTCACCACGATCGAGCCGTCCTCGCCCTCCTCGATGGTCTCCACGTTGGATCCCCAGCTGGAGGCCGGGACGCACGCGGCGCACTGGGCGTCGTCGGTGGAGGTGGCCTTCCAGTGCCACACGAAGTCGTCGATGCCGATCGGGGTGCCCTCGCCCCAGGTCGCGTCGTCCTTGAGGTGGTAGGCGACGGTCAAGGGCGCTTCGGCGAGGAGCTCGGGGCCCTCGGCGTAGATGCCGTCGTTGTAGTGGATCTCGCCGTTCTGGTCGAAGGAGAAGACCGAGGGGCGCAGGGGCTGGTTGATGATCGAGGTGGCGAGGCTGGAACCGTAGATGTCGGCCTGGCCCCAGGCCTCCCACTGGCCGTCGACGGCCCACACGAGGTCGCCGCCCTCGGCCCGGGGGCCGGAGTTGCACCTGGTCGGCTCGGTCACGCAGTCCTCGAAGCCGACGCCGGTGTCGGCGCCTTCCTCGCCGCCTCCGCACGCGGCGAGCACCAGGGTGAGGGCGGCCGCGACGGCGGCGAAGGGTCTGATCAGGACGCCGCGGGTCGGCGCCTTGGATTCGGGCATGGCTTGTGCCTTTCGCGATGTATGCGGGGGTGTGCCCCGGTAGGGCTCACACAGACGTTACCTCCTCTGTCAAGAAAGTCAATTAAAACGATAGGAATACTCGTGTATCTCACACTCGCCGGACCCTAATCGGCGAGCCGACTGAACCCGCTGCGGTGGAACACCAGGGGCCCAGCGGTATCGGCGTGCTCGACCGCGTGCAGCCGCAGCAGCACGATCACGTGGTCGCCGGCGGCGACCTCCTGGAACACCGAGCAGTCGAACCGCGCCAGCCCGTCGTCGAGCGTGGCCGCGCCAAGGTCCGAGACGCTCACCGCGAGCCCCTCGAAGCGCCGCGCCGGGTCCCCGGCGAGCTGGCGGCACACCGCCCCGTGATGGGCCGCGAGCACCGTCAGCCCCAGCCGCGCGGCCCGGCGCAGATCTGGCCAGGTCTTCGAAGCGGTCGCGATCGAGAACGACACCAGCGGCGGGTCGAGACTCACCGAGGTGAACGAGCTCGCGGCCAGGCCCGTCACCCGCCCGTCCACTTCGGCGGCCACGGCCACCACACCGGTCGGGAACACCCCGAACGCCTCGCGCAGCCGCTTGGGGTCGAGGTCCTGGTTGGTCGTCAGAGAGGGAACGATGGACATGGGGTGCCTCCCGAAGGGTCAGCTCGCGAAGGGGACGGCCGCGGCCCTGCGGCGCATCGGAGCGGGGTGCTCCCAGAGGCCACGCCGGGCCAGCACGGGCAGCACGCCCTCGCCGAACCAGTACGCGCCCTCCAGATGCGGGTAGGCCGAGAGCACGAACTCCTCGACGCCCGCCCGGTGGTACTCCTCGATCAGGTCGGCCACCTCGGCGTGCGAGCCGACCAGGGCCGTGCCCGCCCCGCCGCGCACCAGCCCGATCCCGGCCCACAGGCCGGGACTGACCTCCAGGCCCGACCTGGTGCCGCCGTTGAGGGCGAGCATCCGGCGCTGGCCCTCCGATTCGGAGCGGCGCAGTCCCTCCTGGACGCGGGCGATGTCGGCGTCGCCGATCCCGGCCAGGAGCCGGTCGGCCTCGGCCCAGGCCTCGGCGGCACTGTCGCGGTTGATCACGTGGACCCTGAGCCCGAACCGGATCGGGCGCTCGCGCCCTGCGGCCAGCTCGCGGATCCACGCGATCTTCGCTGCCACCGCCTCGGGCGGCTCGCCCCAGGTCAGGTACACGTCGGCGTGCTCGGCGGCCACCGATCCAGCGGCAGGGGAGGACCCGCCGAAGTAGATGTGGGGCACCGGGTCCGGGACTTGCGCGAGCCGCGCGCCCTCGACCCGCAGGTGCTTCCCGGTGAAGTCGACGGTCTCCCCGGCCCACAGGCGGCGCACGATGTGCAGGAACTCCCCGCACCGCTCATAGCGCGCGTCCTTGTCCTCGAAGTCGCCGTACATGCGCTGCTCGTGCGACTCCCCGCCGGTGACCACGTTGAGCAGCAGCCGCCCGCCGGAAAGGTGCTGGAACGTCCCGGCCATCTGCGCGGCCAGGTACGGCGAGACCACCCCGGGCCGGAACGCCACCAGGAACTTCAAGCGATCGGACACCTGGCTGAGCATGGCCGTGGACACCCACGCGTCCTCGCACCACGCGCCGGTCGGGGTCAGCGCGCCCGCGAACCCGTTGTCCTCGGCGGCCCGCGCGACCTGCCCGAGATAGGACACCGACGCTGGCCGGGCCGAGGCCCCGGCGTCGACGCCGTGCCCGCCGTCGACCACCTGGCGGCCGTCGCCGCCGTTCGTGGGCAGGAACCAATGGAACTGCAACGCGCTCATAGCTTCCTCTCGTCTACAACTGGCCGTGGCGCGGCGGGGCCGCGCCGTCGAGGGCCCAGCGGCCCAGGTGCTGGACCTTCCACGCGGCCGGGTCGTGCAGGGTGTGGATGCGGGCGTTGCGCCAGTGCCGGTCGAGCCCGAGCCCGGCCAGCGCGCTGCGCGTGCCCGCCACTTCGAAGAGCCGACTCGACACCGACACCGCGACCTGCGCGGCCGAGGCCCGGGCCGCGGCCACCGCGAGGCTCGCGGTCGCGGCGCTCGCCTCGTCCAGGCCTGCGTTCGCGCGGTCCACGGCCTCGGCGGCGTGCGCGAGCAGCGCTTCGGTGCCGCGCAGCGCCAGCTCCATCTCCCCGAACGCGTGCACGGTGAGCGGGTCGTCCGCCGCCCGCTCCACGCCCGCGTCCGGGTAGGGCCGGCTCCGGGTCCGCACGAACTCGGCGGCCTCTTCCAAAGCGGCCCTGGCGATCCCGGCGTCGATCGCGGCGTGCAGCACCTGCGCGAACGCGCCGTACGTCTGCGGCCCTTCGAACGTGGCCGCGTACGGGGTGATCCACTCGTCGGTGACCGCGACGTTCCGCAGCCGCACCGTGCCGCTCGCGGTGGTGCGCTGCCCGATCCCGTCCCAGTCGTCGGCGACCTCGACGCCCTCGGCGTCGCGCCGCACCCACGCCACGTGCATCGGCCCCTCGACTCCGAGGTGGGTCAGCACCGGGATCCAGTCGGCGAACAGCGCCCCGGTGCAGTAGAACTTGACGCCGTCGAGCCGCCACCGCCCCTCGCCGTCCGGGGTCAGGGTCGTGCGATGGTCCCTCACGTGCTTGGTGCCGAACTCGGTCTGCGCGTTGCCGAACCGCTTCCCCTCCAGCACCTGCCCGAACAGCCGCTTGCACTGCTCGGAGTCGCCCTGCAACCGCAGTTGGTTGACGTACACGAAGTGGCTGTGGGGGATCTGAGCGATGTTCGGGTCGCCCCATGCCAGCAGCCGGAACACCTCGGTCACGGTCGCCACGTCCAAGTCGGCCCCGCCGCTCTCGGCCGGGACGGTGACCGCGAGGAGCCCAGAGGCGGCGAGCCGGTCGAGCTCGCCGTGCGGCAGGAGGCGCCGCGCGTCGCGTTCGGCCGCCCCTGAGGCGAATTCGCGGGCCAGGCCCGACGCCGCCGCGATCGCCGCGGCGGCGCCGAGCACCGGCACCCTCGTACAGGCGGGGTCGTTCATGACGCCCGCTCCAACTCCAGCGCTTCGAGTTCGCGCACGATCGGCAGCACGTGCTTCCCGAAGTGCTCCACGTCCTCCAGGTAGTGCAGGAACCCCAGCAGGATCAGGTTCGCGCCGCGCCGCTTGTACTCGATGATCCGGTGCGCGATCTGCTCGGGCGTGCCGATCAGACCGGTTCTGAACCCGTCGTTGTACTGGACGAGGTCGGCGAACTCGGAGTCCTGCCACATCCCCTTGCCATCCGAGGTGGACTTACCGGCCTGCTTGACCGCGCTCCCGAAGCCCTCCACGGCCTCCCGGTCGGCCTTGTCGACGATCTCGCGCAGCACCTCGCGTGCCTGGGCCTCGGTGTCGCGGGCGATGAGGAACCCGTTGACCCCGAACCGGACCGTGCGGCCGTGGACCTGCGCGACCTCCCGCACGTCCCGGATCTGCGCCTCGACTCCCTCTGGAGTGTTCCCGTTGGCGAAGTACCAGTCCGAGACCCGCCCGGCCATGCCGCGCGCGTCCACCGAGTTCCCGCCCTGGAACACCTCCGGATGCGGCCTGCCCTCGCCCGCGACGGGCTTGGGCTTGAGGTCGAAGTCGTGCAGCCGGTAGAAGTCCCCGCCGAACTCGGCGTGCTCGCTCGTCCAGATCTCCTTGAGGTACCGGATGAACTCCTCGGACCGCCGGTAGCGCTCGCCGTGTTCGAGCCACGGCTCCCCGAGCTTGGTGAACTCGTCCTTGAACCAGCCCGAGACCACGTTCACCGCCGCGCGCCCGCCCGAGAGCTGATCCGCGGTCGCGATCCACTTGGCCAGCACCCCCGGATGCCACAGTCCAGGGTGGACCGCCGCGATCACCTTGAGCCGCTGGGTCGCCAAGAGCAGCGCCAGACTGAAACTCGTGGACTCGTGCTGGTACGCCGCACCGTACGAGGCGATGTACCGCACCTGCGAGAGCGCGTAGTCGAACCCCGACTCCTCGGCCAACCGCGCCAGGCGCACGTTGTAGTCGTAACTCCAGTCGGTGCGCTGCTCGATCTTGCTCACCACCAGGCCGCCGCTGACGTTCGGCACCCAGTAGGCGAACCGCAGCGGCTCGTGCGCGCCCACCGGCTCCTCGGCGCCCATCACGTGTACCAGGTCGGCGCGGGCAGTTCACCGGTCAGCGCGTAGCGGCCCACCTCGGCCCGCTTGTGCGCCACCGGATCGTGCAGCGAATGGGTCCGGACGTTGCGCCAGAACAGGTCCAGGCCCACCGCGTTCGCGCTGGCCCGCGCCCCGGTGACCTCGAAGATCCGCGAGCCGATGTCGAGCCCGGCGTCGATCGCGGTCTGCTTGGCCGCCGCGATCACCACCGCTGCCTCGCCGCGCTCCTCGGGGGTCACCGCGTCGGCATGCGCGTTGATCGCCTCGATCAGCGAAGCCGCCCGCTCGGCGAGGGCCTCGGCGGCCCACAGCTTCGACCTGAGGTCCCCGTAGGTCTCCTGCACGTAGAACTCGTCCACCCCGCGCTCCTTCACCTCGGCGGCGTACGGCCAGGCCCGGGTGCGCTCGCGCGTGTACGCCGCGGCCGTAGTGAGCGCGCCTTCGGCGATCCCCAGGTAGAAGTTGGTGAACACCAACTGGATCAGCGGCACGTTGAGCGTGTTGTACGTGCGCGGCACGAACTCGTGTCCATCCGCAGTGGACACGTACCCGGCCGCCGCGGCCCACGGGACGCGCACGCCGTCGATGATCGCCGAGCCGCTCTCGGTGAGGCGCTGGCCCAGGTTGTCCCAGTCCCCGGCGAAGCGGATGCCGTCCTGGTCGGTGGGCACGATCGCGAAGACGTGCTTGTCGGTGCCTTCGAGGACCCCTTCGAGCACGGTCACGTCGGAGACGCGGCCGCCGGTCGAGAACGACTTCTTGCCCGAGAACACGAGCTCGCCGTCCTCCTCGCGGATCACCAGGTCGTCGTCGCGCGGGTTGACGGCCCCGCCGAAGAACCACTCCTGTTCGGCCGCTTGGCGTTCGACGGCCTCGATCTGCTCGGGGGTGGCCACGAGCCTGGCGGCCCAGGCCCACAGGTAGTGGTAGCCCAGGAGCTGGCCGATGGAGCCGTCCCCGGCGGCCACGGCGCGGATGACGCGGTAGGCGGTGGTCCAGTCCTGCCCGCCGCCGCCGTACTCGGCGGGGGCCAGGAGCGGGACGAGCCCGGCGTCCTTGAGCAGCTGGACCTCGGCGTACGGGGTCTGCCCGGCGCGGTCGCGCTCGACCGCGTCCACGGCGAGCCTGGCGGCGACCTCGCGGGCGCGCTCGACCCACCCTTCGGAGGTGGTGGGCCGGTCCCGCCAAGCGGAGTTCGCCTCCGGCGCTGATTCGGTCATGGTGTCGAAGCCCTCTCTCGTAGTAACCTTTTCCTATCAATTTACTAGGAAATAAGGCCGGTTCAAGGGTCGCGACCATCGGTTCGGCCGATGCCGCGATCGGCGACGCCGATGGGACTCTCGAAGGCGGGCAACGGATGCGCATCGAACAACTCCAGTACGTCGCGGCGGTCAGGCGCTACGGGTCGCTGCGCCGCGCCAGCGAGCACCTGCACGTCTCCCAGCCCGCGCTCAGCGAGGCCATCAGCAAACTCGAACGCGAACTCGGCGTCACGCTCCTGGAGCGCCGCCGCGAGGGCGCGCGGATCACGTTGCGCGGCAGCGAACTCCTCGAACACATGATGGGTGTGCTCGAAGCGGTCGACCGCCTCCAGCACGCCGCGGGCACCGGCGAGGCCGCCGCGATCCACATCCGCGTGGGCACCGTCAACGCTGGGACCGCGAGCCTGCTCCTGCCCGCCATCCGCGACTTCCGCCGCGAGCGGCCCGAAGCCCGCGTCGAGGTCCGCGCCCTCCAGCAGACCGAGATCGAGGCCGGTCTGGCCGAGTCCGCGCTCGACCTCGGCCTGGTCAACGTCCTCGACGACTTCGAAGCCCCCGCGCGCCTCCTGGGCGACGCGCTCGTGCGCGGCAGGCCCGTCGCGGTCCTGCCCGGCGCCCACCCGCTCGCGGCCCGGCCCGAGGTCACCGCCGACGAGCTGCGCACCGAGGCCTTCGTGGGCATGCGCGAGGGCTACGTGATGCACCGCTTCGCCGAACGCCTCTTCGACGGCCGCCCGCCGCCCGCCTGGCACAGCGTCGACGGCGCCGAGATGGGCAAACTCCTCGTGGCCGAAGGCCTCGGCGCGACGATCCTGCCCGACTACTCGGTCCTCGGCGACCCCCTCGAACGCTCCGGGCTCATCACCGTGCGCCCCATCGAAGGCGACGCCACGAAAGTCACGATGTGGCTCTTGCGCCGCCGCACCACCAGACCACCCGCAGCCGTGGCGGCACTCGCGGCGGCCCTGCGAACCCACGCGACCCGAGGCCGCCGCTGAGCACCGGCGGTGGCCGCGCCCAGTGGCGCGAGCGGGGCGGCGAGTCGCCGCCCCGCCCGCGGGCCGCGATGGCATCGTTGCGCGCCCACGACGCTCCCGCACCGCGGCACCGCGCTCGCCGCACCCTCGCCTGTCGTTCCCGCCCCTTCGCCGCACAGCCCCTCCCGAACCCGCCTCGCCGCCGCCGATCGCGCCTAGGCTGAACCTCATACGCCCGAACCGAAGGAGGACCGCATGACCGTTGACGTGACCGACGCGCCCGACCGGCATCGCTACGAGGCCCGGATCGACGGGGAGCTCGCCGGATTCGCCGAGTACCGCCGCCGCGACGGCGTCATCACCTTCACCCACACCGACGTCGACAGCGCCGCCCAGGGCTCCGGCGTGGCCTCGGCGCTGGCGCGCGCCTCGCTCGACGCCGCGCGTGAGGCCGGGGACAGCGTCGAACCGGTGTGCCCCTTCTACGCCGGTTGGATCGAGCGCCACCCCGACTACCAGGACCTCCTCCACGAGGAAGCCCCGAAGCTGGGGGAGGAGTCATAAGCAACCTCGAAACCCGACCCGTCGAGACCCCTTGCGGCCCTTCGGGTCAGGAGGCCGCCGAGCCGCGACTGTTCGAAGAGCGGGACGTGCCGCTCGGCGGCGTCCGCGCCATGCGGGTCAGCCGCACCCTCCCGCAGCGCGAGCTGCCCACCGTGGGCGCGTGGTGCTTCCTCGACCGGTTCGGCCCCGAACCCACCGACATGCGGGTCCTGCCGCACCCGCACACCGGCCTCCAGACCGTGACCTGGCCGGTCGCCGGGGAGATCCGCCACCGCGACAGCCTCGGCAGCGACGTCGTGGTGCGCCCCTCGCAGCTCAACCTCATGACCGCGGGTCCCGGGATCGCCCACTCCGAGTTCTCCTTGGGTGATCGCCCGGTGCTGCACGGCCTCCAGCTCTGGGTCGCCCTGCCCGACAGCGGGAACGGGATCGCCCCAGGCTTCGAGCAGCACGCCGCACTGCCGCGCGTCTCAGGCGAAGGCTGGAGTGCCACCGTGGTCCTCGGCGACCTCGACGGGACCGCCTCGCCCGCAACGGTGTTCACCCCGATCCTCGGCGCGCAGCTCGAACTCGACGCAGGGGCCGAAGCCACCGTCCCGCTGCGCAAGGAGTTCGAGCACGCCCTGCTCGTCATCGACGGCGAGTTCGAGGCCGCGGGCACCCGCGTCAGGCCCGGGCCGCTGCTCCATCTCGGCACAGGCCGAGGCGAACTGCGACTGAGCTCGGCGACCGGCGGCAGGGTCTTCCTGCTCGGCGGCGCACCGTTCGAAGAGGACCTGGTGATGTGGTGGAACTTCATCGGCCGCAGCCACGAGGACATCGTGGAGGTCCGCGAGGCCTGGGAATCGCACGACGCCCGCTTCGGATCCGTGGAGGGCCACGGCGGCGAACGCATCCCGGCCCCGCCGATCCCGCCGCTGCGGCTGACCCCGCGCAGGCGCGGCTGATTCGTTCCCGCCCCTTCCATTATTTATAGCCCCGAGCGGGAAACCCCTGATACCGGGTCACCTCCCGAGCGATGCTCGTGCTGCACAATGACCCGTCTGACGAGGGAACGGAGACGCGGACATGCGTGTACTGATCGCAACCTACGGATCGAGGGGCGACGTCGAGCCGGTGGCCGGGCTCGCGCTTGAACTCCGCAAGCTCGGCGCCGACGTGCGGGTCGGGGCCCCACCGGACGAGGAGTTCACGCGCCGCCTCAAGACCGTCGGCGCCGAGGCCGTCCCGGTCGGTCGGCCCGTGCGCGAACTCCTGCGCAGCCGCCCCACCGACGCCGAAGCGACCGCCGCCGCGATCGTCAATTCGCAGTACGAAGGCCTGCGGGCCAACGCGTTCGACTGCGACCTGCTGCTGGCGACTGGCATGGTCCCGGCCGCGGCCGCCACCGTCGCCGAAGAGCTCGGCATCCCCTACCGCTTCGCGAGCTTCATCCCAGGGGTCCTGCCCTCCCCGCACCACCCGCCGCACCGCAGGCCCGGCAAGCCGTTCCCGCCCGGCGCCTCCAACCAGGAGCTGTGGGCGATCGACGCCGAGAACCTCAACGCGCTCTACGGGCCGCCGCTGAACGAACTGCGGGCCGCACGCGGGCTGGGCCCGGTGGCCGACATCCGCACCCACGCCTACACCGAGCGCCCGATCCTCGCCTCCGACCCGGTCCTCGGCCCGTGGCGCGAGGCCCCCGACCTGGAGGTGATCCGCACCGGCCCGTGGATCCTCCCCGACGACCGGCCGCTCCCGGCCGACCTCCTCGCGTTCCTCGACGCGGGCGAGGCCCCCGTGTTCGCCGGTTTCGGCAGCATGCCGATCGCCGAGCCCGAGGAAGTCTCGCGCGCGCTCGTCGGCGCGGCCCGCGCCGCGGGCCGCAGGCTCGTCCTCTCCAGCGGCTGGGCCGGTCTCGCCCCGATCGACGGCGAATCCGACGTCTTCGGCCTCGACGAGGCCAACCACCAGAAACTGCTGCTCCGCACCGCCGCCGCGATCCACCACGGCGGCGCGGGCACCACCGCGACCGCCGCCAGATCCGGTGCGCCGCAGGTGATCGTCCCGCAGCTGGCCGACCAGCCCTACTGGGCCGAACGCGTCGTCGCGCTCGGCATCGGGGTGGCCCACGTGGGCCCGACCCCCACGGCCGAATCGCTCGCGGCCTGCCTCGACGCGGCCCTCGACCCCGACACCGCGACCGCCGCCGCGGCCCTGGCCGGAACCCTCCGCACCGACGGCGCGGCCGTGGCCGCCAGGTTCCTCCTCGAAGAACTCGACCGGTGAGCAGCGTCATGGTGCCACTGGAGTCCGCGCGGACTAGTTTCGGAATTAAGCGAAATACCGAAGGACGGTGAACGTGCTCGACGAGTGCAAGGCCCTCTCGAATGAGACGCGCCTGCGGATCCTCGCCTGGCTCAAGGACCCCGAGGCCCACTTCCCGGGCGGGGATCACGCCGAGCTCGGCGTGTGCGCGGGCCTGATCCAGCACAAGGCCGGGGCCTCGGCCTCGACCGTGTCGGCGCACCTGGCGATCCTCCAGAGGGCGGGGTTCCTCCGCGCCACCAGGCGCGGCCAGTGGATCTACTACCGCCGCGACGAGGCCCGCATCCGCGAGTTCACCGAGTCGCTCCACAGCAGTCTGTAGAAAGAGGCGAACATGCCACTAGCCCTGTCGATCCTCGACCTGGCGCCGATCGCGCCGGGCCGGTCCGCGCGCGAGAGCTTCGCGGCGAGCGTCGAACTCGCCCGCGCCGCCGAACGCAGCGGCTACCGGCGGGTCTGGTACGCCGAGCACCACAACATGCCCACGATCGCCTCCAGCGCCACGAGCCTGCTCATCGGCCACGTGGCCGAGCACACCGACTCGATCCGCCTCGGCGCGGGCGGCATCATGCTGCCCAACCACTCGCCGCTGATCATCGCCGAGCAGTTCGGCACGCTGGAGACCCTGTTCCCCGGCCGGATCGACCTGGGCCTGGGCCGCGCGCCGGGCACCGACCGCGTCACCATGCGCGCGATCCGCCGCGACGCGACCTCCTCGGACACCTTCCCGCAGGACGTGCTGGAGCTCCAGGGCTACCTGCGGGGCGAGTCGCGCATCCCCGGCGTCCAGTCCACGCCGCTGGCCGACACCGAGGTCCCGCTGTACCTGCTCGGCTCGTCCCTGTTCGGCGCGCAGCTCGCGGCCCGGCTCGGCCTGCCGTACGCGTTCGCGTCGCACTTCGCGCCGGACGCGCTGCACGAGGCGATCGCGGCCTACCGCGAGGACTTCGAGGCGTCCGAGCAGCTCGCCGAGCCTTATGTGATCGCGGGCGTCAACGTGTTCGCCGCCGAGGACCGCGCCTCGGCCGAGGCCCAGCGGGCGATCTCCTACCGCAACCGGGCCCGCGCGTTCGTCAAGCGCGGCCAGGGCGGCAGGGACTACACCGACGACGAGATCGACGCGTTCCTCGCCTCCGCGGCCGGGGCCCAGCTCTCGGCCATGACCCGCTACACGGCCACCGGCACCGGCGACGAGGTGCGGCAGTACCTTGAGGACTTCGCCGCCTCGGTCGCCGCGGACGAGCTGATCACCGCCCACCACGCCGAGCAGGTCGACGACCGAGTCCGCTCGGTCGAGCTCACCGCCCAGGCGCTGAAACTGATCTGACGAGAAGGCCGGTCCTCCGAGAGGACCGGCCTTCTCCTTATGCCTTCTGGCGTCCCGGGGTCAGGAACACCGCGACCAGTGCCGCGGCCACCGCCGCGATCGCGGCCACCGCGAACCCGTCGGCGAACCCGGTGATGGTGTCGCCGACCAGGCTCACCGCCGCAACACTGGAGACCACGGCCACCCCGATCGAGGCCCCGAACTCGTGGAAGGTGCTCACCAGGCCCGAGGCGATCCCGGCCTCGTGCGGCGCGACCTGCCCGAGCGCGGTCGCCGAAGCGACCACGTACAGCGCGCCGGTCCCGGCTCCCGCGACGGCCACGCCGATCGTCACCGCCACCGGGTTCGTCCACAGCGCTGCGATACCAAGTCCGGCCGCGGCCACGACCAGCCCCATGACGGCCGGAGTGCGAGTCCCCGCTTTGGCCAGGATGCGCCCGGTGAGGTTCGCGCCGAGCATCGTGCCCAGTGCGACCGGCAGGAACAGCAGCCCGGTGTGCAGGGCCCCGTAGCCGCGCGCGTGCTGGAAGTAGAACGTGCCCAGGAAGAACACCGCGATCATGAGCACCGTGGCCATGAGGATCAGGAACGTGCCGGTGGCGACCGGCCTGCGCGTCAGGATCTTCAGGTCCATCAGCGGCACGCTCGCCTTGCGCTGCCACAGCGCGAAGACCGCGTATCCCACGACGGCCGCGAGCACGAACCAGCCGGTGTTCGCCGACAGCCAGCCGGCCTCACCGGCGTTGATGAGCCCGTAGATCAAGGCCGCGGACGAGGCGGTGACCAGCAGCGCCCCGAAGACGTCCACGCGCCCGCTCCCGGCCCCGCTTCGCTTGGGCGCCAACGCGGCCAGAACCACGAAGATCACGATCCCGATCGGCACGTTCACGAAGAACACCCACGGCCAGCCCGGGCCCGCGGTGAGCAGGCCGCCCACGAGCAGCCCGAGGGCCGCCCCGCCGCCGCCGAGCGCCGACCACACGCCGAGCGCCTTGTTGCGCTCCGCGCCGTCGAACAGCGTGACCACCATCGACAGCGCCGCAGGTGAGAGCATCGCCGCGCCCACGCCTTGGGCGATGCGGCCGCCCACGAGCATCTCGGTCGAGGTGGCCAGGCCGGTCACGAGCGACGCGACCGTGAACACGGCCAGCCCGGCCAGGACCACGCGTTTGGAGCCCAAAAGGTCGGCGATGCGGCCGCCCAGCAGCATCAGGCCGCCGAAGGCCAGGGTGTACGCGCTCACCGTCCAGGTCAGCGCGGCTCGGCTGAGGCCGAGGTCGGATTCCATGTGCGGCAGCGCGATCGCCACCACGGTCACGTCGAGGATGAGCATCAGCTGGGCCGCCCCGAGGAAGCCCAGCAAGCGCCATCGCAGCGGATGGGGTGCGGTCGACGCCTCAAGCGTCGTCGTATCGGTCATGATCGCCTCCGGTCGATAACTCGTATGTCAATGTACGAGTTCTAACCGAGAGCGTAGCTCGTATATTCCCGTACGAGTTACGCTGGTGCGGTGACTTCCACTCGCCCGCGCCGCCGCGCCGACGCCGAACGCAGCATCGCCCGCATCGTCGCCGCCGCCCGCGCCAGCCTCAGCCGCGACCCGGACGCGACCGTCGACTCCATCGCCGAGGCCGCCGGGGTCGGCCGCATGACCCTCTACGGCCACTTCCCGACCCGCGCGGCCCTGGTCGACGCCGCGTTCGCCGACGCCCTCGAAGCCGGCGACGCCGTCCTGAGCGCCGTCGACCTCACCGGCAATGCGCGCGACGCGCTCAGCCGCCTCCTGGCCTCCAGCTGGGAAGTCGTGGCCGAATCGGTCTCGCTGCTCGCCGCCGCCCAAGGGGTCCTGCCCCCCGGGCGCATCCGCGAACTCCACCAGAACGCGGGCGACCGCATCGGCGACCTCATCCGCCGCGGCCAGGCAGATGGCGTCTTCCGCACCGACCTGCCGCTCTCCTGGCTGGTCAACGTCGTCCACTACGTCCTCCACGGCGCCGCCGAAGAGGTCCGCGCCGAGCGCCTCGCCGCCGAGGAGGTGCCCGCCATCGTCACCGCCACGATCCAGTCGATCCTCGCGCCCTTGGCACGTTCGGGGGATTCCCAGCGCCCCGCGGAACCGTAAAGTTCCTCGTAGACACGGACGATCCCCAAGGTGAGGACCAGAGCGATGAGCGAATACGACGAGACCCCGTACGAGACCGACGCGCCCGCGGAGGACGAGATCCAGGCCGAGGACGACTCGACCGGCGGCACCGGCCTCTCGCACGTCGAAGAGGTCTTCGACCTCGACGGCGACGGCTACGCCGACGACACGATCACCGTCGGCCCCAACACCTACATCGACGTCGACGGCGACGGGGTGGCCGACGCGGTCGCCACCGACCTCGACGGCGACGGCATCTCCGACCAGGTCCTGGTCGACCTCGACGGCGACGGCTCCTTCGAGACCGCGATCTCCGACACCGACGGCGACGGCGTGGCCGACACCTTCGAGTCCGACACCGACGGCGACGGCGTCGTGGACCAGGTCTCCTACGACACCAACGGCGACGGCTACATCGACCAGGTCGTGACCGACACCGACGGCGACGGCTACGCCGACGTCATCGCCACCGACTACGACGGCGACGGCCTGGTGGACGAGATCGTGATCGACACCGACGGGGACGGCTTCGCCGACACGATCCTCACGGACACCGACGGCGACGGCTACCTCGACACGGTCCAGACCGAGTCCAACCCCGGCGGCGACTCCTTCCAGTCCCAGACCGGCCAGACCATCTGACCCACCGGCTCCGGCACCGCCCCAGGGGTGCCGGAGCCGCTCCAATTCACGTACGCGGACGGTCACTCGGTGCGACGATGACGCCATGTCGACTCAACCGAAACCCGCGTCCGCCGCGATCGCCGAACAGCACAAGTCCTACCTCGGCCGGCTCCCGTTCGCCGACCGCCAGGACTTCGAGGACGCTACCCGCGGCCTCATCGCCCGCCGCGAACCGAACGCCGTCCACGACGCGGACGGCAACGTGGTGTGGGACAACGACACCTACGACTTCCTCGACGCCGAAGCGCCCGACACCGTCAACCCGAGCCTGTGGCGCCAGTCCCAGCTCAACGCGATCCAAGGACTGTTCGAAGTGGTCCCCGGCATCTACCAGGTCCGCGGTCTCGACCTCTCCAACACCTCCTTCGTCGAGGGCGACGAAGGTGTGATCGTGGTCGACACCCTCCTCTCCAAGGAGACCGCCGCCGCCGCGCTCGCCCTCTACCGCGAGCACCGCGGCGACCGCCCGATCAAGGCCGTGGTCTACACGCACTCCCACGCCGACCACTTCGGCGGCGTCAAGGGATTCGTGACCCAAGAGCAAGTCGACGCCGGGGAGGTCAAGGTCTTCGCGCCCGAAGGCTTCGTCGAGCACGCCGTGGCCGAGAACGTCTATGCCGGGACGGCGATGAGCCGCCGCGCCGCCTACATGTACGGCGCGGCCCTCGCCCGCGGCCCGCAGGGCGGGGTCGGCGCCGGGCTCGGCCAGACCATCTCCACCGGCGAGGTCACCCTGATCCGCCCCACCGACGAGGTCACCACCACCGGCCAGGAGGCCACCGTGGACGGTGTTCGCATGGTCTTCCAGATGGCCCCCGACACCGAGGCGCCCTCCGAAATGCTCATCTACTTCCCGGGCTTCAAAGCCCTGTGCGCCGCCGAGGACGCCACCCACACCTTCCACAACCTGCTCACCCTCCGCGGTGCGGTAGTGCGCGACCCCCACGGCTGGTCCAACTACCTCACCGAGACGATCGACCTCTTCGGCGGCGACGCCGAGGTCGTGTTCGCCTCCCACCACTGGCCCACCTGGGGCGCGGATCGCGTCGTCGAGTTCCTCTCCATCCAGCGCGACCTCTACGCCTACGTCCACGACCAGACGCTCCGCCTGCTCAACAAGGGACTCACCGGCCCCGAGATCGCCGAGGCCATCGAACTGCCCCCGGCCCTGGAGAACGCCTGGAGCGCCCGCGGCTACTACGGCTCGGTCAACCACAACGTCAAGGCCGTCTACCAGCGCTACCTCGGCTGGTTCGACGGCAACCCGGCCAACCTGTGGCAGCACCCGCCCGTCGAGCGGGCCAAGCGCTACGTCGACTGCATCGGCGGGGCCGACGCTGCGCTCGCCAAGGCCCGCGAGGCCTTCGACGCGGGGGACTACCGCTGGGCCGCCGAACTCGCCAACCACGTCGTCTTCGCCGAGCGCGACCACGCCGAGGCCCGCGAACTGCTCGCCGACACCTACGAGCAGCTCGGCTATGGCTCCGAGAACGGCACCTGGCGCGACTTCTACCTCTCCGGCGCGACCGAACTGCGCGAGGGCCAGTTCGGCACGCCCACGCAGAGCGCCGCCGGCGACGTCATCGGGGCGCTCACGCCGACGATGTTCTTCGACGCCATCGCGATCCAGATCGACGGCCCCAAGGCCTGGGACCTCGCGATCGCTATCGACGTGGTCGTGACCGACACGGACGAGCGTTACCGCCTGCGCCTGCGCAACGGCGCGCTCACCTATTCGAGCGCGAGCCAGGACGACGAACCGGATGTCACGATCACGACCCCGCTGCGAGGCCTGCCCGCGATCGCGCTCGGCGGCCTCGCCCCCGAACGCCTCGCGGCCGCCGGGGTCGAGATCAGCGGCGACGCCTCGGTGCTCAAGACACTCGCGGGCGTGCTCGACCCCGGCGACCCGGACTTCGCGATCGTCACGCCGTGACGCGAGGGCGTTTACACAACGGACGCGGCCCGCCGGTGCATACCGGCGGGCCGCCGTCGTGTCCACAGTTTCCATAAGTACGGATTCGATTACCCAAAGTGATAGTTTCCGATGGGCGTCGTATGTCGGACGGCGCTGGGGCTGTCTCAACTGGAGGATCGATGCGCTCGATCGGGCGGAAAGCCGCGGCTGCTTTTGCCGCGCTGGCGGTATCGCTGTTCATGGTGCTGATCCCGGCGGCTCCGGCGGTGGCGCAGGACGCATCGCTTACTGTCACGAAAGCGGCCTCAACGGACACTGTCCAGCCTGGTGAGACATTCACGTACACGATCAGAGTTGGCTGTACGGACTTTGATGCTGGCTGCATCAACGCCACGGTCACCGACGTCATCCCTTCCGAGTTCATCGTCGAAGGCACGCCGACAGTGGATGGCCAGTCTCCTGCGACTGTGCAAGTGGATGGACAGACCGTTACGGTCGAATTCATTGCTCAGCTAACGCCTAGTGAAACCGGAATGATTGCTGGTTCCACCTCGGACATCCAGATTCTCGTCCGCGTCGACCCCGACCTCCCGCATTCGGCTGACGGAATCCCCGTACCGAACACCGCTGAATTCGCGGCAGACAACGCTCCGACCGTCACCGACACCGCCGAGGTCACCCCCATAGTCCCGCTCGATCTCGAAGTCTCCGCCGACAAGTCCTTCGACCCCACCCAGGCCGTCGCCCGTCCCGGCACGCCCACCACCGCCACGATCAGCGCCACCGACGCGTCCAACGGGGACGTCGACTACCTCCGCCTCACCGACCCGACCGATCCGTCCGCGAGCCCGAACCCGTTCGACTACCTGGCCTTCACCGGCTTCGGCGACGTGGTCTTCCCCGAAGGGGCCGACCAGGTCCAGGTCGACGTGTGGGTCGACGGCGCGTGGGTCTCCGGCACGCCCGGCCCCGACGCGGTCCTGCCCGACGGCGTCGACCCCGACGACGTGCGCGGCATCCGCCTCACGTTCACCAACTCAAGCGGCGACCCGATCCCGGCGGGCGGCACCGCCACCGTCCCGGTCGAGCTCGTCCACCGTGCCAACGTGGAGGACATCGACGCGGCCACGACCGTGAACAACACCGTCACCGCCGAGACCGCCGCCGAAGGCGAGACCGCCACCGACGACGCCTCCGCCGACTACACGCTCGTCCCGCTCGAAGTGGCCGCGGCCGCCGGGAAGACCTTCAGTCCCGACCCGGTCGCCGCGGGCGACCCGAGCACCGTGACCCTGACCGGCACCAACGCCGGCACCCCGGTCGACACGATGACCATCACCGAACCCGACCCGAGCACCGCCAACCCGTTCGAGAACGGCCTGACCTTCACCGGCTTCACCGACGGCGTGGTGTGGCCGACCGGGGCCACCGAGGCCTCGATCACCTACACCTACGCCGACGGCACCACCGAGACCTTCACGACCACCGACGTGAACACCCTGCCCGCGCCGCCGGACGGCCAGACCGTCACCGGTTTCACCGTGGTCTTCACCGGCGACATCGTCTCCGGCGCGCAGGCCACCCTCCCGTTCACCGTGGACACCGACCCCGACCAGACCGAAGAGGAACTCAGCCACGACAACCAGGTCCACGTCGAGGTCGCCGACGGCGGCGACACCGGCTCGGACACCGCCGAGGACTCACTGATCACCCTCGCCGCCCGCCTCGCCGTGGACGCAGACAAGCGCATCACGCCCGCCGAGATCAACGCGGTGCCCGGCGAGAAGGTCATCGTCCAGTTGCCCTCGCAGATCGAGCCGTTCCCGGCCTCCACGACCGACGCCACGCACCTGGTCGTCCAGGACCCGCCCGCAGTCCCCACCGACCCGGCTGACCCGTTCTGGAACGCCTTCGACGCCACCGCGATCACCCAGACCGCCGTCCCGGCGGGCGCGACCCTCACCATCTCCTACTGGGACGGCACCCAATGGGTGGTCCTGCCCGGGGCCGAGGCCATCGAAGGCCCGACCGTGGTCAACATCCCGATCCCGCCGGAGCTCCAAGGGGACATCCAGGGCCTCAAGTTCGACTACTACGACCCGGACGGCTTCCCGCCCGGGACCTCGGTGCAGCCGAACTTCCAAGCGGGCCTTCGCGACTCGCTGCGCGACGGCACCGGGGAGATCCCCGACGACGCGTTGATCACCGACTGCGCCGCGTCCAGCGCCACCACCGACGACCTGAGCGCCGAGTCCGATCCCGCGTGCGCCGACGTCCAGCTCATCCCCACCACGCCCGGTGAAGGCGAGCTCATCGACAAGACCTTCCTCGAACCCGAACCGGGTTCGGGCAAGACGATCATCGCCCGCTCGGGCGACCGGATCGACGCCGAACTCCACTGGTCCACCGGCGGCTACTCCGGCCTCGACCAGGTGGTCCTCTCCGACGTTGCCGACCCGAGCGTCCCGGTCGGCGACACGTTCTTCAACGCGTTCGACCTGGTCTCCATCGATCCGATCACGCCCGCCGACGACCCGTGGATGACCTACGACGCCGTCGACCGCGTCGAACTGTGGAACGGCACCGCCTGGGTCCGCGCCGCGAGCGACCCATGCCCTGCCGCCTGCGACGGGACCTTCCCGGGCTACACGCTCAACACCGACGAGATCGCCTCGACCACGAGCGTGCGCCTGGTCTTCATCGAGAGCCCGACCCGCGCCGACCGGATCGGCACCGACCCGACGCTCCCGCAGGTCGGCGACGGCGTCTCGCGCTCGACCGGAAACGACCGCACCGTGCGCCTGACCTTCCAGATCCGCGACGTGGTCCGCGACCCGCAGGCCGACCCGGACCCGGTCCTCGGCAGCCGCGAGTACAACGTGGACGGTTCGCCCGGCCAGGTCCACGACACCGCCAGCGCCACCGGCTTCACCGACGGCACCCAGGTCGTGCGCGACACCGACGGCGACGACGTGCTCATCATCGACGTGCCGCTCAACGTCGACGTCACCAAGGACTGGACCGGCGGCCCGCTCGGCATCCCGCCGGCAGGCACCGACCCGGCCTCGTATCCGTCCGGCCGGGTCACGGTCGACGCGGTCAACCGCACGGCCGCGAAGGTCGACACGCTCCAGATCACCGATCCGTCCGGCGGGGACGACCCGTTCGACGTGTTCGACCTGATGGACATCGTGGACATCACGATCCCGCCGGGGGCTGCGAACACGGTGGTCACGATCCTCTTCGAGGACGCTTCGACTTCGGACTACACCGTCGAGGAGGCGCTCGCGCTCTCCGAAGGGAGCCTCGCGAATGCCGTGGGCATCACGGTGACCCACACCGGCCGCATCGACGAGGGCGCGCACGCGACGCTGGTGTTCGATGCCCGCCTGCGCGCGACGCACCGCGTGGGCGGCGACCCGGTGATCGAGGACGACTCGCCGGTGACGAACGGGACGCTCGCGAGCGTGTCGGACCTCGGTGGCACCGAGGACGACACGCCCACGGCCTTCGACAACGCGCAGATCGAGCTGACCGACATCGACATCTCGGTCGAGGCCGGGAAGTCGTTCTCGCCCGACTCGATCACCGAGCCGTCGAACGGCCCGGTCACGATGACGATCACCGGGCAGCCGGGCGGCTCGACCCGCACGAACCTGATGACGCTCACCGACGACGAGCCGCTGCTGTGGAACCAGTACGACTTCTCCGGATTCGGTGCTTTCTCGTTCGCCGCGCCGATCGACACCGTCCAGGTCGACGCCTTTACCGGCGGGACCTTCACAACAGTGCCTTCTCCAGACGGCGGCTCGGGCGTCGAGGTCACGGGCGGTTCCTGGGTCGACGGCGAACCGGGCACGAGTCTCGTTCTGCCGGACGGGGTCGCGGCCGGTGACGTGCAGGGTCTGCGGTTCACCTTCACCCGCGCCGACGGCGCGATCTGGGAGAACCCGGCCAACCCGCTCCAGGCCGTCCCGATCGAGCTGCTGCGCCGCGACGAGTTGCGAACGGGCGGCCCGGTCCTGAGCGACCTGACCGGCAACGACCCCGCGCCGGGCGAGACGAACGCGGGCGTGGCCACGAACAACATGACCGCGCGCGTCGAAGGCGCGGTCATCATCGACGGCTCCCCGGTCAGCGCCGAGGACGACGCGCAGGCCACCGTGCTCTACCGGCACGCGGTGAACGCGGTCGAGATCGTCAAGCTCGCCGACGGCGCGGTCGACGGCGGCATCAAGGCGCCGTCGACCACGTTCCCCTACACGATCCAGGTCACCAACACCGGCGACCGGGCCATCGTGGACCCGGTGGTCCGCGACGTGATGCCCACGGACGCAACGGGTGCGCAGCTGACGTTCGACCCGGACGTCTATCCGGGCGGCGAGGGCGCGTTCGCCTACGCGCTCGACGGCGCGGCCCCCGACCCGGCCACGGGTCCGGCGCTGCCGACCGACGCGGCTGAAGTCACCACGGACATCACCGGGAACGTGGAGCAGATCGTGTTCTCCTTCCCGTCCGGTTCGGTGCTCGAAGTGGGCCAGACGTACACGATCACGATCCAGCTCATGATCCGTCCCGGCGTTGCGGGCGGCTCCGTCGTGGAGAACACGGCGGGCGTCTCGGGCGACCGGCCGTGGGACGAGTGCACCGGCACACTCGACCCCGACACCGGGGAATGCCAGGCCAACGCTTCGGTGCAGGTCTCCTCGTCGGCGTCGATCCGGGCCGTGAAGTCCGTGCGAGCCGTGGACGACGAGCTCGGTGAGCTCTCGGTGAGCGACGACGTGCCCGCCGAGGACTGCACACCGAACGCGAACGGGTTCTTCGTCTCCCCGTGCGTCCCGATCCTCAAGCCCGGCGGCGACCACATCTGGCGCTTCGAGGGCATGAACACCGGCAACCTGGGCCTGTCCCATGTGGTCGGTTTCGACGAGCTTCCGGCGATCGGCGACACGGGCGCGATCAACCCGAACCCGCGCGGTTCGCAGTGGCGGCCGCTGTTCGAGGGCACGGCGCGCCTGACCACGCCGGTGCCCCCGGGGACGCGGCTGGAGCTGTACTGGACCGACGAGATCGTGCAGTGCGGCCGGACCGTCGAGTGCCCCGACGAGTCCTGGACCCTGTTCCCGCAGTTCGGGGGCCCGGCATTCACCGACGAGATCCTCGACAGCATCAAGGCGCTGCGCTACGAGGCCTTCTTCCCGGCCGAGAACCTGTTCGATCCGCTGGAGACCATCGGGTTCGAGTTCATCATGACCGCGCCGCCGTATTCGGAGACGCCCGGGAAGGACACGATCGCCTGGAACTCGGCCTCCGTGGGCGGTGAGACCGAGAGCGGCCAGGACCTGCCGCTCACCGAGGGCGCGCGCGTCGGCGTCGCCCTCGCCACCGGGCATCTGGCGATCACCAAGGAGGTCACCGGCGACGGCGCGGCGTACGCGCCCGACGAGTTCACGCTGAACCTCCAGTGCCGTTCGGCGATCGGGACCCGCGTCGAGGACGACGTCCCGTTGGGGGACAAGGCGGTCCAGGTCGTCGCGGCCGGTGAGACCGTGGTCGTGGACGACCTGCCCTACGACGCCGAGTGCACCGTGACCGAAGCGGACGGTTCGGGTTCGACCTCGTTCAGCGCCAACACGGTCAAGGTGACCCGCGACGACGAGGACCCGCTGCTGATCACGGCCGAGAACGTCTACGAGCTGGCCGGGCTGATCGTCCGCAAGAGCGTGGACTCGGACGCCGTGGACCAGGACGGCAACCCGATCACATACGGGCCGTTCACGTTCGAGGTCGACTGCACGTTCCTCGGGGAGCCGGTCTACGCCGACGGCTACGGCCCCGACGCCCCGATGGTCGTGGAGCTCGCCGACGGTGAGGAGGCCGAGTTCGACGGGCTCCCGGCCGGGGCCGAGTGCACGATCACCGAGACCGACACCAAGGGCGCGGCCTCGACCACGATCACGACCGTCCACACCGGTGAGGACCCGGTCGTCGTCGACGGCGACACGACCGACATGGACCTCTACCCGGACGCGGGCGGCGATCCGGACAACACCGCGACCGCCGTCAACGTGTTCGAGACCGGCGTCCTGCGTCTGGAGAAGGAGGTCATCGGCGGCGGCGTGGGCCCGGTGATCCCCGGCCCGTTCACGATCGAGGTCACCTGCGTCTTGGACGACGCGTCCGGCCGCCGGACCGTGTGGGAGGGCGAGATCGTCCTCGGCGGCACCGAGCCGCTCGAAGCCGAGATCACGGACCTGCCCGCCGGGGCCGACTGCTCGGCCGAGGAGACCGCGACCGGCGGCGCGACCATGTCGGTGATCCTGCCGCGTGAGGTCACCGTGGACGCCGACGAGCCGGTCACGCTGCACGCGATCAACGTGCTCACCGCCGGTTCGCTCGAAATCGTCAAGGAGGTCACCGGCGACGGCGCCGACCTGTACGGCACCGGCCCGTTCGAGGTGGAGCTGACCTGCACGTTCGACACCGGCATGGCCGTGGTCCCGGTCCAGATCCCGGACGGTCCCGTGCGCGAGTTCGACGTGGACGAACCGACGGTCTACGAGGGACTGCCCACGGGCGCCGAGTGCACCGCGGCCGAGACGCTGACCGGCGGCGCGACCGAGGTCACCGTGAGCGGCGGCATCGACGACGGCCCGACGGTGATCGTCCCTGAGGACGACGAGGTCGGCCTGACGGTCACCAACCGGTTCGACACCGGCGGCCTCGCGGTGAGCAAGGCCCTGACCGGCACCGCCGCGGGCGACCACGAGGGCGACACGTTCGAGTTCACGCTCGACTGCGTGCGGGTCGTGGACGGCGAGGCCGTCCCGGTCGAGATCCCGGGCGGTCCCACCAGGGAGGTCACCGGCGCAGGCGAAGCCGCCTACGCCGACTTGCCCGCGGGCGCGCAGTGCACGCTCACCGAGACCGGCGACGGCAACGCCGAGACCACCGAAATCACCATCGGCGACGAGGACACCGCCGAGTTCACCGTGACCGCCTGCGACGACACCACTTGCGACGCGGCCACGGTCACGAACTCGTGGACCAAGCCGGTGCCCGACCTGGTGGTCACCGGAGGCGACACCGCAGCGCTCATCAAGGCCGCGGTACTCCTTACAGTGCTCGGAGCAGCAGCGATGAGCCTGGCCCGACGCAGACCGACAGGAATGAACGCTTAAGAGAGCACGGCCCGCCGGAACCAACCCGGCGGGCCGTTCCACGTCCGGCCTGTCAGCGTTCACGCGCTCATGAATGCGAGAAAACCCCTGATCAGCTCCCTGTCCGACCGTACGATCTGGAGGTTCGGTGCGTACGCCGAGCGAGGGGGCGCGGCATGGGCGGCAGGCGGGGGTTCGCGGCACGCCCGTTGCGCATGTCCCGGCCCGTCCGGACCGAACCCCTCGTGCTCCGCTCCCCGTTCCGCTTCGGACTCCTCGCGGCCCTCGGCGCGGCCGTCGTCATCGCCTTCGCGCTGCTCCTGCCGGTCCTCAGCTCGGTCCTGGTGATGTTCCTGGTCGCGTGGCTCCTCGCCACCGGCCTCAACCGGGCCGTCACCTTCCTCGTCCGCAAAGGACTGCGCCGCCCGGCCGCCGTGACCGCCATGCTGCTCGGCGGGCTCGCCCTCGTCGGGCTCCTCGGCGCGGTCGTGGTCCCCGTCGCGGTCAACGAGATCATCGGCCTCGTCGGCTCCCTCGACGACTACCTCATCTGGTTCGCCAACACCGACGCCATGCAGGACCTCGAAGCGCGCCACCACGTCTTCGAGCAGTTCGCCACCTACCTGACCCCCGACCGCATCGGGTCGCTCGCCAGCGGCGTCATCGGCAGCGCCGTCTCGGTCGCCGGAGCCCTCTTCGTGGTCTTCACCGTCGGCGTCCTCACCCTCTACTTCCTCATCGGATACGAGCGGATCCTGAGCGGCGCGTTCCGACTCGCCCCCGCCTCCCGGCGCGCCGAAGGCCGCGCGCTCGCCGACGGCGTGCTCGACAAGGTCGGCGGCTACATGACCGGCGCGATCCTCGTGGCCCTGTGCGCGGGCGTCAGCGCGTTCCTCCTCATGCTCGTCCTCGGCACCCCCTACCCGCTCGCGCTCGCCCTCGTCGTGGCCGGGCTCGACCTCATCCCGCAGCTCGGGGCCACGCTCGGCGCGATCGTGTGCGCCCTGGTCACCCTCACCGTGTCGCTCCCGGCCGCGCTCGTGGCCGTCGCGTTCTTCGTCGGTTACCAGCAGCTGGAGAACTTCCTGATCTACCCGAAGGTCATGAACCGCACCGTCCAGGTCTCCAGCCTCGCCGCGATCACCAGCGTCCTCATCGGAGGCGCGGTCGCCGGCGTCCTCGGGGTCCTCGTCGCCGTGCCCGCGTGCGCGGCCGTGCAGCTCATCGCCAAAGCCACCGTCCTGCCGCGCCTCGACCGCCGCTGATTGAAGGAGACCGCCATGTCCGACGCCCTCAACCGGGCCGAACGCGCCGAGCTCGAACGCCTCCGCGCCCAGGTCGGCACCCGCAAGGCCCGGAGCGGCCTGCGCTGGACCGGCTCGGCCGCGCTCCTGGTGATCGGCGCGATCGTCCTCATGCTCGCCGCCGTCACCGTGTTCGCCCGCAACGAAGTGCTCGACACCGACCGCTTCGTCGACAACGTCGAACCCCTCGCCACCGACGCCGAAGTCCGCGCCGCCGTCGCCACCCGCATCTCCACCGCGGTCGACGAGGCCCTCGACGTCGAAACCCTGGTGGCCCAAGCCATCGACGCCGTCCAGACCAAGGGCGCGCCCGACGTGCTCGACCGCCTCAGCGTCCCCCTCGCCTCCGGCGTCGACTCCTTCATCGAGAAGAAGGTCCACGAGGTCGTCTACTCCGACCAGTTCACCGAACTGTGGCGCGAGGCCTCCCGCGCGGCGCACACCGCGCTGGTCGGCGTCCTCACCGGCGACGGCGGCGACCTCCTCGCCCTGCAAGGCCAAGACCTCGTGCTCGACCTCGCCCCGGTCCTCGAACGCGTCAAGGAACGCCTGGTCGACTCCGGTTTCAGCCTCGCCGCGAGCATCCCGAAGGTCTCCGTCGAGTTCACCATCGCCGAATCCGAGGCCTTCCCCAAGCTCCGCAGCGCCGCGTCGCTCCTGGACGCCGCCGCGTGGGTCCTCCCGATCGCAGGGCTCGCGCTCCTGGCCGCGGGCGTACTCACCGCACCGGACCGCCGCCGCGGCCTGCTCGTCGGCGCGCTCTGCGTCGCGGGCGCGATGCTCCTGCTCATCGGCGGCCTGGCCATCGGCCGCGGCGCCTACCTCGCCGGGCTCGGCGACGCCGTCCAGTCCCAGCAGGCCGCCGCGAACGTCTACGACACCGTCACGCGCTTCCTCCAAGGCGGCGCGCAGACCCTCACGGTCATCGCGATCATCGTGGCGCTCGCCTGCTGGCTCCTCGGCCCCGGCACCGCCGCCCGCGCCACCCGCAGACTCGGCGTCTCCGCCCGCGACGCCGCCGCCCGCGGCCTCGCCGGAGCCGGACTCACCTTCGGCGCGGCGGGCGACTTCGTCCACCGCCACCGCCGCGGCATCGAACTGGTCCTCGTCCTCGCCGGTCTGGCCTGGATCGTCCTATGGCGACACCCGGGCGTCTCCGGCGTGGTCACCGTGGCGATCCTCGTCGGCGTCCTCGCGCTCATCGTGGAGGTCATCGGCCGCGCCGCGACCGAACCCCAACGCGCCTAACGCTCTACGGACACCCGCAACCGCCCGCCCGCGGTCGCGAGCGCCCAGATCACGAACACGTCCAACCCGATCAGCACCACCGACCACCACGGTTCGATCGGCAACCACAGGAAATTCGCGACCAACGACGCCGAAGCGAGCCCGAGCCCGAGCACGCGCGCCGTCGTCCCGCCCCAGAACAGGCGCACGCCCACCGCGACCGCCAGCGCGCCCACGGCCAGATGCACCCAACCCCAAGCGGCGATGCTGAACGCGAACGCATACCCCTCAGGAGCCGTGAAGTACCCGCCCTCGGCCACCGCCTGCAACCCCACCACCGCCTGCCAGCAACCCCCGACCAGCAGCAACACCGCCGCACCGACCATCCGCCCCGAACTCTTGGCCATGACGCCTCCCCACGACGATCATCACCCCGTCCGCGACCGCCCGTGCCCGTTTCGCCCTCTCGGCGCCTTCGACCCGGCTAGCCTCACCCGTACACAGGGGACGGAGGCTGCACATGGACGACGCGAGACCCCAGATGCGGCCTTGGGTCGACCTGGCGCTGACGATCGTCATGGCGCTGGCCGCCGTCGGCACCGCCTGGGCCGGGTTCCAGAGCGCCAAGTGGAGCGGCCTCCAGGCCATCGCGTTCGCCGAGGCCGGGGCCGCGCGCACCGAGTCGGCGAAGGCCAGCACCGACGCCGGGCAGGACCGCCTCAAGGACCTCGTGGCCTTCACCTCGTGGATCGACGCGCTCCAGACCGAGATCGTCGACGGCACCTCCCCGAGGCCCGCGGGGGACTACACCCCGAACCCCGACGAGGTCTCCGGCTTCCTCTACGACCGCTTTCGCCCCGAGTTCAAGACCGCCGTCGACGCCTGGATCGCCACCCGGCCGATGGTCGACCCCGACGCCCCGGCCACGCCCTTCGAGATGGCCGAGTACCAGCCCGCCTCCGACGCCGTCGCCGCCGAACTCGTCGCGAAAGCCGAGGCCTCCACCGCCGACGCCCACGAGTACAACCAGCGCTCCGACAACTACGTGTTCATGGCCGTGATCCTCGCGCTCGCGCTGTTCTTCGCGGGCGTCGCGGGCCGCACCCGCACGCTCCGCTCGCAGCGCATCCTCTCCTCGGCCGCACTGATCACGTTCATAGGGGCCGCGATCGTGCTGCTCGCGCTGCCCAAGACGTTCTGAGCATCGCGAGAAACCGTCACGGCCGCCCGTCCCGGCGTGTAGCGTCCCGTCCAGGCAGCGTTTTCGCAGCGCAAGTGGGAGGCAGGCATGGCAGGCAGCGCACCGGTGGACCTCGTCCTGGTGGAATTCTCGGGGAACCGCTTCGACGGGCGGGTCCTGGCCGAGCTCGAACGGCTCTCCTCGGACGGCACGATCGACGTGCTCGACGCACTGCTGGTCAGCCGCGGGTCCGACGGGTCGATCGAGTGGATGGAGGCCTCCAGCGTGGACGACCGCCTCGCCGCGCTCGTGGGCGAACCGGCGGGCCTGCTCAGCGCCGAGGACGCCGAGGCCGTCGCCGAGGAACTCCAGCCCGACACCGCGATCGGGATGCTCATCTTCGAGCACTCGTGGGCCTCGACCCTCGCCGAATCGGTGCGCGGGGTCGGCGGCCACCTGCTCGACTGGCAGCGCGTCCCGGCCGCCGCCCTCGACGAACTCGCCGAACACTGACAGGAGGCACGACGATGATCCGACGCGTGGGACGCCCCGGACTTCTCGGCACGATGGCCCGCACGGCCGTCATCGCCGGCACCGCCGGAGCCGTGAACCGCTCCATGAGCCGCGCCGCGGCCGGCCGCGAGCAGACCGAGGCCGAGGCCGCCGCCTACCGTGAGCAGCAGGCCGCACCGCCACCGACGGCCGCACCGGCTCCCGCGGGCGACGACGTGATCGCCAAGCTCGAACAGCTCGGCCAGCTGCACGCCTCGGGCGTCCTCAACGACGCGGAGTTCGCCGCGGCGAAGGCCAAACTGCTGTCCTGAACCGGAGGCCGCTCATGCGTTTCCTCATGCACACGCTGATCACCGCGGCGGCGCTCGCGTTCGCGACGTGGATCCTCGACGGCATCCACGCCGACGCCGACGGACCGGCGCGCAACGCCTTCACGCTGATCGGCGTCGCGCTGGTCTTCGGCCTGGTCAACGCCGTGCTGAAGCCGTTGATCCGCAAGGCCACCGGCTGCCTCTACGTCGTCACCGTGGGTCTGGCGGCCCTCGTGGTCAACGGCCTGCTGTTCCTGCTCACCGAGTGGATCGCGTCCCGGCTCGGCCTGCCGTTCGAGATCGACGGCTTCTGGCCCGCGTTCTGGGGCGCGATCATCGTCAGTGCCGTGAGCGCGATCCTCAGCTTCGCGGTGCCGAACAAGGACCACGCCTGAGTGTCGCCGGGGCGTGGCAGGCTTGAGGCATGTGTCGCAGTATTCGAACCCTGTTCAACCTCGAACCGCCGGCGACCTCCGAAGAGGTCAACGCGGCGGCGTTGCAGTACGTCCGCAAACTCTCGGGGTCGACGCACCCGTCCCAGGCCAACCAGGAGGCCTTCGACCGCGCCGTCGCGGCGGTCGCCGCCGCCACGCAGGAGCTCATGGACACCCTGGTGACCTCGGCGGCCCCGCGCGACCGCGAAGTCGAGGCCGCGAAGGCCAAGGCCCGCGCGGCCGAACGATTCGGGACGAAGCCGTGAGCCGCGAATTCATCGAGCTGGGTACTCGCTCCCCGGCCCCGACCTGCGGCCCGGCCTGCGCCGACGCCGGAGGCTGCACTTGCGGCCAGGCCGCGAGCTGGGCCCCAGCCGCCTGCACGCTCGACGAGGCCGACCGGCCCGCTCGCGAGCTGGAGTTCGCGTCCCTGTTCGCCAGGGCAGTGCGCTCGGCGCAGCGGCCGAACCCGACCAGGCTGCACCTGGTCCTCGACCCGGCCTTCGCCGCCGAGGCCCGCGACCTGGCCGCTCGCGAGAGCGGCTGCTGCTCGTTCTTCGAGTTCGCCTTCACCGAGGCCCCGACCGGCCTGGCCTGGTCCATATCGGTCCCCGCAGACCAGGCCGAAGTCCTCGACGCCCTCGAAGTGGCCGCCCGCTGACGTCAGGCCTTCTTGACCAGCGCTATGAGCTTCTTCTCGACGGCGGGCGTGATCTCCTCCAGCGCGAACGCGGTGGCCCACATGTCGCCGTCGTCGAGCTCGGCGATGTCGTTGAAACCGAAGCTCGCGTACCGGGACTTGAATTTCTGGGCGCTCTGGAAGAAGCACACGACCTTGCCGTCCCGGGCGTACGCGGGCATCCCGTACCAGGTCTTCGGTGACAGGTCCGGCGCGTTCTCGGTGACGATCGCGTGCACCCGCTCCGCCAGCTCCCGGTCGGTGCCCTCCATCTCGGCGATCTTGGCGAGCACATCGGCAGTGCCGTCCTTCCTGCCCGCCCGCTTCCCGCGCTTCTGCTCCTTCTTGAGCTCCGCAGCGTGCTCCTTCATGGCCGCCCGCTCTTCCGCACTGAACCCGACCGAGCTCTGCTTCTCCGCCATCACTCACTCCTCATCAATCGAAGCCGACCCCTCGATGCTAGGTTTCCGCACCTCACCTGCGCTTCTCGAATCCTGATCAATCCCGCCCTCGTCCGGCTCCCGAATGCCCAGGCCGGTGGCAAGCATGATCATCGGACCCAGCGATCGGCCTCGTGGGACTACGTCCTGGGAATCAGAGTCTGGGACCAACCAGAAGGCGCCGAAACCGCCTCCCCGGCGCCGAACGATGCTCGTCACGGACAAGAGCATGAAACGCTCCGCCCTGTCGCAGACAGATAGCCTGTGACCTGCGAGTTTGTGGTGGGTGCTACAGGGATCGAACCTGTGACCACCTCCTTGTAAGGGAGGTGCTCTACCGCTGAGCTAAGCACCCGGGGCGCGCTGTTGGGGGCGCGTTGGGCCTGGGACAGGGTACCTGAACGGGGGTTTGGGGTCGGCGGGGGGAGGAGAGGTGGGGCACGGAGTGGAATTCGGTGGAAGCTTCAAGTGTTGGGGGTGGGGTGACGAAGCTACGTGTTGACATCTGGTCCGACATCGCCTGCCCGTGGTGCTACGTGGGCAAGGCCCGGTTCGACAAGGCCGTGGAGCGGCTCGACGGGAAGGTGGACGTCGAGGTGCGCCACCGCTCGTTCGAGCTGGACCCCGACCGCGCGCCCGGGGACGTGGACGCCGTGGTGCCCATGATCGCCAAGAAGTACGGCATCAGCCCCGCACAGGCGCAGGCCAACGAGTACAAGCTCGGCGATCTCGCCAAGGCCGAGGGCCTCGACTACCGCTCCGAGGGCCGCGATCACGGCAACACCTTCGACTTGCACCGACTGCTGCACCTCGCCTCCGCTCGCGGCGTCGAGGCCGAGGTCTGGAGCGCGTTCTACGCCGCGAACTTCGCCGACGAGGCCTCGATCTTCGAACGCGACCGCGTCATCGAGGTCTCGGTGGCCGCCGGGCTCGACCGGGACGAGGTCGTGGCCGTGCTCGACGACCCTGAGGCGTACAAGGCCGAGGTCCGCGCCGACGAGGCCGAAGCCGCCGCGCTCGGCGCCACCGGGGTCCCGTTCTTCGTGATCGACGAGAAGTACGGCGTCTCCGGCGCCCAGCCCACCGACCTGTTCGCCGAGATCCTCGAAAAGGCTTGGGGCGAAAAGAAACCGGCGATCACCCCGATCACCGGAGCAGAAGATGCCGAGGCCTGCGGGCCCGACGGCTGCCCTATCTGACCGATGACGGAACGCGTCCCGCGCCCGACAAGGCGCGCGGGACGCGTTCGTCATGTCTCGACGGGATATTCGTCAAGGTGACGGCGGCGGGACGCGTCCTCGCACCGCCCGCGCGGGGCTGAGGCAAGCGCTCCAGCGGTGTCGGGAGCGCCCGCACGGGGCTGCGGCGAGTGCCTCAGCGGTGTCGGGAACGCCCGCACTGCGCGCACGGGCTGCGGCGAGCGCCTCGAATGCTCGCACCGGCCGCACGGGCGCGCGCCTTGAAGTGCCGGGCTGGTGCGTTCTCCGGTCGCACGGGACATGCGTGGGCGCACCGCGCGCGTAGCACGGCGCAGTTCGTCGGAGAGCGGGCGCAGCGCCAGCGGCGCGGGGCGTCTTGGGGTCCCGCGCCGCGTCGGAGGTTCGGGTTGGTCACGCCGCTGCCCGGTGCGTTTCTCGTCGGCGAAGCACCAGCGGCAGCACGTACGGGTCGAGACCGTAACGGCCCGAACCGGTCACGGCCAGCAGCAGGCATGCGACCCCCACCGCGAGCGGGAACGCGTAGCCGCCCGCGTCCGCGTAGATCCCGCTCGCGCCGTTGACGAACACGATCGCGCCGACCATGACGAGCGCCGCCCCCACGGCCGCCGCCCGCACCAGCACGCCGGCGATGAGCGCCGCCCCCGCGGCGAGTTCGCCGAACGCCGCCACGTGCGCGCTGACCTGCGGCAGCGGCACACCGCCGCCGCCCATCGCCTGCGCGGTCGCGTCGAGTCCCCACTCCGCGAGCTTCTGCCAGCCGTAGGCCAGCAGGATGACCCCGGTTCCCAAGCGCGCCAACAGTACTCCGGCATCGGCGAGCCGTCCTCGTGCTTCCATGCGTCCTCCTCATCGTGAGCGTCGCCTTGAAGTCTCGCCGCGCGAAGCCCCGCCGCCGCCCGCCCGTTCGAGCGGTTCCGCCGCCCCGAACGAGCAGGCCGCGCCCGGCCGTGTTCGCATTACTGTTGATCCATGACGCCTCACGAGCTCGCCACCGCGCTCGCGCGCCTCCAAGACCTGCTCGACGCCCCGCTGCCGCGCATCCTCCCGTGCGTCTCCGCGGTCCTCGACGAGGTCCTTCCGCATCGAGGACTGCTCCTGTTCAGCGGCGACTGCGTCGCGGCGAAAGTGCGCAGCACCGGCGACGCCCCGGCCGGTCCCGAGGCCGCCGCCGAGATGACCCGCCTCGCCGGGCTCGTCCTCCCAGGCACCCCGTGGCACGGGACGATCACCGTCGACGACATCGAACACCGAGTAATCGCCGTGGCCGCCGCGCCGCCCGGCTCGGCCGGTTCGGTCCTCGCGGTGCTCACCGACCCTGAACCCGCCGCTCCTCCCGCCTCCAGGGGCCTCGACCACCCCGAACCCGTTTCCGGTTCGCGCAACGGCACCGAACCCGCCCGCACCCCCTCCGAGGACCATGACCGCGCCGAACCCACCTTCAGCTCGCGCAACGGCACCGAACCCGACTCCACCGCCGATCCCGCACAGGACGCGGGCCTCGCGGTCCAGCGGCTCTGGGAGATCGCCGCCTGGCGCGTCCTCACGCTGAACGCCCAGGTCGAACCGGTGAAACTCTCCCGTTCCCACGTCGAGGCCCACGACCGCGCCCGCGAGACCGTCGAGCGCACCGACCGCCACGCGACCGCCCTCGCCGCCGTCCTCGGGGCCCTGCGCTCGCGCCGCCTCTCCGACGCCGCGGCCCGCCGCACCGCCACCGACCTCGCCGCGGAGGCGATGGTCGAACTGCGCACCGAGACCGGCCGCGAAGGCGACGCGGAGACCCTCGGCGACGCCTTCGCGAGCATGGCCGACCGGCTGATGCTCCTCATGCGCCACAACGACATCGAACTCGAACTCGACGCGCCCGAGTCGCCGCGGACCGCGCTGCCCGGCGCGATCGCGGTCGCCGCTCGGGCCGCGGCCCGAGGCGCGGCGCTCACCGCCGTGGAGCAGTCCGGCGTCACCCGCGTCCGTATCGCCTGGGCACTGCGCGACGGCGTCCTCCACGTCACCGTCCGCGACGACGGCCCCGGCCGCCTCGACCCGGAGGACCCGCGCGTGCGCCGCGTCGCCGAAGGCCTCGCGGCCCTCGGCGGCACCCTCGCCGTGGACGCCGTGCCCGGCTGGGGCAGCACCCTCACCGCGGCGCTGCCGCTCCACGACACGCCGCCGCGCCCCGCCGCGCGCGCCGACCGCCTGGGCCCCCGCGAGATCGACGTCCTGCGCCATCTCCTGCGCGGCCACCGCAACCGGCAGATCGCCGAGGCGCTTCACATCAGCGAGCACACCGTCAAGTTCCACGTGGCCAACATCCTCGACAAGCTCGGCGTCGCCACCCGTGGCGAGGCCGCCGCCGCGGCTCGTGAACTGGGGTTCGTGCCGATCGGCGCGACCCCCGCCGCGCCGCTGCCCGCCTCCCGCGCCTGAGGAGGTGGCGAAAGCTCCCCGAACGGGTAACCGCCGGAATATCCTGAGTCGAATTCCGCTCTACGAGGAGGCGATCGCCATGCCGATGGACCGCGAGACGCAACTGAAGCTGGTGAACCTGCGCGACGACGCCGGCGTGCTCTCGCTCTACGTCAACGCCGACCCCCGGCAGGAAGGATCCCAACCGCCCTGGAAGACCCGGCTCGATCAGGGGCTCAAGCAGCTGATCGAGGCCGTCGACAACCCCACCCGCTCGATCCTCGGCCGCCGCGTCGAGGAGATGAAGCTCGACATCGAGCAGCTCGTCCGGCCCGGAGCCCCCGGGGTGGGGCGCGCGCTGTTCGTGGCCCTCGACAGCGGCCGCTCCTACAGCGTCGCGATGCAGACGCCCCTGACCGACCGCATCGCCCTGGCCCCCCGCTCCCACATCTCCCCGATGTTCGGCGCCTGGGCCGAGGGCGCGCCCGTGGGCGTGGCCGTCGTGGACGGCAAGGGCATGCGCCTGCTCGACGTCCGCTTCGGCCTGTGCGAGGAGGTCTCGGGGCTCCACTTCGAACTCGACACCTCCGAATGGCGCGTCATGAAGGGCCCCGCCAGCCAGAGGGGCGCCAGCTCCTACACCCAGTACGACCTGTTCGACTTCCGCGTGGCCGAGCACCTCCAGAAGTTCCTGGCCGCCGCGCACAGCACGATCGAGGAGCACGCGACCACGTTCGGCTGGGAGCTCCTGGTCGTCACCGGCGACCCCGAGCTGGTCGAGGCCGCCTCGAAATCGCTGCGAAACGGCTTCAAGGCCGAGGTCGTGCCCTCGAAGCTGGTGCTCAGCCAGGCCACCCCCGCGCAGATCGAAGAGGCGCTCGCGCCCGAGATCGCCGCGGCCAGAGCGCAGCGGGACGGGAAGCTCGCCGCCGACTTCGCAGAGGCGGGGCCCAAGAAGACCGCGCTCGGTTCGGAGGAGGTGCTCGACGCGCTCCAGGAGGGCCGCGTCGATCGGCTGCTCATCGAACGCGACTCGGTCTGGAGCGGCCGCCGCATCCCCGAGGGCTCGGTCCTGGCCGACGCCATCGCGCCCGGCGAGGCCGAGGTGGCCTCCGCGATCGCCGACGCGCAGCTGGGCGAGGCGATGATCGAGATGGCGCTGTCCTCGGACGCGAAGGTGTCGATCCTGGCCGGAGGCCTGGGGAAGCAGGTCGGCGGTGTGGGCGCATTTCTCCGGTGGTGACCGATTGCATCTCGAAGTTAGGTTATGCTAACCTATCTTCGGCAGTACGAACAGGGCCGCGGGTCTCTCACCTCCCGCGGCCCTGCTGCATCTCCAGGGCACTCCAGGCACTGTTCTCACAGGTCGCCGTTGTCCTCCATCACAACTCGGCCGAAAGGCTTCCCTTCCCGGGTCCCTTCCCATAAGCTTAATTCATCAGTTGATGAATTAAGCTTCATCGGCTCACCCCAAGGGAGACCACCATGTCTGACCAGCAGCAAGCCGAAGTCATCGTCGTCGGCGCCGGGCCCACCGGCCTCCTGCTCGCCGGCGACCTCGCCGAAGCGGGCATCGCCGTCACCGTCCTGGAGAAGCGCGGCAAGGACCTCTCGAACCTCTCGCGCGCCTTCGCCGTCCACGCCCGCACCATCGAGGTCCTCGACGCCCGCGGCCTCGCCGACGAACTCTTCGCCCTGGGCGGCAACGAACTCGGGAAACTGTTCCTGTTCGGCCGCGTCGAGCTCGATCTCACCGAACTGCCCACCCGCTTCCCGTACCTCTACTCCACCCCGCAGTACAAGATGGAGCAGGTCCTGCGCGACCGCGCTCTGCGCGCCGGAGTCGCGATCCTATACGACCACAAGGTCACCGGCCTCGACCAGACCGCCGAAACGGCCACCGTCCACACCGACAAAGGCGACTACACCGGCCGCTACGTGATCGGCACCGACGGCGTGAACTCCGCGGTCCGCAAGGCCGCGGGCATCCCCTTCCCCGGCGAGGCCGTCCTCGAATCGATCATGCTCGCCGACGTCAAGCTCAGCGACCCGCCCCCGCGCAGCCCGGTCGCCAACGGTGCCAACGGGGCCTTCTCCTTCGCGGCCGACTTCGGCGACGGCTACTGGCGCGTCTTCGCCTGGAACAGCCACGACCAGCGCCCCGAGGACGCCCCGGTCGAGGCCGAGGAGATCAGTGCCGCGATGCGCCGCGCCTTCGGCAGCGACTTCGGCCTCCACGACCCACGCTGGGTCTCCCGCTTCCACTCCGACGAGCGCCAGGCCCAGACCTACCGCGCCCAGAACGTCTTCCTCGCCGGGGACGCCGCCCACTGCCACTCGCCCGCGGGCGGCCAGGGCATGAACACCGGCCTCCAGGACGCGGCCAACCTCTCCTGGAAGCTCGCCGCGGTCCTGCGCGGGGCCGACCCGGCCCTGCTCGACACCTACGAGGCCGAGCGCCACCCCGTCGGCAAGGCCGTGCTCCGCTCCAGCGGCACCCTCGTCCGCGTCGCGGCCAGCCGCTCCCGCACCGCCCAGATCGTGCGCACCACCGCCATCGCCGCGCTCATGCGACTCAAGCCGGTGATGCGCCACATGGCCGGTGAGATCAGCGGCATCGCGATCCACTACGGACACGAGAAGGGCGACCACCGCCTCGTGGGCCACCGCGCCGAGGACGTGGACCTCGCCGACGGCTCGCGCCTCTACGAAGCCCTGCGCGGCGGCAGGTTCGTGGTCCTCGACAGCGCCGGGGAGGACTCCTCGACCGCGGCCCACGCGTTCTCGGCGAAGCCCGACGGGACCGCCAAGGTCGTCCGCCCCGACGGCTACATCGGCTGGGCCGGACCCGACGACCCGGCCGCGATCGCCGACTACCTCGCCGTCCACAGCGGAACCCGCTGAGCCCCAACCCCTTCCATCACGCGGCGACGGGCCCGGCCCGCCGCCGCGGTCCTCTGCCGTTCGCGATCCGTTCACGCGCTCGCGGTAGCGCGGAAGTCGCTTTTGCCATGGACTGGCGGTCCACCCTGTTTCCTCCCGAAATGCAGGTGTCCCATGGCAAATGTCCTCAGTCGACGCAACGTCCTCGGTGCCGGCCTCGCGGCCGGTGCCACCGCCGTCGCCTCCGGCGCCCTCTCGGGTACCGCGCAGGCCCAGGAGGCCCACGGCGGCCCGCTCATCGGCGGCCCGCGCGGCGACCAGCTTCATCTGCTCACCTTCAACCTCCGCTACGAGGGCGGCGACGCCTCGCCGCACACCTGGGGCGAGCGCCGCCCGCTCGTCAAGACCATCCTCAAGCGAGAGAAGCCCACCGTGCTGCTCACCCAGGAGGGCGTGTTCGGCCAGCTCCAGGACGTCCTGGAGGACCTCGGCAGCGAGTACGACTGGGTCCACCTCGGACGCCTGGGCGGCTCCAGGTCCGAGGCCACCGCGATCTACTGGAACACCAAGCGACTCAAGGTGGTCGAGTACGACCACCAGTGGCTCTCCGACACCCCGCTGCTCATCGGGTCGAAGGGCTGGGGCAACAATGTCGTGCGGATGCTCACCTGGATCCGCTTCCAGGACAAGCGCACCGGTAAGGAGTTCTACGCCGTGGACAACCACTTCGACCACCAGTCGGAGGAGTCGCGCCAGCGCGGCGCGCAGATGAACCTCGACCTCATCGCGCCGTGGGACGCGCCGGTGATCGTGGCGGGGGACTTCAACAACACGCCCGACACCCCGATCTACCAGATCTTCGCCGACGGCGGCCTGGTCGACACCCTCGTCGAGGCCGAGGACCGGGTCACCCCGGTCTACGGTTCCTGGAACGGCTGGAACCCCGTCCCCACCGAGGCCGAGCGCCGCATCGACTGGATTCTCGCCACGCCCGACGTGCGCACCGTCAAGGCCGGGGTCAACACCTACGCCAAGGACGGCCTTACCCCGTCCGACCACTGGGCCGTGCAGGCCCTGGTCGAGCTGCCGTAAGGCCTCAGTGGCCCCAGATCGTATAGGATATAGGATATATCCTATCGGGTCTGGGGTCGCCGGGAGTTGCCGAAGGGGCCTTCTGAGGCCTCCGCGGCCGATATCGTCGAGAGGTGAACGACGTTCAGCCCCAAGAGCTTGCAGGTCCGCAGGCCGGACCGTCGCTCTCCGGTGCGCCGCTCATCGGGCCGGTCGCGGCGCCGCTGCTGCACGTCATGACCTACAACCTCAAGTCCTCCTCGGGCCGGGCCCCGCACTCGTGGCTGAAGCGGCGGCCGCTGGTGGCCGAGATCGTGCGCTCCGAGCGCCCCACGGTCCTGTGCACCCAGGAGGGCCGCTACCGCCAGCTCCTGGAACTGCGCGAGGACCTCGACGGCTACGACTGGGTCCACCTCGGGCGCGGCGGGGGTTCGCGCTCGGAGGCCACGGCCGTGTTCTGGGACCGCTCGCGGCTCGTCCCGGTCGAGTACGACCACCTGTGGCTCTCGAAGCGCCCGAACGTGATCGGCTCGCGCAACTGGGGTTCGGGCACGGTCCGGATGCTCACCTGGGTCCGCTTCGAGGACCGCGCGACCGGTCGCGACTTCCACGTGGCCGACGTCCACCTCGACCACCGCTCGGAGAAGGCCCGCCGCAAGGGCGCCCGGATGTGTCTCGACGTGCTGCGCCGCTTCCCCGGCGCGGCGATCCTGGCCGGGGACTTCAACTGCGAGCCCGGCTCGCCCGCGCACCGCGTGCTCACCGACGGCGGCCTGGTCGACGCGTGGGACGCCTCCGAAGCCCACCTGACCCCCGACTGGGCCACGTTCAACGCCTGGCGCACCAAGCCGGTGGTCGGCGGCAAGCGCATCGACTGGATCTTCTTCAAACCCGGCGGCGAAGGCGACCGCGTCCGCGTGCGCACCGCCGGAGTCAACCCGCGCGCGGCGCAGGACGTGGCCCCTTCCGATCACTGGCCCGTGCAGGCCGTGCTCACGATCGGCTGAGCAGCTCTCGCACTTCACGCACGGCCGCGCGACCGGCGCGGTTGCCGCCCACGGTGCTGGCCGAAGGCCCGTAGCCGACGAGGTGGATCCGAGGGTCGGCCGCCACGCGGGTGCCGTCCATGACGATCCCGCCGCCCGGCCCCCGCAGCTTCAACGGCGCGAGGTGGTCGAGCGCGGCCCGGAACCCGGTGGCCCACAGGATCACGTCGGCGGGCACGAACCTTCCGTCGTCCCATTGCGCCCCTTCGGGAGTGATCCGGTCGAACATCGGCAGCCGCGCAAGCACGCCCGACGCGCGGGCCGCCCGGATCTCCGGGGTCTGCGGCACTCCCGTGACGCTGATGACCGACTGCGGCCGCAGTCCGCGCCGCACCCGCTCCTCGACCATCGCCACGGCTTCGCGGCCCCGGTCGGGGTTGAACTCGTCGTCGCGCCACTGCGGTTCCCGCCTGGTGACCCACGCGGTGGAGGCCGCGTGCGGGGCGATCTCCAGCAGGTGCTGGATCGCCGAGATCCCGCCGCCGACCACGATCACGCGCTCGCCGGCGAACTCCTCGGGCCCGCGGTACTGCGCGGTGTGCAGCTGGCGGCCCGCGAAGGACTCCTGCCCCCGGTAGCGCGGCCAGAACGGCCGTTCCCAGGTCCCGGTGGCGTTGATGAGCGCCTTGGCGATCCACACGCCTTGGTCGGTGGCCACTTCGAGCCGCTTGTCCGGCAGGGACCTGACCGAGCGCACCGAGACCGGCCGCCGCACCCGCAGGTCGAATTCGCGCTCGTACGCGGCGAAGTAGTCCGAGATGACCCCGGACACCGGGGTCGAGGGGTCCGGCTGGGGCACTTCCATGCCGGGGAGCTGGTAGACCCCGTTGACGGTCTTGAAGGTGAGGGTCGGCCACCGGAACTGCCACGCGCCGCCCGCGTGCGGGGCGTGGTCGAGGACCGCGAACCCGGTCTCAGGTTCGAAGCGGCGCCGCAGGTGGTAGGCGGCCGCGAGCCCGGCCTGACCGGCCCCGACGACCACGACTTCCACTTCTCGCACCATGCAAGCTGAAACGACGCGAACGAGGCGCGGATTCCTCCCGGTGAGGCCCCTCACGGACTAGGGAACGGGTCCTTCAACGTGAACGCCTCGGTCGTCGGCCCGTGCTCGCGCAGCAGCGTCAGCCGCCGCTCGGCCTCGGCCACCGTGGGCCGCTCGCCCGCGGGGACCCACCACAGCGCCGTGACCGCCTCGGCGAGCCGCTCGAACCATTCGCGCCGCCGCTTGAGGAACGGCCGGTGCATCGACCCGTACACGAAGTCCTTGAGCGACTCGGCGTCGCTCCACACCGACATGTTCACGATCAGCCACTCGTCGCCGTAGAACCGCAGCCCGGTCGCGTTGTCCCCGGCCTCGTCCAGTAGTCGCCACACGAACCCGTCCGAAGCCTCGGCCGCGGCGTTGACCTCGTCGAGGTTGTCCACGAAGTCCTTCATCAACGGATCGTCAAGGGGCGCAAGCATCCGCGCGATGTTGACCTGCGCGAGCTCATGAGGGGTCGACATCCCCCGAGCCTACTCCCGCGCCCACCCGCGTCCCACGAGTTGAACTGCGGCCCTAGAACACCGGCGAGAGGAATTCGAGCCGGTTGCCGAACGGGTCGCGCGCGTAGCACCGCCGGTAGCCGGGGAAGTCCGCGTCCCAGGCCACTGGGTGCCCTGCCGCTTCGAGGCGCTCGGCGACCGCATCGAGGTCGGCGACCAGGATTCCCGGGTGCGCCTTCTGCGCCGGAAGATGCGAGGGATCGGCTCCCAAGTGGAGTTCGAGCGCGTCGGTGCGCAGCCACAGTCCGCCGCGTCCGGCCAGCACCGGCGGCTTGGGGACCTCGGTCATGCCCAGCACCTCCACGTAGAAGGCGCGCGCGAGGTCCTCGCCGTGGGGCCGGATCGCCAACTGCACGTGGTGGAGCCCGTAGCCGTAGGGGGAGGTGCCGCGATCGTTCACATTCGTCTCCTGTCAGGACGGAAAAAGGGGGCGGGCCGACCGGCCCGCCCCCCTTCTTGCTGTCGCTACTTGGCGAGCAGGCCTCGCAGCACGTACTGGAGGATGCCGCCGTTGCGGTAGTACTCGGCCTCGCCCGGGGTGTCCAGGCGGACCACGGCCTCGAAGGTCTTCTCGGCGCCGTCGGGGGCGACGGCGGTGACGGTGACCGTCTCCGGGATGCCCTCGTTGATCGCGGTCGCGCCGGTGATCGAGACGGTCTCCTCGCCGGTCAGGCCGAGGCTCTGGTGCGACTCGCCCTCGGGGAACTGGAGCGGGAGCACGCCCATGCCGATGAGGTTCGAGCGGTGGATGCGCTCGTAGGACTCGGCGATGACGGCCTTGACGCCCAGGAGGCGGGTGCCCTTCGCAGCCCAGTCGCGGCTGGAGCCGGTGCCGTACTCCTTGCCCGCGAACACGACCAGCGGGGTGCCCGCGGCCGCGTAGTTCTGGCACGCGTCGTAGATCGTCGACACCGGGCCGCCGGCCTGGGTGAAGTCGCGGGTCCAGCCGCCCTCGGTGCCCGGCGCGAGCTGGTTGCGCAGGCGGATGTTCGCGAACGTGCCGCGGACCATGACCTCGTGGTTCCCGCGGCGCGAGCCGTAGGAGTTGAAGTCGGCCGGGGACACGCCCTGGCCCTTCAAGTACTCGCCCGCGGGCGAGTCGGCCTTGATCGACCCGGCGGGGGAGATGTGGTCGGTGGTGACCGAGTCGCCCAGCTTCGCCATGACGCGCGCGCCCGTGATGTCCTCGACGGCCGCCGGGGTCGCGGGCATCCCCTCGAAGTAGGGGGCCTTGCGCACGTAGGTCGAGGCGTCGTCCCACTCGAAGGTGTTGCCGGTCGGGATCGGCAGGGACTGCCAGGTCTCGTCGCCGTCGAACACCGACGCGTACTCGTCGAGGAACATGTCGCGGCCGATGTTGCCGTCCACGACCTCGCGCACGTCCTCGGCCGAGGGCCAGATGTCGCGGAGGTACACGTCCTGGCCGTCCTTGCCCTTGCCGATCGGGTCGGTCGTGAGGTTCACGTCCATCGACCCGGCCAGCGCGTAGGCCACGACCAGCGGCGGGCTGGCGAGGTAGTTCATCTTGACGTCGGGGTTGATGCGCCCCTCGAAGTTGCGGTTGCCCGAGAGCACCGCGGTCACGGCGAGGTCGCCGGCCTGGACGGCCGCCGAGGTCTCCTCCGGCAGCGGGCCGGAGTTGCCGATGCAGGTGGTGCAGCCGTAGCCGACCAGGTTGAACCCGAGCTTGTCGAGGTACGGCGACAGCCCGGCTCGCTGGAGGTAGCCGGTCACGACCTGGGAGCCCGGCGCGAGCGAGGTCTTCACCCACGGCTTGGACAGCAGGCCCGCCTCGACGGCGTTCTTGGCCAGGAGCCCGGCGCCGACCATGACGTACGGGTTCGAGGTGTTGGTGCAGGAGGTGATCGCGGCGATCACGACCGCGCCGTGGTCGAGCTCGAACTCGCCGTCCTCGGACTTGACGGTCTGCGGGTTGTGCGGGCGGGCCCCGTTGGGGGTCTCGGCGGGCGAGTCGGAGCCGGGGAAGGACTCCAGCCCGGCCTCGTCGCGCACGTAGTTGGCCACGTCGCGGCGCCACTGGGCGTCGGCCTGGTCGAGCAGGATGCGGTCCTGCGGGCGCTTGGGCCCGGCGATGGAGGGCACCACGGTCGACAGGTCGAGTTCGAGGTACTCGGAGTACTCGGCCTCGCGGGAGGCGTCGTGCCACAGGCCCTGGGCCTTGGCGTAGGCCTCGACGAGCGCGATCTGCTCGTCGGTGCGGCCGGTCAGGCGCAGGTAGTCCACGGTGCGGTCGTCGATCGGGAAGATCGCGCAGGTGGAGCCGAACTCGGGGCTCATGTTGCCCAGGGTCGCGCGGTCGGCGACGGGGACGGAGGCCACGCCCTCGCCGTAGAACTCGACGAACTTGCCGACCACGCCGTGCTCGCGCAGCTGCTCGGTGATGGTGAGCACGAGGTCGGTGGCGGTGGTGCCGGCCGGGAGGTCCCCGGAGAGCTTGAAGCCGACCACGCGGGGGATGAGCATCGAGATCGGTTGGCCGAGCATCGCGGCCTCGGCCTCGATGCCGCCGACGCCCCAGCCGAGGACGCCGATGCCGTTCTCCATCGTGGTGTGGGAGTCGGTGCCCACGCACGTGTCGGGGTAGGCCACGCCGTCGCGGGTCATGACCACGCGGGCGAGGTGCTCGATGTTGACCTGGTGGACGATGCCGGTGCCGGGCGGGACGACCTTGAACTCGTCGAAGGCGGTCTGGCCCCAGCGCAGGAACTGGTAGCGCTCGCGGTTGCGCTCGTATTCGCGTTCAACGTTGCGCTGGAACGAGTCCGGGCGGCCGAAGAAGTCGACGATGACCGAGTGGTCGATGACCATCTCGGCGGGCGCGAGCGGGTTGATCTTGGAGGGGTCGCCGCCGAGGTCGCGCACGGCCTCGCGCATCGTGGCGAGGTCGACGACGCAGGGGACGCCGGTGAAGTCCTGCATGATCACGCGCCCGGGCGTGAACTGGATTTCGGTGTTCGGCTTGGCCGAGGCGTCCCACGAGCCGAGCGCGCGGATGTGGTCGGCGGTGATGTCAGCGCCGTCCTCGTTGCGCAGCAGGTTCTCCAGGAGGACCTTGAGGCTGTAGGGCAGCCGCTCGTGTCCCTCGACTCTGTCGATCCGGAAGATGTCGTACTCGTGCTCGCCGACCCGCAGCGTCTCGCGGGCGTTGAAGGAGTCCGTGCTCACCATGAGAGCTCCTCGTTTCAGGATTTGAAGGTCGGTGTCAGTCTGCCGCAACCTGAAGGGCCGGGAACCGAGGTCGCGCAGACGGCCGACTCTTAAACAGTACGTCCGTCTTGTTTAACGGGTCCAACTGTATCACCCGGCTCGCCGCGCGCGGTGCTGAGCCGAGCCTAAGCAAGGGGCCGCGGCCGTGGGTTTCGGTGGGGGAGTTCCGCGATGCGGTCGCGCTCCGGGCCGGTGGCCTCGCGCTCGGCGTGGTCGCGAGCGGTTTTGAAGGCCGGCGGCGGCTGGCGGTCGGTGTGCGGTGATGCTCGCCGCCGCCGGCCCGGTGCGGTGGATATAAGTCTCAATCCGGACTATACGCTTCGGGCGTTCGGGCCTCCTCGGCGGCCCTGTGACGCCCGTCGCGACCTGCGCGTTCTATCGAAAAGCGACGAGTCTCACTCGACCGGCAGCGCGGCGCGCGGACCGGCCTCGCGCTGGGCCGCCAGCCAGTTCTCCACGTCGTCGGCCGAACGCGGCAGGCCCTCCGAGAGGTTGTGCGCCCCCTCGGCGGTGACGTGCACGTCGTCCTCGATGCGGATGCCCACGCCGCGCAGCTCCTCGGGCACCAGCTCGTCGTTGGCCTGGAAGTACAGGCCCGGCTCCACGGTGAGCACGAAGTCCTCCTGCACCGCGCCCTTGTAGTAGTGCTCGGGGCGGGAGTTGGCGCAGTCGTGGACGTCGAGGCCGAGCATGTGCCCGAACCCGTGCAGCGTCCAGCGGCGGTAGATCAGCGAGTCCTTGTCCAGCGCCTCGTCCACCGACCCGGGCAGGACGCCCAAGCTCTTGAGGCCTTCGGCCAGGACCCGCATGCAGGTCTGGTGGATCTCCTGGAACTCGGTGCCGGGCTTGATGACGTCCATGCCTGCCTGCTGCGAGGCGTGCACGATGTCGTAGACCTCCCGCTGGAGCGGCGTGAACCGCCCGCTCACCGGGAGGGTCCGGGTGATGTCGGCGGTGTAGAGGTGGTTGTTCTCCACGCCCATGTCCATGAGGATCAGCTCGCCGGGCGTGGTGTGCCCGTCGTTGGTGATCCAGTGCAGTGTGGTGGCGTGCGAGCCGGCGCCCACGATCGAGTCGTAGCCCAGCCCGTTGCCCTCCACGCGCGAGCGGGTCCCGAACACGCCTTCGAGGAGCCGCTCGGGGATCGACCCGTCGGCCGGGAGGACGCGCGCCACGTCCTCGAAGCCGCGCACGGTGATGTCCACGGCGTTCTGGAGCTGCGCGAGCTCCCAGGAGTCCTTGACCAGCCGCAGCTCGGAGAGCACCGCCGCGAGTTCGGCGTCTCGGGTGAGCTGCGCGTGCCCTTCGGCGTCCTTGACCGCCTCTTCGGCGGGGAACTTCGCGTCAACGGCCGCGTCGAAGCCCCGCAGGACGCGCACCTTGCCGCGCTCGGCCCCGGTGAGCTCGCCCTCCAGGCGCTCGACGTCGCGCACCTCGATGCCCAGGCGCACGCTGGTCTCCTCCAGCGAGTGCTTGCGGCCGATCCACAGCTCGCCGTACTTCGCCGAGCGGAAGAACTCGTCGGAGTCGGTGCCCTTGCGCCCGCGCCGGTACAGGACCGCGTCGTGGCCGCCGTGGACCGGGTGCAGGACCAGCACGCCCTCGGGGTCGAGGTCGCCGGTGAGCCAAGCGAAGTCGGAGCCCGCGCGGAAGCGGAAGAACGTGTCGTTCGAGCGGGTCTTCTCGGCGCCGGTGGGGACGATGACCGTCTCCCCGGGGAAGGCCGCCGAGACCGCGGCGCGGCGGCGGGCCGTGTAGGCCGCCTGGTCGAGCTCGGCCACGTCCAGTTCCGTTGCGCCCCAACCGGTGCGCATGAAGTTCAAGAACTTCTCGGGGAACTTCGGGTCGTGGGGCCGCTCACCGGACTTCTTCTCGGTCATGACGGGTCCTTCCATGCGCCGTTGCGGTTCCCGGCGGCCTATGGTTCGCACGCGCCGCCGAGACGTCTCGTCGAAGCCGCGTCCCGGGCCGGGACGCGCTCCGCCCCCGACCGTACCTCCTCTGCGCGCGTGCGAGGGCGGTCATGGCCGGTGCCGGTCCCGGTCGCCGTCGGGTTACCCTGAGGAGCGTGACCGATCGCGCCAGCTCCTCGTTCAACCCTCCCGCGGGTGCGGGCACGGGTCAGACGCGGCACGGCGTGACCCTCTCCCCCGAGCAGCTCGAACAGATCCGCCGCCTCGTCGCGGTCGGGCGGGCCCCCTCGGTCGACGAGTACGTCGCCGCGGCCGTGGCCGAGCGCCTCGAACGCGACCGGTCCCTGACCGACCTCCACGACCTCTTCGAGCGCAAAGGCCAAGGCCCCAGCGCCGAGCACCTGGCGTGGGCCCGAGAAGTCCTCGGCGTCGACGACCGGGAAGGCGAGGCCCGCACGTGATCGGCGGCCGGATCCTCGACGTCTCGGCCATCGTCGGCTTCGCCACCTCCATGCCCTACCCCCAGGCGGTCGTGTTCACCGCCCTGGAGCAGAACGTGGTCCTCGCGATCCCCTCCGGGGCCCTCGCCGAGGCCTGGTCCCAGGCCCGCCGCCGCGACCGGGACGCCCTCCTGGTCCTGCTCGGCCTCCCGGTGACCGTGGTGATGGACCTCGACCAGAAGTCCGCGCGCGACGTGGGCCTGATGCTCTCGCGCTCGCGCCAGCACGGGAACATCGCCGCCGGGCACGTAGCCTGGTGCGGCCTCAACCGCCCCGGCTGGCCCATCGTGACCGGCGAGCCGAAGACCCTGCTCGCCTTCGACTCCGGCCTGGAGATCGACCAGTTGCCCTAGCAGGGCGTTTACGGGCCCGCCGGCCCGGAAACCCGTAACAGTTCGACACCGCATCGAGGGAGCAGCGTGAGCGCCGCACAGGAGCAGACCATGACCGAGACCGAACCCGCCGGGCACGTCGAGTACAAGCCCCGCAAGTCCCGCATCGGGGCCTGGATCGGCGCGGCCGTGGCCCTCGTCGGCTTCAGCGCGCTCTCGTTCACCCTCGGCTCCGAGACCGCCGGCGGCGGCGCCGTCACCGTCGCCGACCAGGCCGGGATGATCGGCCTCGGCGTCATCGGCGCCGGAATCGCCCTCAGCTTCCTGCGCCTGAAGGTCCGCGCCGACGACAAGGGCATCGAGGTCACCAACGTGACCTCCAAGCGCTACTTCCCCTGGGGCGTCGTCACCGCCATCAACTTCACCGACAAGATGACCTGGGCGACCGTCGAACTCGCCGACGACGACGAGATGTCGATCATGGCGATCCAGGTCAGCGACAAGGAACGCGCGCTGGCCGCCGTCAAGGGCCTGCGCGCCCTCCTGGAGCAGTCGCGCACGTCATAGCGGGTCTGGTCGAACCCGGGCCTCGGGGTTGGCTATACTCGCTTGTTGTGCGTGCTTTACGCGACGCACCCGCAAGCGGAGTCCAGCTCCCACCCTCAGCCGGGTCCCTCGGGACCGACTGGCGAACGGGTCACAAGACGGCGATGCATTCGCCGTACTTTGGAGTGGACCCTAGCCTCGGCTGGGGTCTTTTCTTTTGGGGACCTCTACCTGTGAGGCCTGCTGGGTCACGCTTGCGAAAGCCGCCGGCGCACCCGCGCTGGCGACGACCCGTAAGCCACAGGGCCGCCGGTGCGCAGCGCACCGGCGAGAATCGCGAACCAAGGAGGCCCCATCAGCGATTTGCGTGTGAACGACCAGATCCGGACCAAAGAAGTGCGTCTGGTCGGCCCGCAGGGAGAGCAGGTCGGCATCGTGTCGATCGACAAGGCCCTGCAACTGGCAGCCGACGTCGACCTGGACCTGGTCGAAGTCGCGCCCACTGCCCGTCCGCCGGTCTGCAAGCTCATGGACTACGGCAAGTACAAGTACGAGTCGGCTCAGAAGGCCCGTGCTTCCCGCCGCAACCAGCAGCAGACCGTCATCAAGGAGATGAAGCTCCGGCCCAAGATCGACAAGCACGACTATGAGACCAAGAAGGGTCACATCGTGCGATTCCTGACGGCCGGGGACAAGGTCAAGATCACCATCATGTTCCGCGGACGCGAGCAGTCGCGCCCCGAGCTGGGTCGGCGACTGCTGGACAAGCTCGCCGAGGAGCTCGCCGACCTCGCGGTCATCGAGTCCGCCGCGAAGCAGGACGGCCGCAACATGATCATGGTCGTCGCCCCCATCCGCCCCAAGGGCGAGATCAAGGGCGGCGGGCGCAAGGGCCGCGACCGCGGCGAGGGCGACGAGGCCGAAGCCCCGGCCGACGAGCCCGCCGAGACGCCCGAGTCCTAGACCCGAGCACTTGCCGGCCGGTACCGTGCGCCACCGCGCGCAGGACCGGCCGGATTGAAACACATAGGAGAAGCACGATGCCGAAGATGAAGACCCACAGCGGTGCCAAGAAGCGGTTCAAGGTGACCGGCTCGGGCAAGCTGATGCGACGCAAGGCGGGCAAGAACCACCTCATGGAGCACAAGTCCTCCAAGCTCAAGCGCGGCAAGGACGGCCGCACCGAGGTCGCGCCGTCCGACGTCAAGCAGGTCAAGAAGCTGCTCGGCAAGTAGCCCCCGTCTGACTTTCATCCGGTTTTAAAGCAAGGAGACTGAACTGTGGCACGCGTCAAGCGTTCACTGAACGCCAAGAAGAAGCGCCGCGTCGTACTCGAGGAGGCCAAGGGCTACCGCGGCCAGCGCTCACGCCTGTACCGCAAGGCCAAGGAGCAGCTGCTCCACTCGTACACCTACTCCTACCGCGACCGCAAGGCCCGCAAGCGCGAGTTCCGCAAGCTCTGGATCACCCGCATCAACGCCGCGGCCCGCCAGAACGGCATCACCTACAACCGCTTCATCCAGGGCCTGGCCCTGGCCGAGGTCGAGGTGGACCGCAAGATCCTCGCCGAGCTGGCCGTGTCCGACCCGACGGCGTTCACCGCCCTGGTCGAGGTCGCCCGCAAGGCCCTCCCCGCCGACGTCAACGCTCCGGTCGAGCAGTAGACGTGACAGCTGACGAACCCGGGACGGACGCGTTCACTCCGCGCTCGTCCCGGGTTGTCGCCGCCCGCAAGCTCCAGCGCCGCCGCGGCCGCGACAAAGCCGAGCGCTTCCTCGCCGAAGGCCCGCAGGCCGTGCGCGAGGCCGTGGCCGCAGGCGTGGTCGAGGACCTGTTCTACGACCTCGACGCCGATGAGCGCCACTCCGACCTCATCGACGCCGCCCTCGCCGCAGGCGCCCATGTCCACCCGTGCACCGACGAGGGCCTCGCCGCGCTCGCCGAGACCGTGACCCCGCAAGGGCTCGTCGCGATCTGCCGCTTCCTGGACCAGCGCCTCCCCGAGGAGCCGAACCTCGTCGCGGTCCTCCACGGGATCACCGACCCCGGCAACGCCGGGACCGTGCTGCGCGCGGCCGACGCCGCCGGAGCCGACTGCGTCGTGTTCGGGACCGACTCGGTCGACCCGTACAACGGCAAATGCGTGCGCTCCTCGGCCGGGAGCCTGTTCCACCTGCCGGTGATCCGCGCCGCCGACACCGTCGACTTCCTCGACGTGTTCGCGCACGCCCAGATCCTGGCCGCGGCCGCGGGCGGCGACGACCTGTACGCCCTCGACGCCGCGGGCGACCTCGCCGCGCCCACGGTGTGGCTGTTCGGCTCCGAGGCCCACGGCCTCGACGCAGCCACAGCCGCCCTCGCGCACCGCAAGGTCGGCGTCCCGATCTGGGGCAAGGCCGAGAGCCTGAACCTGGCCGTCGCCGCGGGCGTGTGCCTTTATGCGAGTGCCGCCGCGCAGCGCAGGAAGTTAGAATGTCGTCATGTCTTGCGGCCACCGCGAATTTATCCAGCCCGCCGGGTGCGGGCTGTGGCGTTAGCCGTCCACACCTCCTGGCGGGCTGCGGCAGAGCCGCACTTCTTCTTTAGACTTCTCAGGTCCCGCCAGGAGAAAGACGTATGAGCACAGACAACGAGAACGAAGCCGGGCGTCTCGCGCCCGAGGCGCTCGCGCAGGCCGTCAAGGACGCCGCCGCCGCCATCGAAGCCGCCGCCGATCTGGAGGCCCTCGCCGCCGCGAAGTCCGCCACGCTCGGTGACAAGTCGCCGGTGTCGTTGGCGCGCAGGGCGATCGGTTCGATCCCGGGCAAGGAGCGCGGCGAGGCCGGACGGAACGTGAACGCGGCCCGCACCGAGATCACGGCCGTGTTCGCCGCCCGCGAGGAGATCCTCAAGGCCGCCGAGGCCGCCCGGGTGCTCCGCGAGGAGACCGTGGACGTCACCGCCCGCACGCCCCGTCGCCGCGAGGGCGCCCGCCACCCGGTCAACGTCCAGATGGACCGCATCGCCGACCTGTTCGTGGCGATGGGCTACCAGATCGGCGAGGGCCCCGAGGTCGAGCTGGAGTGGTTCAACTTCGACGCGCTCAACATCCACCCCGACCACCCGGCCCGGACCATGATGGACACGTTCCACATCGCCGACGGCAAGGGCGAGTACGGGTCCAACATGGTGCTGCGCACGCACACCTCCACGGTGCAGATCCACACGATGCTCACCCAGGAGCCGCCGATCTACACTGTCGCGCCCGGCCGGGTGTACCGCACCGACGAGGTCGACGCGACCCACTCGCCGGTGTTCCACCAGACCGAGGGCCTGGTCGTGGACGAGGGCATCACGATGGCCGACCTCAAGGGCACGCTCGACCACTTCGCGAAGTCGGTGTTCGGGCCCGACGCCAAGACCCGCCTGCGGCCCTCGTACTTCCCGTTCACCGAGCCCAGCGCCGAGGTCGACGTGTGGTTCGCCGCGCACAAGGACGGCGCGCGCTGGATCGAGTGGGGCGGTTGCGGCATGGTCAACCCGCGCGTGCTGCGCGCGTGCGGCATCGACGCCGACAAGTACTCGGGCTTCGCGTTCGGCATGGGCGTCGAGCGGGCCCTCATGCTGCGCCACGGCATCACCGACCTGCGCGACATCATCGACGGCGACGTCCGGTTCCCGGTCGGCCTGCGAGTGGAGGAGTAACCGATGAGGATTCCCGTCTCTTGGCTCGCCGAGTACGCCGCGCTGCCTGAGGACCTCTCGACCGAGGCGCTCGACGCCGCCCTGGTCGAGGCCGGTCTCGAAGTCGAGGAGGTCGACGACCTCCGTGCCCGCGTCACCGGCCCGCTCGTGGTCGGCCGGGTCGCCTCCATCGAGGAGCTCACCGAGTTCAAGAAGCCGATCCGCCACTGCCAGGTGGAGGTCGGCGAGGCCGAGCCGCGCTCGATCATCTGCGGCGCGCGGAACTTCGCCGAAGGCGACCTCGTGGTGGTCGCGCTGCCGGGTGCCGAGCTGCCCGGCGGTTTCAAGATCGCCTCCCGCAAGACCTACGGCCGCCTCTCGGACGGCATGATCTGCTCGGCACGCGAGCTCGGCGTCTCCGACGACCACGAGGGCATCATCGTCCTGCCCGAAGGCACCGTGGGCGAAGACGCCCGCGCCGTGGTGGGCCTGGACGACGTCGTGTTCGAGCTGGCGATCACTCCCGACATGGGCTACTGCTTCTCGGTGCGCGGCATCGCGCGCGAGGTCGCGCACCGCCTCGGCGTCGCTTTCACCGACCCGGCCGCGAAGGCCGTCGAGCCCGAAGCGACTGCGGCGCAGCCGTTCCCGCTGTCGGTGGAGACCGACGGCTGCACGCGGTTCACGCTGCGCGCGGTGACCGGTGTGGACGCGAACGCCGAAGCCCCCGAATGGATGGCCAAGCGCCTGACCCAGGCCGGGATGCGTCCGCTGGGGCTCGCGGTCGACGTCACGAACTACCTGATGCTCGAACTGGGGCACCCGCTGCACGCGTTCGACCTCGACGCCCTCAAGGGCGGCCTGGTGGTGCGCCGCGCGGACGCGGGGGAGCGGCTGACGACCCTCGAAGGGGTCGAGCGCGCGCTCGACGCCGAGGACATGGTCATCTGCGACGAGACCGGCCCGCTGTCGCTGGCCGGGGTCATGGGCGGTCTCACCTCCGAGGTCGCCGAAGGCACCCGGAACGTGCTCATCGAAGCGGCCCAATGGGACTCGGTGTCGATCGCGCGCACGTCGCGGCGGCACAAGCTCACCTCGGAGGCCTCCAAGCGCTACGAGCGCGGGGTGGACGGCGCGATCTCGCTGCTGGCTGCCCAGCGCGCGGCCGACCTGCTCGTCGAGTACGGCGGCGGCACGTTGCAGCCGGAGGTCGCCGACGTCGACCGCCGCGCAGGCCGCGAGCCGATCGTGATCCCCGTCGACCTGCCCTCGCGGGTGGTGGGCGTCGACTACGACCGCGAGACCGTGATCGCGATGCTCGAAGCCGCCGGTTGCGAGGTCGTGGGCGGGGTCGTCAAGGAGGGCACCGTCGAAGGCGGCGACGTCCTGACCGTGGTGCCCGGGTCGTGGCGGCCCGACCTGACCGACCCGGTGGACCTCGTGGAGGAGGTGGCCCGCCTCGACGGCTACGGCCGCATCCCTTCGAGCATCCCGCGCGCGATCGCCGGGACGGGCCTGAGCCCGGCCCAGCGCCGCCGCCGCCGGGTGGCCCGCGCGTTGGCGGACAACGGATTCGTGGAGACCTACACGTTCCCGTTCGTCTCGCGGGGCCGCGCCGACGAACTCGGCCTGGACGAGAAGGACCCGCAGCGCGAGGCCGTGGCAGTGCTCAACCCGCTCGATGACGCCGCGCCGCTCTTGCGCTCCACGGTGCTCGCGAGCCTGGTGAACGCCGTGCGCGTCAACCTCTCCCGCGGCGCGAAGGACCTCGCGGTCTTCGAAGAGGGCCTGGTCTTCAAGCCCGCCGAGGGCTGGACCGAGCTCGAATCGGTGGCGTTGCCGGTCTCCAAGCGGCCCGCCGACGAGCTGATCGAAGCCGCGATCCGGCGACTGCCGGTGCAGCCGCGCCATGTGGCCGCGGTGCTGTGCGGCCAGGCCGTGCCCGCCGGGGTCGACGCGCCCGGTCGCGCCGTGGACTGGTCGGACGCGATCGAGGCCGCCGAGATCGTGGCCGAAGCCGCCGGGGTCAGACTCGAAGCGGCCCAAGGGGAGGCCGCGCCGTGGCACCCGGGCCGCTGCGCCGAGCTCATCGTGGACGGCCTCGTGGTCGGCCACGCCGGTGAGCTGCACCCCGAGGTCTGCGAACGCCTCGGCCTGCCGAAGCGCACCGCGGCGATGGAGCTGGACCTGTCGGCGCTGCCGCTGCCGGACCTCGCGCCCGCGCCGGTGGTCTCGCACTTCCCGGCCACGCTCATCGACGTCGCGGTCGTGGTGGCCGAGTCCGTCCCGGCCGGTGATGTCGAAGCGGCCCTGCGCGACGGGGCCGGGGAGCTGCTCGACTCGCTGCGCCTGTTCGACGTCTACCGCGACGCGAAGCTCGGCGAGGACCGCAAGTCCCTCGCGTTCAAACTGGAACTGCGCGCCGCCGACCGCACCCTCACCAACGAAGAGGGCGTGGCCGTGCGCGACGCGGCCGTAGCGGTCGCGGCCGAGCGCTTCGGCGCGGCGATCCGCGTCTGAGAGCGAGCGAATGGGCGCGTCACCGCTGCGGCGGCGATGCGCCCATTCGCATGCGAGGCGGGCACCGCGCGCGGGCCTGGTACCGGTTGGCCAGGTACCGCCGCAGCGGCCGGATTCGCGGTGGGCGGCTCCAGCGGACACCGCCCCGCGGAGGTGCGTGGTTGATGCGGGCGGGTCGACCGGGTTCTCCGAGCTCCGTTTCAGGCCACGTCTCGTGATAGCGCGTGCCTCGCGTTTGTCCGTGACACATGGGTTTGCGCGCTAACACCGGAGCCGCGGCTTGTCATATGGTCCGCGCCTTTTAAAGTACGTGTTGTGAATAACGGGAACCCCTCTCACGTTGGTGGGCGGCGGAGGCGGACCGGGACGCAGGACGGCCCCTCCGGCGGTCACCGCTCCGGTGCCCGCGGCGGCGCGTACAGCGGCAAGCGCCGCGCGGGTGCGGCGCTCCCCTTCGACCTGCCTCTGCCCGAGAAGCTTCAGCACCTCGGGTTCGGCCGCAGGCATCTCGCCGTCGCCGGGGCCGCCGGACTGGTGATCGCCGTGGGCCTGAGCATCGTCCTGGCCAACCTGCCCGGCGACGCCCCCGCCGGGCCCGAGCCCGCCGACGCCGCGTTCCTCTACGCAGACGGCCAAGCGCTCCCCGACGAGTTCGCCGCCGACTACCCCGGCCTGATGAACCGCGTCCACACCGAACTGGAGACCCGCTACGGCCTGACCCCCGACGAGCTCTACGACCCGTCCCGCCCCGACGGTCCGCGCGTGGTCCTCACTCTCGACAAGGCCCTCCAGGACGCCGCCGAATCCCTCACCGGCGAAGCGGGCGTGGTCGCCGTCGAACCCGGCACCGGCGCGGTCCTGTGCTACTACGGCGCCGAGTCCGAGACCGGCGTCGACCTCATCGGACCCACCGCGCCGCACCCGCCGTCCTCGGTGTTCAACCTGCTCACCGCCGCGGCGGCACTCGAAGCCGGGGCCTCGGTCGACTCGTGGTGGGCCGACGCGGACGCCGACGTGACCCTCACCGAGGCCGTGCGCGAGGCCCGCGACGGCGCGATGGACGCCGTGGCCGTCGAATACGGCGTCGAAGCCGTGCTCGACACCGCGAACGGCATGGGCCTGGCCGCGATCGCCGACGCCGACGGCACCCGCCGCGACCTCGCCGCGGGTCAGTACGACGGCCTCAAGGCCGCTGACCTCGGTACCTACCCGGTGAGCGTGGTCGACATGGCCACCGTCTACGCCACGATCGCCGCGGGCGGGGTCCGCGCCGACACGCACCTGGTCGCCGAGGTTCTCGACAGCGCCGACGACCCGATCGAACCCGATCAGGGCGTGCGCACCGAGCAGGCCGTCGCCGCGACCACCGCGCAGGACCTCCAGTACATCGGCTTGGGCCAGAGCGAGGCCATCGCCGACCGCGACTTCTTCGGCTTCGGCGCCGACTACTACGGGGAGACCACCCAGACCTGGTTCGTGGGCGCGATCCCGCAGCTCAGCGTCGCCGCGTGGGCCAACGGTACCGCCGCCGTTGACGGCGGGATCCCGTTGTGGCGCAGCGTGATCGACACCGCGATCGAGGCCAGGGGCTACGAGGCCCAGTCGCTGCCCGGCGCGTCCGGCGCCGGCGACGACCTCACCGACGGCATCGCCGACGACGAGGGCCGCATCGACCCCTCCAGCGAGTACTGCCTCGCTCACCCCGACGAACCCGCCTGCGCCGCATCGCAGTCGCCCTCGGAGAGCCCCTCGTCGCAGTCGCCCACCCCGGACGAGACCACCAGCGCCGAACCCGACCCCGAGCCCACCACGACGCGCGAACCCGACCCGGAGCCGACCACCTCCGAACCGCCGGAGGAGACCACGACCGACTGCGGCTGGGTGTGGTGCTGAGACCGCGGGCTACGATGCCGCCCATGACGACGCCCAACGGGTTCCCCCGGTCCCGGACCGCGCTCATCCTCGCCGTGGCGGTGCCGCTCGCCGTGCTGGCCGACGCGATCCTGATCCGCGTCGCGGGCTCCGGCGGGCCGCTGTGGCAGGGCCTCGACGACGCCTGGAACGGCTTCGTCGGCGGTTCGGCCTCGGGTCTGCTGTGGCAGCTCGCCGAATTCCACAACCGACTCGGCGGCCGGGCCGGGCTGATCCTGTTCGGACTCGGGGTGATCGCCCTGATCCTGTTGCGGCGCTGGCGTTCGGCGGTGTTCGCGTGCGCGGCGGTGGCGGCCGCGGCGTTCATGACCGACGGGATCAAGCAGGTGGCCGAACGGGCGCGGCCGGAGGACCTGATGGTCCACACCGCGTCGTGGGCGTTCCCTTCGGGGCACGCCGCGCGCATGGCGGCGTTCATGGTCGTGATCGCGGTGGTCGCGATCCCCGCCGCGCGGCTGCGGGTGTGGTGGCCGATCGCGGGCGTTTTGGTGCTCGCGATGATGTGGGCCCGCACCTGGCAGCACGCCCACTGGCTCACCGACACGATCGCGGGAGCGGCCCTCGGCTGGGCCGCGGCGATGCTCGCCTGGAAGGCCTGCGACTCGATCCTGGCGACCGAACGGCAATGGAGAACCGAACCGGACGAGGAAGCGAAAGCCGACCAGCGCTGACGCGATCGCGGCGACCCCGAGCCGCGCGACGACGCGGGCGAGAGGCATTGGCGGAGGCGTAACGTCGTCGCCGACCGTGCCGACCGTGCCGACCGTGCCGACCGTGCCGACCGTGCCGACCGTGCCGACCGTGCCGACCGCTCGGGCGGTGGCGTCGCGACGCGGACTACAGCGCCCGCCCCCGGCCGCACCGCCGGGCCGCCTTCGCCTCGCGCGCAGTCCCGCGCGCTCTTCGCCTTCGCTCGCGCGAGCCCCTCCTCGGGCATCGACCGCTTAAGCTGGGGGCACGCCCGTACTCGTTCGAAAGGTCTCGCGATGTCGACGCCCGATCCCCACGCGCAGCCCGACCCGTATCAGCCGCAGCAGCCCCCGCCGCCGTACGCCCCCTACGCGCAGCCGCCGCCGTACGGTTACCCGTATCCGCCGCCGCGGCCCACCAATGGGATGGCCATCGCCGCCATGGTCGTGGGGATCGTGGGCGCGTGCAACCCGATCGGCGTCCTCGGGCTCATCTTCGGGATGATCGCCAAGCGGCAGATCCGCGAGACCGGCGAAGGCGGCGACGGGTTCGCCACCGCCGGGGTCGTGCTCGGGTGGATCGGCGTGGCCTCGGTCGTGTTCTGGGTCCTCTACTTCGTGGTCTTCGCGAGCCTCTGGGGCTTCGCCATCCACGAGATCAGCCAGCTCCCCACCGATTACCCGACCGATTACCCGACCGACGACCCGACCTGGGCCATCGGTCTCCTCACCGCCCGCTAACGCCGCTTGCGGTCGCGCCGAACATACGTGGTCACCGTGAGGTTCAGCGCCGCCACGACCGCGTAGACCAGGGCCGCGACGCCGAAACCGAGGCCCCACAACGCCACAGCGCCCGAAGCGAACGCGACCACCTTGACCGCCACCACCGCCGGGGTCGCCACCTTGAACCGGGCCTTCGGTGCGGCGAACGAGCCCCACAGCGCGATCAGGGCGCCCACCGCGCCCGCGGCCACGAGGATCCGGCCCCACCACGGCAGATCCAACGTCAGGGCCCACCAGCCCACGAAGACGAGCATCGCCACCTCGACCACGAACGCCAGCAACGCGTTCCACATCACGAAGGTGCGCAGGATCCCGCTGTAGTGGTCCCATTCGGGCCGAGGGGCGCGGTTCGAAGAGTTCGCTTGGGTCACTCGAACATGATCACCCCTCGGCGGGGGTCGAGCCTCGCCGGGTACGACCAAAGTCGGAGCGCGGCTCCGCTCCCGGACTGAGGCCGAACGCCTGCGCGCGTGATGGGATAAGGGGATGACCCGCAAGCCCGGACTCCTCCGCCGCGTACGCCGCGGCGATCTCGTGGCCGCGATCGTGCTGTTCGCGATCGGGGCGGTGATGATCGGGTCCGGGTCGTTCGAGCGCTACGTGCCCGACCTGCCGATGGCCGTGCGCTTCGCGCCGTTCGCGCTGGCCTGCCTCGGCGTGGTCGTGCGCCGCGCCTCGCCGGGCCTGTGCCTGGCGCTCGGCTCGACCGGCTTCGTCACCGAGATCGCGATCGGCCTGACCTTCGCCACCGTGTGCGTCTACACCGACAACCTGTACGCGTTCGCGCGCTACGGGCCCCGCCGCGGCGTGCGCTATCTCGGCCCCGCGCTCGGGCTCGTGGTGATCGCCCTCGGCGGCCTGGTGATCGTCCAGGGCGCGAACACCGCGGAAGTCATCACCACGATCGCGATCAGTGCGGTCGTGCTGCTCTCCCCGATCGCGACCGGCGTCATCGTCCGCCAGGCCCACGACCGGGCCGAGCTCGAACGCGAGCGCGCCGAGCAGGCCGCGCGCCTGGGCGACGTGCGCCGCCGCGAGGCGGTCCTGCGCGAGCGCACCCTCATGGCCCGCGAGCTCCACGACACCGTCGCGAACTACCTTTCGGCGATCGCGTTGCAGTCCACGGCCCTCCAGGCCCGAAAGGACCTCGACGCCGAGACCATGCGCACCTCGGTGGCCGCGATCCGCTCCTCGAGCGTCGAGGGCCTGGCCGAGCTGCGCCGCATCATCGGCCTCCTGAGGGCGGGCGAGGAGGGCGAGGAGCTGGCCTCCTACCGGCTCGACCAGCTCCCCGAGCTCGTCGAGCGCATGCGGGCGGTGGGCCTGCGCATCGAGGTCGCCGTCGAAGGCGAGGAGCGCGGCCTGCCCGACGAGGTCGAGCTGGCCGCCTACCGTGTGGTCCAGGAGTCGCTCACCAACGCCCTCAAGTACGGTGCGGACGCCTCGGTGCGCATCGCGTACGAGCCCGCCCGGCTGCGCCTGCTCGTGGAGAACTCGGCGAACCCCGAGACCGCGCCGGTGCCCGGCGGCGGCGCGGGCCTGGTCGGGATGACCGAGCGGGTGCGCCTCCTCGGCGGGGACGTCGAGGCCGGACCGGTCGGGGACCGCTGGCGGGTGCGCGCCGAGATCCCTTCCGCCGCATGAGAACCGAATCGAAGAGGAGACCGCGATGACCAGGGTCCTGCTGGCAGACGACCACGCCGCCGTCCGCGCCGGCCTGCGGATGCTCCTGGAGAGCGCCAGCGGGGAAGGCGAGGACGACATCGTGGTGGTAGGCGAGGCCGCCGACGGGGTCGAGGCGGTGCGCCTGGCGCGGGAACTCGCCCCCGACGTGGTGGTCATGGACGTGCGCATGCCCCGCAAGGACGGCATCGCCGCGGCCGCCGAGCTGCGCGGCGTGGCCGACGTCCTGGTCCTCACCAGCTACAGCGACGACGCGAACGTGTTCGACGCGCTGCGCGCCGGAGCCAGCGGGTTCCTGCTCAAGGACGCCGACGCCGAGACCCTCGTGGCCGCCGTGCGCACCATCGCCCGCGGCGACGGCCTGATCTCCCCGGCGGTGACGCGCGGTCTCATCGCCGAGTTCGCGCGCTCGCGCCCGGCGTACGCGCCGATCAGCGTCGACGGCGCGGGCCTGGCGAACCTCACGCCCCGCGAGACCGAGGTCCTGGCCCTCATCGGCGAGGGCATGTCGAACGCCGAGATCGCCGCCGAGCTGGGCATGGCCGAGGCCACCGTCAAATCCCATGTGACGCGGGTCCTGGCGAAACTCGGTCTCACCAGTCGGGTTCAGGCCGCGATCTTCGCCCGGGAACAGGGACGATAGTCACGTCCCACGTACCGGAATGTCGCTTTCCAACTTCCATTGAATGCTGATACAGTTCGCTGCATAGTCATTCAATACGGAGGTTTCCAGTGACGTACCAGGTCGCCGTGGCCGGCGCCAGCGGCTACGCGGGAGGCGAGGTGCTGCGGCTGCTCGCCGACCACCCCGAGCTCGACGTCGTCGCCGCGGGCGCGCACAGCAACGCCGGTGAGTTCATCACCGCGGTCCACCCCCACCTCTCCTCCTACGGCGACCGACGTTTCACCCCGACCACGCCGGAGGCCTTCGCGGGCGCCGACCTGGTGATCATGACCCTCCCGCACGGCCAGTCCGCCGCGCTCGCCGCGCAGCTCCCGGCCGACCAGAAGATCGTCGACCTCGGCGCCGACCACCGGCTCGAAGACGCCGCCGCCTGGGAGGCCTACTACCCCGGCCCCCACGCCGGGACCTGGACCTACGGGCTCCCCGAGCTCCCCGGTCAGCGCGAGAAGATCGCCGCGGCGACCCGCGTGGCCGCCACCGGCTGCTATGCCGTGGCCACGATCCTGGCGCTCCGGCCGCTCCTGGACGCCGGGATCGCCTCGCCCGAGGACGTCGTCGCCGTCGCGGCCTCCGGCACCACCGGCGCAGGCAACGCCCCGAAGAAGCACCTGCTCGCCTCCGAGGTCATGGGCTCGATGAGCCCGTACAAGGTCGGCGCCCACCAGCACGTGCCCGAGATCAAGCAGGCCTCCGGTGCCGCCTCGCTCTCGATGACCCCGCTGCTGGCCCCGATGCCGCGCGGCATCATCGCCACCGTCACCGCCAAGCCCGTCGCATCGGTCACCGCCGAGGACGTGCGCGCCGCGCTCGCCAAGGCCTACGACGGTGAGACGTTCGTGCGCCTCCTGCGCGAAGGCCAGTGGCCCGCCACGGCCTCGACCTACGGCACCAACCTGGCGCTCGTCCAAGGCACCGTCGACATCGACTCGGGCCGGATCATCGTCACCTGCGCGATCGACAACCTCGGCAAAGGCGCTGCCGCCCAAGTCGTCCAGTGCGCGAACCTCATGCTCGGCCTCCCCGAGGCCGCCGGACTCACCGTGAACGGAGTGGCCCCGTGACCATCACGAGCCCCAAGGGCTTCCGGGCCTCCGGCGTGACCGCCGGTCTCAAGCCCTCCGGCAAGTCCGACCTCGCCCTGGTCGTCAACGACGGTCCGCTGCACGTGGCCGCCGGGCGCTTCACCGGGAACCGCGTCAAGGCCGCCCCGGTCAAGTGGACCCAGCAGGTCCTCACTTACGGCCAGGTCAAGGCCGTGGTCCTCAACTCCGGCGGCGCGAACGCCTGCACCGGCCCGGCCGGGTTCCAGGACACGCACGTGACCGCCGAGACGGTCGCCGGGCTCCTCGACTGCGGCGCAGCCGAAGTCGCGGTGTGCTCCACCGGCCTCATCGGCGAGCGCCTCCCGATGGACAAGCTCCTGCCCGGCGTCGCCGCCGCTGCCGCGGCTCTCACCGCTGACGGCGGCCCCGCTGCCGCGACCGCGATCATGACCACCGACACCGTGGCGAAGAACGCCGCGATCACCAGCCCGGCGGGTTGGACGGTAGGCGGCATCGCCAAGGGTGCGGGCATGCTCGCCCCCGGCCTGGCCACGATGCTCGTGGTCCTCACCACCGACGCCGTGGTGGACGCCCCGCTCGCCGACGCCGCGCTCGGTACGGCCTGCCGGTACTCGTTCGACCGGCTCGACTCCGACGGCTCGATGTCCACCAACGACACCGTGCTCCTCCTCGCTTCCGGCGCTTCCGGGGTTGAGGCGGACGCCGACGAGTTCATTACCGCCGTCACTGACCTGTGCAAGGACCTCGCCCACCAGCTCCTGTCGGACGCAGAAGGCTCCACCAAGGACGTGGCGATCACCGTTTCGGGCGCGGCCAGCGAAGACGACGCGGTCGAAGTGGCTCGGATCGTGGCCCGTGACAACCTCGTCAAGACCGCCCTGTTCGGCTCAGACCCGAACTGGGGCCGCATCCTCGCCGCCGTCGGCACCGCGAAGGCGCCCTTCGACGCCGACCAGGTCGACGTCGCGGTCAACGGCGTCTGGATCTGCAAGGCCGGGGCCGCGGGCGAACCGCGCGACCTGGTCGACCTCAAGGGCCGCGACATCACGATCGACATCGAACTCCACCACGGAGCCGCGTCGGCCACGATCTGGACCAACGACCTGTCCCACGACTACGTCCACGAGAATTCGGCGTACAGCACATGAGCTTTGCAGACAACGGTTTCGAAGACCTCGCCCCGCACCTCCAGTCGGCCCTCGGCAAGGCCGAGACGCTCATCGAGGCCCTCCCGTGGCTCCAGCGCTTCACCGGAGCGACCGCGGTGGTCAAGTACGGCGGCAACGCCATGATCAACCCCGAGCTCCAGGCCGCGTTCGCCGCCGACATGGTGTTCCTGCACTACGTCGGCATCAAGCCCGTGGTCGTCCACGGCGGCGGCCCGCAGATCTCCGCGATGCTCGCCAAGCTCGACATCGCCTCCGAGTTCAAAGGGGGCCTGCGTGTCACGACCCCCGAGGCCGCCGACGTGGTCCGGATGGTCCTGGTCGGCCAGGTCGGCCGCGAGCTCGTGGGCCTGATCAACAACCACGGGCCCTTCGCCGTGGGCATGTCCGGCGAGGACGCGCAGCTGTTCACCGCCAAGCGCCGCTGGGCCGAAGTCGAGGGCGAACGGGTCGACGTGGGCCGCGTCGGCGACGTGGCCTCGGTCAACACCGCCGCCATCGCCGACCTCATCGACGCCGGGCGCATCCCCGTGGTCTCCACGGTCGCGCTCGACCACGAAGGCGTCCTCTACAACCTCAACGCCGACACCGCCGCCGCCGCGCTGGCCGAGGCGCTCGGCGCGCAGAAGCTCATCGTCCTCACCGATGTCGAAGGGCTGTACGAGAACTGGCCCGACAAGTCCTCCCTCGTGCGGCAGATCGACACCGACCGGCTCGCCGGGCTCCTGCCCTCCCTCCAGTCGGGCATGGTCCCGAAGATGGAGGCCTGCCTCCGGGCGGTCAAGGGCGGCGTCCCCCAAGCGCACGTCATCGACGGGCGCGTTCCCCACTCGACCCTGCTGGAGATCTTCACCTCCGACGGCGTCGGCACGATGGTCGTGGAGTCGAAATGACCTACTCGGAGCAGATCAAGGCCCGCTACGAGCGGTCCCTCATGGGCAACTACGGCCTCCCGCCGGTGGCCCTGCGCGAAGGCGAGGGCCGCACCGTCACCGACGTCGACGGCAACACCTACCTCGACATGATCGGCGGCATCGCCGTCTCCAGCCTCGGGCACGACCACCCCGCGCTGGTGGAGGCCGTGAGCGTCCAGGCCGCGCGCCTCGCGCACACCTCGAACCTCTTCTTGCACGAGAAGGAGGTCGAACTCGCCGAGAAGCTCCTCGAACTGTGGGGCAACCCCGGCCGGGTCTTCCTCTGCAACTCCGGCACCGAGGCCAACGAGGCCGCGCTCAAGCTCGCGATCCTCCACGGCAACGCCACCGGCAAGAGGCGGATCGTGGCCACCGAGAACGGCTTCCACGGCCGCTCGCTCGGCGCGCTCTCGATCACCGGCAAGGCCGCGATCCGCGAACCGTTCGAGCCTCTGGGCCGGGACGTGGTGTTCGTGCCCTACGGCGACGCCGACGCCCTCGCCGAGGCCCTCGACGGCACCGTCGCCGCGGTCTTCCTCGAACCCACCCAAGGCGAGACCGGCGTGATCCCGGCCCCGGCCGGTTACCTCAAGGCCGCACGGGAACTCACCAGCATGAGCGGCGCGCTCCTCGTCCTGGACGAGATCCAGTCCGGCTTCGGCCGCACCGGCGCCTGGTTCGCCCACCACGCCGAAGGCGTGGTCCCCGACGTGGTCACCCTCGCCAAGGGCCTCGGCGGCGGCGTCCCCATCGGCGCCGTCCTCGCCACCGAGGCCGCCGCGGCCCTGTTCGCCAAAGGCGTCCACGGCTCCACGTTCGGCGGCAACCCGATCGCGTGCGCGGCCTCCCTCGCCGTGATCGACACGATCGAACGCGACCAGCTGTTCACCAGCGTCCTCGCCCTCGGCGAGCACCTCGACGCGCGCCTCGCCGCCGACCCCCGGGTCACCGAGGTCCGCGGGCAGGCCCTGTGGCGCGGCATCGGACTCACCGAGCCGGTCGCCGCCCAGGCCGTCGAGCACCTCATCGGCCTCGGTGTCCTCGCCAACGCGCCCCGGCCCGACACGGTCCGCATCGCCCCCGCGCTCACCATCACCCGCACCGAGCTGGACGCGTTCTGCGACAAGCTCATCGAAGCCCTCGACGCCGTACTCCCGGCCCCCGGAGGTCGACCGTGAAACCTCATCACTTCCTCAGAGACGACGACCTGACCCCCGCCGAGCAGGCCGAGATCCTCGACCTCGCCGCGAAGCTCAAGGCCGACCGCCACGGCTACCCCGCGCTCGCGGGCCCCAAGTCCGTCGCGGTCGTGTTCGAGAAACCCTCCACCCGGACCCGCCTCTCCTTCGACATCGGCATCGCCGAGCTCGGCGGCCACCCCGTGCTCCTCGACGCCCAGTCCACCCAGCTCGGCCGCGGCGAGTCCATCGGGGACACCGCGAAGGTCCTGTCCCGGTACGTCAGCGCGATCGTGATCCGCACCTTCGGCGACGACCGGATCGCCGAGCTCGCCTCGCACGCCACCGTCCCGGTCGTCAACGCCCTCACCGACGGCTGGCACCCCTGCCAGCTCCTCGCCGACCTCCAGACCGTGGCCGAGCACCGCCCCCTCAAGGGAACCCACCTCGCCTACGTCGGCGACGCCGCGTTCAACATGGGCAACTCCACCGTCATCGCCTGCTCCCTCGCCGGGATGCACGTGCGCATCGGCGCCCCCGAGGGCTACCAGCCCGCCCCCGACGTGCTCGCCCGCGCCGCCGAGATCAACGCCGCCACCGGCGGGTCCGTGCTCGTCACCAACGATCCCGTAGCGGCCGTGACCGGCGCGCACGTCGTCTCCACCGACGCGTGGATCTCGATGGGCATGGCCGACAGCGCCCAGCGCTTCGGCGACCTCGGCCGCTACCAGCTCAATGCCGAACTCCTCGCGCACGCCGCCGACGACGCGATCGTCCTCCACTGCCTCCCCGCCCACCGCGGCGAGGAGATCACCGACGAAGTGATGGACGGCCCCCAGTCGCGCGTGTTCGAGCAGGCCGAGAACCGCCTCCACGCCCAGAAGGCCCTCCTGGCCTGGCTCCTCAAGGAGGCAGCGTGAACCAGCCGACCACCAAAGCGGCCCGGCAGGCCCGCATCGTGGAGCACATCTCCACCGAGGCGATCCGCTCCCAGACCGAACTGGCCGCGCTCCTGGCCGCCGACGGCATCGAGGCCACCCAGGCCACGCTCTCGCGCGACCTCGAAGAACTCGGCGCCGTCAAGGTCCGCGGCACCGACGGCGGCTCCGCGGTCTACTCGATCTTCGCCGAAGGCGAACGGCCCCTGCGCGACGCAGAGGCCGCACCCGACCGGCTCCAGCGGCTCCTGCGGGAACTCCTCGTGGGCGCCGACCACTCCGCGAACATGGCCGTCCTGCGCGTCCCTCCCGGCGCGGCCCAGTACCTCGCCAGCGCGATCGACCGCTCCGGCCTGGCCGACGTCATCGGCACCATCGCCGGAGACGACACGATCGCCGTCATCGCCCGAGACGGCCTCACCGGCCGCCACGTCGCCGACCAGATGCTTCGCTGGGCCGGCAAGGGACCAGACCCGTACACCGGCGCCATCGAGCCCATGCCTTTGAAGAACACCAAGGAGAACAGCAAATGACCGAGAAAGTAGTGCTCGCCTACTCCGGCGGCCTCGACACGTCCGTCGCGATCCCGTACCTCGCCGAGCAGCTCGACGCCGAAGTGATCGCCGTGGCGATCGACGTCGGCCAGAACGGCGAGGACATGGACGTCATCAAGCAGCGCGCCCTCGGCTGCGGCGCGGTCGCCGCCGAGATCGTGGACGCCCGCGAGGAGTTCGCCGCCGACTACTGCTTCCCGGCCGTGGCCGCCAACGCGCTCTACATGGACCGCTACCCGCTCGTCTCCGCCCTGTCCCGGCCGCTCATCGTCAAGCACCTCGTGGCCGCCGCCGAGAAGCACGGCGCGACCATCGTCTCCCACGGCTGCACCGGCAAGGGCAACGACCAGGTCCGGTTCGAGGCCGGCCTCGCCGCCCTCGCCCCGCACCTCAAGGTCGTCGCCCCCGCGCGGGACTTCGCCTGGACCCGCGACAAGGCCATCGCGTTCGCCGAGGAGAAGAGCCTCCCGATCGACGTGACCAAGAAGTCCCCGTACTCGATCGACCAGAACCTGTGGGGCCGGGCCGTCGAGACCGGGTTCCTCGAGGACATCTGGAACGGCCCCATCGAGGACATCTACGACTACACCCAGAGCCCCGCCGAGGCCCGCGAGGCCGACGACGTGGTGATCACCTTCATCGGCGGCAAGCCCGTCGCGCTCGACGGTGTCAAGAAGTCCGCGTTCGAGCTCATCCAGGAGCTCAACGTGCGCGCCGGGGCCCAGGGCATCGGCCGGATCGACATGGTCGAGGACCGGCTCGTGGGCATCAAGTCCCGCGAGGTCTACGAGTCCCCGGCCGGGATCACCCTGATCGCCGCCCACATGGAACTCGAGAACGTGACCATCGAACGCGAGCAGGCCCGGTTCAAGCGCACCGTCGACCAGCGGTGGGGCGAGCTCGTCTACGACGGCCTCTGGTTCTCCCCGCTCAAGGACAGCCTCGAAGCGTTCATCGACGACGTCCAGACCCACGTCACCGGCGAGGTCCGGCTCTCCCTCCACGCGGGCAAGGCCACCGTCACCGGTCGGCGCTCCGAAGCCAGCCTCTACGACTTCGACCTGGCCACCTACGACGAGGGCGACGCGTTCGACCAGACCAACGCGCGCGGCTTCGTGGAGCTGTGGAGCCTCCCGGCGAAGCTCGCCGCGGCCCGGAACGAGCGGATCAAGGCCGAGGCCGCGTAATGGCGAAACTCTGGGGGGGCCGCTTCACCGGCGGCCCCGCCGCCGCCCTCGAAGCACTGAACGCCTCCATCGGCTTCGACTGGCGGCTGGCGCCGTACGACCTCCAGGCCTCCCGGGCCCACGCGCGCGTCCTGCACCGCGCCGGGCTCCTCGACGCGGTCGAACTGGAGCGCATGATCGAGGCGCTCGACGCCCTCGAAACCGATGTCGCCTCCGGGGCCTTCACCGGCACCGTGGCCGACGAGGACGTGCACACCGCCCTCGAACGGGGCCTGGTCGAACGCCTCGGCGACCTCGGCGGCAAGCTCCGCGCGGGCCGCTCGCGCAACGACCAGATCGCCACCGACCTGCGCCTGTACTGCCGCGACCACGCCAGAGGCCTGGCCGCCGACGTGACCGCGCTCGTTGCCGCGCTGGCCGATCAGGCCGCAGACCTGGTCGACGCGCCCGCGCCGGGCATGACCCATTTGCAGCACGCGCAGCCGATCACCTTGGGCCACCAGCTGCTGGCCCACGCCCAGGGGTTCCTGCGGGATCTGAGCCGCCTCTACGACTGGGACCGGCGGGCGGCCGTGTCGCCGCTCGGCTCGGGCGCGCTCTCGGGCTCGTCGCTGCCGCTCGACCCGGTGGCCGTGGCCGAGGAGCTGGGTTTCGGCTGGGCCGCCGAGAACTCGATGGACGCCGTCTCGGACCGCGACTTCGCCGCAGAGCTGCTTTTCATCTGCTCCATGATCGGCGTGCACCTCTCCCGCCTGGGGGAGGAGGTCATCCTCTGGTCGAGCCACGAGTTCGGCTGGGTCACTTTGGACGACGCGTTCTCGACCGGCTCGTCGATCATGCCGCAGAAGAAGAACCCGGACGTGGCCGAGCTCGCGCGCGGCAAGGCGGGCCGCCTGGTCGGCAACCTGACGAGTCTCCTGGTGACGCTCAAGGGCCTGCCGTTCACGTACAACAAGGACCTCCAGGAGGACAAGGAACCGGTCTTCGACTCGCTCGACAACCTGGCGCTCCTCCTCCCGGCCGTCACCGGCATGGTCGCGACGCTGACCTTCAACACCGAGGTCCCGCGCGCGTCGGCTCCCAAGGGCTTCAGCCTCGCCACCGAGATCGCGGACTGGCTGGTGCGCAAGGGGATTCCGTTCCGCTCAGCCCACGAGATCGCGGGCGCGTGCGTCGCGCACTGCGAGTCGAAGGGCATCGAGTTGCACGAGATCAGTGACGCCGACCTGGCCGCGATCTCCGAGCACCTCGACCCGGCCGTGAAGCAGGTCTTGGACGTGGACGGCGCTCTGGCGGGCCGCACGACCCCGGGCTCTACTGGTCCGAAGGCCGTGGCCGACCAGCTCGCGACCGTGCGCGAGCGGATCGCGTCCTGGAACGACTGGTCACAGTCGAAATAAGACGAACGAAGGGGCCCGCGAACCTCGCGGGCCCCTTCCCTCATGTTCAGGGCTTGAGCACCACCGGTTCGGTGCAGTCGAACCCGGGCTGGCCGCCGAGGTCGTCGTTGAGGCAGATCGCGACGGTCACGTAGTCGATCCGCGAGGTCGCGTCGCCGGTCAGCGTGAAGTCGAACACGGACACCGATTCGCTGTTGGACAGCGGTTCGCGGTGCTCGTCCACGGGCCGGTCCTGCGAGTAGGCGGTGAACCGCACGTGCCGCGGCTTCGGCTCGACGTCGAGGCAGCGCTCGTCCTCGACGGTCGTCGAGGCCTTGCCGACGATGTCGACGGTGGGCTGGATGATCAGGTCCTCCCACTCGGCGTCGCCCGCCGCCTCGTAGAAGGTGCACGCGTCCTCGCCGACGTCGTTCACGACGAACGGGATCGGTGCCGCCGCGGCCGGAGCGGCCACGACGAGTGCGAACAGGACGCCCGCGGTAAGTGCGAGAGCGCCGCGAATCAGGTGGGGGAGTCGTCTCATAGGGCTCCGTTCAGGGGTGCGCGGCGCCGTGCCCCACCTCGACGCCGCCAGTAGATATGAACGTTTATAAATATCCAGCAAGCGCTACCGAGCGTCAAGCTCCTTGGACAGCCTGCGAAGCCGGATGCTGGTGAAGACCGTGAGCAGGCCCCAGATGATCGCGAAGAACCCGATGGTCACCACCAGGGCGACCGCGCCTTCGCCGGGCTTGGCGAGCAGCACGATCCCGAGGATGACCGCGGCGAGGCCGGTGAGGATGAACAGCCAGCGCCCGCCCGCGTCCCGGCTGAGCCCGAACCCGGAGACGATGGACGCGACGCCGATGACGATGGCCCAGATCGCGATGACCCACAGCAGCGCGACAGCGGTGATCCCGGGCCACAGCAGCGCGATGAGACCGGCGATGACCCCGAGGATCCCCATGAAGATGAGGAACCCGCGCCCGGAGTCGCGCCGCATGCCCATGACGATCCCGGTCACGCCGTCCACGATCGCGTAGGCCCCGAACAGGATCACGAACGCGAGAATGGTGATGTCGGGCCAGAAGATCGCCATCGCCCCGAAGATGATGGTGAAGATACCGCGGGCCAGCACCCAGCCCCAGTTCTTGGCGAGCAGTACGAACATCCCGAACACCCCATTCCACCAGCGCGGACACCGGTGTCCACAGGCTAGCTCCGAAGGGATGGAACGGTACGGATTCCGAGAAAACCGCAGATTCGGACGAGTCTCGGGCCGCAGGCCTGAACGTGAGCGGACCCCGGCGCGCAGCGCCGGGGTCCGGGTTGTCGTCGTGCCGAGGGCTAGGCGGTGAAGTCGAATTCGCCGTCTCGGGCTCCGGCGAGGAACGCCACCCATTCGGCGCGGGTGTACACGATGACCGAGCCTTCGGGGTGGTGCGAGTGCCGAACGGCGACCCGCCCCGAGCCATCGGCCAGCGGGCCAGCCTCGACACAGTTGGGGCCGTTGTCGCTACTGCGGGAGCTCTTCCGCCAGCGAATCCCGGCCAGCTCGGCCGCTGAAAGCTGCTGTTCGGTGGTCATGCGATCTCCTCCTGGTGGCTGTCAGTCGGTGAAGTCGAATTCGCCGTCTCGGGCTCCGGCGAGGAACGCCACCCATTCGGCGCGGGTGTAGACGATGACCGAGCCCTCGGGGTGGTGCGAGTGCCGAACGGCGACCCGCCCCGAGCCATCGGCCAGTGGACCAGCCTCGACACAACTTCCGCCATTGCTGCTGCTACGCGAGCTGATCTTCCAGCAAACCCCGGCGAGCTCTTGGGTGGAAAGCTCCTGCACGGTACCGGCGACGCTCACTTGATCTCCTTCAACACGGACTTGATGAGTGCTGCGGACCGTTGCGGGTCCAACGCTCCACCTCTCACATCCTTCCACGCCTCTTCGAACCGCTCTACGCCAGGCGATTCGACGTATAGTGCACCGCCCAGCGTCTCGACATAGGCGACGTCGGTGAACTCCTCAGGCATAACGAATACTTCAAAGCTGCCCAAATGACCGCTGTGAGGGCCGTGCGCGGTCGGCAGGACCTGTATATCGATGTTTTCGTGTTCTCCGAGGTCAAGGAGGTGCGAAAGCTGGCCGCGCATGACCTTTGTTCCGCCTATCGGCCTGCGTAGCACGGGCTCCTCAACCACCATCGTGTAGCGGAGGGCTTGGTCGCCGGAGAGGATGGTCTGTCGTTCGAGGCGCAGGTCAACCCATCTATGTATCTGCGATTCCTCGGCACCTTCCTCCGCCTTGCGGATCAGTGCTTCCGCATAGGGGCGGGTTTGGGCGAGGCCGTGGATCACCATGTTCTGGTAGGTACACAGCTCATCGGTCCGAGACTCCAGCCATGGCAGGTCGATGAAGTCGCGGGTGACTTCCTCCCGATAGGGGTGCCACCAGCCCTTGCGCCAGACATCTTCGCAGAGTTCGAGCAACGTCTCGCGAGTCTTCTCGTCCTCGACGCTATAGAAGGTGAGCAGCGCGTACACATCAGCTCGGCGGATCGGGTACTCGCCGGTCTCGTACCGGCTCACCACCGACGGGTCCTTCTGTAGGAACTCGGCGGTCTCGGCCCGCGACCGTCCGGCCTGTTCGCGGTGCGCTCGCAGCTTCTCGCCGAGCCAGCGTGACCGCAGGCTCGGTCCAGGGCCCTTCGGTCGTCCTCTTCCCGCCATCACACGCCCTCGTCGCTCATCTGGGTTACATCGCCCGAATATTTTTGGACACGGTGAGTCTTGATGCTTGTGCTAAAAGACTCGATATGCCACTATACAACCAAGCGTGGCGGGAGTCACGGAGGAGATGAGCGAGTGTCGAGTGCTCGCCAGACAAGAGCCGGCCGGGGCGGTCACAGGTTGCAGCCAGATCCGCCCCGGCCTCAAACATCGGAGGCAGAGCATGTCTACGCCCGACTCAGTCATTGTCGCCCAGGCGACCGACAAGACCAAACCCGATCCGTTCGCCGAGCCGCAGACCTTCACCATCCGCTGTGCCGAGTGCGCCGACGACCTCGGCTCCCATCTCCCGCACTGTCCCGGCGTCATCGCCGCCGGCTACGACGCGCCCGGCCTCGGCGCCTTCTCCAGCACCGTCTACCCCAACGTGGGCGGCAACTTCTGCAAACACGAGTCCGCCCTCAGCGCCCTGCGCTTCTATGCGCTCTGGGGCCCAGTGGAACTCCACCTCGCCAACGGCCACATCCTCAATTGCATGGACCTCTTCACCGAGGAGGACGAACTCGGTTGAGCCCCAGACAAACCCACTGGTGCCCCGGCGCGAAGCGCCGGGGCACCAGTGGGTTCTTACGTTCAACCTCAGCGCACCGCTGCCGGTTCGCGGGTCTCCGTTGCGACAGGGGCCGGTTCGGGCTCCACCGTCACGTGGGGGAGCACCCGATCCATCCACTTCGGCATCCACCAGGCGGCCCGGCCCATGAGCTTCATGATCGCCGGGACCAGGAGGCAGCGGATCACGAAGGCGTCGATGAAGATCGCCGCGGCCATGCCGATGCCGAACTGCTGGAGCATCCGCGACTCGCTGAAGATGAACGCGCCGAACACCGCGATCATGATCGCCGCCGCAGCTGTGACCACGCCGCCGGTCGAGGCCAGGCCCTTGCGAACCGCTTCGATCGCGTCGCCGGTGCGCACCCACTCCTCGCGCATCCGCGACATGAGGAACACCTCGTAGTCCATCGACAGCCCGAAAATAATCGCGAAGCTCATGACCGGCACGAACGCCTCGATCGGCCCCGGCTGCGTCCCCAGCAGGCCCTCCTGAAACACCCAGGTGACCAGGCCGAGGCTCGCGCCGATCGTCAGCAGATTCAAGATCGCGGCCTTGACCGGGATGAGGATCGAGCGGAACACGGCCATGAGCAGCAGCATCGACAGGCCCACCACGAGCACCAGGAACAGCGGCGCGCGCTGCTCGATGATGTCGCTGAAGTCGATCGCCGCGGCCGTGGAGCCGCCCACGAACTGCGTGCCCTCGACCTCGTTCAAGACCTCGCCCCGCAGCTGGTGCACCAGATCCACAGTGGCCTCGTCGCTGGGGCCGCCGGTGCCGATCACGAACGACATCCACAGGTCGTCGGCGACCTCGAACGCCGGGGACACGTCCTCGACCGTCTCAAGCCCTTCGATCGCCTCGTACGCGGCGGTCGCCTCGGCTTCGGTGCCGTCGGTGACGACCATGAGCGGCCCGTTGAAGCCCTTGCCGAACCCGTCGGAGAGCAAGTCGTACGCCTGGCGGCTCTGGAGCTCCTCGGATTCGGTGCCCGCGTCGGCGAAGCCGAGCCGCAGGCCCGTCAGCGGCGCGGTGAGGGCCACGAGCCCCACGGTGACCGCGATGATGGCCAGGCCCGCGCGCTTCTCGATGAACCGCGACCACGCGTTCCAGCGCTGCCCGGGAACGCCCTTGGCCTTCGCGGCGTGCTTCCTCACCCGCTTCTCGATGCGCTTGCCGAACAGGGCCAAGAGCGCCGGGAGCAGTGTCACCGAGGCCAGCATCGTCACCAGGACCACGAGCGCGACGGCGATCGCGACCGATTGCAGCGCGCCCAGTCCCAGCGCGTAGAGGCCGATGAGCGCCACGATGACCACGGACCCGGCGAACAGGACCGATCGCCCGGCGGTGTCCAGAGCAGTTGCTGCCGCCGCCTTGCGGCTCGCGCCGCCGATGAGCTCGGACCGGAACCGCGCGAAGATCAGCAGCGCGTAGTCGATGCCCACGCCGAGGCCGACCAGGAACATGATCGGGGTCAGGAACGTCGGCAGGGTCGCCACGTGGGAGACCAGCATCGAGAGGCAGAACGTGGTGCCCACGGCGAACACGGCGGTGATGAGCGGGAGGCTCGCGGCCAGGAACGACCCGAACATGAGCACCAGGATCACCAGCGCGGCGAGCATGCCGATGCCCTCGGCGGCCCCGCCGCCGCCTTCCTCGGCCTCGCGGACCGGGTCGCCGCCGAGCGCGACTTCGAGGCCGTCGCCCGCCGCGTCCTCGGCCAGCGGCAGCAGCTCGGCGGCCTCTTCGGCGGTCCCGTCGAACGTGGCGGTCGCGTACCCGACCGTGCCGTCCTCGTTGATCGCCCCGTATTCGGTGAATGGGTCGTTCACGTCGACCACGCCGGGCATCCCGGCGAGTTCGTCGAGCAGCGCCGCCACGCGGCCCTCTTCGGCATACACGTCGTCGGCGCCGAACACGACCTGCACGGACACGTCGTTCGCTTCGGGCGCCCGCTCGTCGAGCAGGTCGAACAGCTCTTGGGATTCGGTGCCGGGCATCGAGTTGTCGTCTTCGAAGGCTGAACCGACCGCGCTGGACGCGCCGATGGCGCCGGCGAACACGAGCGCCCAGGCGAGCAGGGCGATCCAGGGACGCCGCTGCGTCCAATGTGAAAGCCTCGCCATGAGCGAAGGCCGGGAGGAGTCAAGGTTTCGTTCCATGACGATGACTCTCGCCGCACGGCCGCGTCCCTCGCATCGCCTCGGAAGCGGCTCTGGCCGTACGCCTGAGGGTTCAGGGCCCGCCCGGGGCGTACTCCTCAGGGCGCACCCGGCTAGGCGTCCCCGTCGGTCCAGGTGGGGCGCACCAGGCCCGATTCGTAGGCGGTGACCACCAGTTGCGCGCGGTCGCGCGCCGAGAGCTTGGACATGATGCGGCTGACGTGGGTCTTGGCGGTCGCCGGGGACAGGAACAGCGTCTCGGCGATCTCGTTGTTGCTCAGGCCCGTGGCCACGAGCTTGAGGACCTCGGTCTCGCGTTCGGTGAGCGCGTTGAGTTTGGTGCCCGGCTCGGGCCGGGCCACGCGCCCGGCGAACTCGCCGATGAGGCGGCGCGTGACCTTCGGGGAGATCAGCGCCTCGCCCTCGGCCACGACCCGGATGCCCCGCAGGAGCTCGTCGGGGTCAGTGTCCTTGAGGAGGAACCCGCTGGCCCCGGCGCGCAGCGCCCGGTACACGTAGTCGTCCTCGTCGAAGGTCGTCAGGATCACGACCTTGACGCCGTCGAGCTTGGGGTCGCGGCCGATCCGCTCGGTCGCCTCCAAACCGTCCATGACGGGCATCCGGATGTCCATGAGCACCACGTCGGGGCGGTGCCGCCGCGCCAGTTCCAGGGCCTCGGACCCGTCGCCGGCCTCGGCGACGATCTCGATGTCGTCCTCGTCGCCGAGGATCGAGCCGAATCCGGCCCGCACCAGCCGCTGATCGTCCACCAGCATCACCCGGATCACGAATGCACCTCCAACGGCCATGTGGCCTCCACGATGAACCCGCCCTCGTCGAGCGGTCCGGCCTCGAACGTACCGCCGAGACTCTCGGCCCTCTCGCGCATCCCCGTCAGGCCGTTCCCTGCCGCGTTGCCGCCCTTGGCATCGCCGACGCCGTCGTCGGCGATCGAGACCGCCAGTGTGGACGTCCCGGTGACCACTTTGACCAGCACGTGCGTGGCCTGGGCGTGCCGCAGCGCGTTGGTCAGCGACTCCTGCACCACCCGGTACGCGGCAGCGTCGACCGCGACCGGCAGCTCGGCCCGGCCGTCGACGCGCAGCTCCACGTCCAGCCCCGAGGCCCGCGCGGCGTCCACGAGGGACGGCAGCTGGTCGAGGGTCGGCCCCGGCCCGGTCGGCGCGTCCTCGTCGGCCTCCCGCAGCACCCCGACCATCGCCCGCAGCTCCCGCAGCGACAGCTGGCTCGTGTCGGCGATCACCTGGAGCGTGTCCTCGGTCCGGAACGCGGGGTCGCGCTTGAGCTTGCGCAGCGCCGCGGCGGTCTGCACGTTGATCAGCGAGAGGTGGTGCCCCACGGCGTCATGCAGCTCTCGCGCGATCCGCAGCCGCTCCTCGGCCACGCTCCGCCGCTGCGTCTCGGTGAGCGCCACCGCGGTCTCGGCCCGGTACTTGCGGTGATGCGCCACCACCGCCCCGATCGCGGGCACGGCGATCACCCAGCCGCCGAGCATGAAGGTCTCACTCGCGGTCATATGCGCGAAGTCCGCCAGGGTCTCCGACACGACCACCACGAGGAACGTGCACCCGGCGATGATCCCCGCAGCGCAGGTCCGCCCCAGCGCCGCGAGCGTGTACAGCGCGATCACGAACCCCATGAGCATGGGCCCGTCGATCGAGGAGGCCGGGTAGTAGACCAGGGTCGCGGCCAAGGTCACGAGCGTGACGGTCAGCGGGAACGTGCTGCGGAAGTACAGCGCCGCGACCGAGACGACGAGCACGATCCACGCGAGCTCCTCGTTCAACCCCTGCGTGTCGCTTCGCCGCATCGCCCACTGGATCAACGTCCACCCGAGCACGACCACGGCGTTCATGGTCCCCACGAGCACATCGAGCGCGCGCACGGAAAATCGGTTCAACACGAACCCAACCCTAGAGACCGGCACGGCGCAAGGGTCGAGCCGTCCCGAACCCACGGGCGAGCGCGCGATTCGCCGGACGCCACGGCGGGTGACCAGGTGGCAGCGTCTCGCGATTACGAATCGAGGCGGCCGCCGTTCGCGACTCGCGGCCTGAGGCGCGCTTGCGTCGCGCTCGCGGTCCGCTTTTCGGTGTGCGACCGCACGTCGTTCGGCGGGCCGAACCGCTAGAGGCGGAGGGCCGGGGCGAACGCAGCCGACCGCTGCTTCGTGGTCGACGCCGACGGCGAGCCGGTCGCCCCTTCGACGATCACC
>NZ_JBEYYO010000011.1:0-176517 GCF_040645615.1 Glycomyces sp. NPDC046736 | reverse complement strand
GTGTCCGGGCCGATGAGCGCCGGGCCGAAGGCCGGGTGCTCGCGGCGTTGCCGACTCGCCGACGCTGTCGCTACTTCACTCGGTAAGCGAGGTTTGCGAATTGGCCTATCGCTTTGGCCTCGACCAGTTCGAGGTGGTGCGAGAGGATCCTTCGGGGGAGCAGCGGTGCGCCGCCTCCGAGGAAGACCGGGGCTACCGAGACTCGGATCTCGTCCAGGAGCCCGGCGTCGAAGAACTGGCCGACCAGGTCGCCGCCGCCCACGATCCAGAGGTCCTTCTCGCCGGCGGCCTCGGTCATCTCGGCGTGGACCGCCGCCACGTCGCCTCGCGCGAACCGGATGTCCGCCCCCGGTACCGCCGGGAGTTCCCGGGAGGTGAGCACCCAGGTCGGCGCCTGGTACTCCCACTTCTCCGGGTTGTCGATCAGCTGCTCGTGCTCGGTGATCCACTCGTAGGTGGTCGACCCCATGCAGATCGCGCCCACGTTGTCGAGGAATTCGCCGAACCCGTCGAGCGGCGACTCCTCGGTGCCCTCGGATTCGGGGTGCCCGCCGGGGACGGTGAACAGCCACTCCAGTGAATTGTCGGGGTCGGCGATGTACCCGTCGATGGTCGTTGCGGTGTTGTACACGGTTTTGCCCATCCCGACACCCAATCACACCCCACCGACACTCCGGCCCGCCCGCCAACGATCGAACCCCCGAATCCGACACGGCCCACAAGTGTCGGCTTCCCGACATTAGGCGTTTTGGGCCGAAACGGGACTCCCGCGTACTTAGGTTGAGACCGCGCCATAAGGCGTAGTCATGATCAAGTTCACCAAAGGGGTGATCAATGGTATTGAAGAGGATCTTCACTGCCATCGGCGTCGTGGCGGCCGCTCTTGCGCTGTCGCTGACCGCCACTTCATCGGCCACGGCGGTTCCCGCCGAAGGGGCCCAGCTCGCCGAGTCGCGGACCGCGAGCTCGGCCGTCCCGGACACCGCCGTGGAGCAGCGAACCTGCCGGGCCCGGTTCTCCGAGGGCGTCAACCAGCGGCTCCATGCCGACGCGGGCTCCACGAAGCTCGGGATCATCCCGGCCGGCACCTGGGTCCAGGCCTCATGCGACCGCGTGTCCGGCGGCCAGTACACCGCGTGCGGCCTCACCAGCGAGTTCTGGTTGGAGGTCTACTGGAACGGCAACTGGGGCTACAGCATCTGGTCGTGCGTGAAGGACTGGGAGTACACCTCTTGACCGACTGAACAGCGCGGCCGGGACTACATGCGTCCCGGCCGCGCTCCGCGTTCAGCGCGTCAACCGCAGCACGTTCCCGATGATCCGGTGCCCGTGCGCGCCCGCCGCGGTCAGGATCGACTCGGGGTGGAACTGCACCGCGAACCACCGCTTCGACGGGGCCTCGATTGCCATCACGACCTCGTCGATCGCCGCGGTCGGCGTGAACTGGCCCTTCACCTGGTCGGCCGTGGCGTACAGCGAGTGGTACCGCGCCGCGGTCACCTCGTCGGGCAGCCCGTCGAACAGGCCCCCGCCGGTGACCTTCACGTTCCCCGGCTTCCCGTGGCTCGGCTCGTCCAGCAGCGACAGCTCGCCGCCCGCGTGCTCGACAAGCGCCTGGAGCCCCAGGCACACCCCGAACACCGGCAGCTCCCGCCGCGCCAGCTCGTCCAGCAGCGCCGCCGTCCCGAAGTCGGTCGGCCGCCCCGGCCCCGGCGAGAGCACCACCAGGTCCGGCGCCAGCACATCCAAAGTGGACGACGCGTCGAAGCCGAACCGCAGCGTGGTCACCTCGCACCCGTGCTGGCGGAAGTAGTCCCCGAGCGTGTTCACGAACGAGTCCTCGTGGTCGACCAGCAGCACCCTGCGCCCTGCACCGGCCGGGCCGCCCGCGACCTCGATCGGCTCCGGCACCGGCGTCGCCGCCCCGAGCCCGCCCGCCGCGGTCTCCAGCAGCGCCCGCGCCTTCAGGTGCGTCTCGGCCTCTTCGGCGTCGGGGTCGGAGTCGTACAGCAGCGTCGCGCCCGCCCGCACCCGCGCGACCCCGTCCCGGATCTGCGCGGTGCGCAGCGTCAGACCGGTGTTCATGTTCCCGTCCAGGCCCACGAACCCGACCGCGCCGCCGTACCAGCGCCGCGGCGTGGTCTCCTGCTCCTCGATGAACCGCATCGCCCAGGTCTTCGGCGCGCCGGTCACCGTCACCGCCCACATGTGGGTGAGGAACGCGTCCAGCGCGTCCATGCCCTCCCGCAGCCGCCCCTCGATGTGGTCGACCGTGTGGATCAGCCGCGAGTACATCTCGATCTGCCTGCGCCCCAGCACCTTCACCGAACCGGGCACGCACACGCGGGCCTTGTCGTTGCGGTCGACGTCGGTGCACATCGTCAGCTCCGACTCCTCCTTGCGGGAGGCGATGAGCTCGGCGATCTGCGCCGCGTCGTGCATCGGGTCCGAACCGCGCGCGATCGTGCCCGAGATCGGGCACGTCTCGACCCGGTCCCCGGTGACCCGCACGAACATCTCCGGCGACGCACCCACCAGGTACTCGCGGTCGCCGAGGTTGAACAGGAACTCGTACGGCGCGGGGTTGGCCGTCCGCAGCCGCTCGTAGAACGCCGTCGGCGAATCGCACGCCGCGTACATCTCGTGGCCCGGCACGACCTCGAACAGGTTGCCCGCCTTGAACTCGGTCTTCGCGCGCCGCACCGTGTCGGCGTACACGCCCGGCACCGGCCCCTCCGGAACCGTCTCGGCGGGCACGTAGTCCAGCGACGCGGTCCGCCGCGCCAGCCCCTTCGTGGTCCGCTCCCCGAAGGCGAACTCGTACCGGCGCACCTGGGCGGTCTCCCGCTTGCGGTCCACCACGTACAGCTCGTCGGCCAAGTGCAGCACCAGGTCCCGCGTGTCCGCGGGCCGCTCCTTCGCGTACGGGATCGGCTCGAACTGATAAGCCAGGTCGTACCCGAACGCCCCCCACAGCCCCAGGTACGGGTCGTCGCACTTGAGCGAGTCGAGCACCACCCGCAGCGCCGAGAACGCCGTCGGCTGCTTCGACCGCAGCTCCTCGGGCACCCGGCCCTCGGGCACCGGCACCTCGACACGCACCTCGCCGTCCTCGCGGACCACTTCGCCCACGCCCGCCGCCGCGAAAGCGTCGGCGAGCACGTCGACCAGCAGGAACCCGCGCGGGTTCAACTGCGTCACCGTCACCGTGCGGCCCCGCGCCACGACCTCCAGGCACGGGTCCACATACGCGAGGTGATAGCGCGAATAGCGCCCCGGGTACTCCATGCCGCTGGAGAGCACGCCGCCGCGGCGGGTCTCGACCCGCGCCACGACCTCCGTCAGATCGGGCGAATCGAGCTCTTCGACGGTGCGCTCCACCGTCACGCCCGACGGGGTATGGAAAACGGTCATCTGGGCCTCTTCCTCACTGGGTCTCTCATCCCTGTAGAGGCGGCCGACCCCGGATACGACGAAGCGACCGCCATCGAGACGGTCGCTGGTTTCGCTACACGCAAAAGCACTGACGCCGCCTCAGCGACGCCACCACCAGTTGCGTGCGTGGATTCTCACAGCGCGAATACTACATGTCCGACCAGTGGAACGCCTCCCGCCCGCCGCGAGGCGCAATTCGCTCGCGAACCTCCCCACCGGTGGCGCTACACTTGCGGGCAACAGCGTCGACCCGGCCATCACCGGCGAGCTTCCGGAAGAACAGGTCGCGAGACCTCACTAGAACCGGACGGACGCGGCCCGTCACCGCCGCTCACGAAGCGGGCGCATCCGTGCGCCAAGCGAGGTGGTACCGCGGGCCCGACCTCCGTAACCGGGAGGCCCAGCTCGTCCTCGCACACCGAGATCCGCCAGGTGTGTGTGAGGAGACACCGGTCCTATGGCCTATCCACTCGACGACCCCAAACGGGGCGTACCCGCGAGCCCGAACCTCCCGGAGGTCGAGCGCCGCGTGCTCGACTTCTGGACCAAGGACGACACCTTCCAGGCCTCCATCGAGGCCCGCCCCGCCGGCCAGAACGGGAGCAACGAGTTCGTCTTCTACGACGGCCCGCCCTTCGCCAACGGCCTGCCCCACTACGGGCACCTCCTCACCGGCTACGTCAAGGACATCGTCCCGCGCTACCAGACCATGCGCGGGCGCCGCGTCGAGCGCCGCTTCGGCTGGGACACCCACGGCATGCCCGCCGAGGTCACCACCGAGCAGGAGCTCGGCCTCAAATCCAAGGCCGAGATCGAGGCCTACGGCGTGGACCGCTTCAACGCCGCCGCCAAGGCCTCGGTCCTCCAGTTCACCGACGAATGGGTCGACTACGTGACCCGCCAAGCCCGCTGGGTCGACTTCGAGAACGACTACAAGACCCTCGACCTCCCCTACATGGAGAGCGTCATGTGGGCCTTCAAGACCCTCTACGACAAGGGCCTCATCTACGAGGGCTACCGCGTGCTCTGGTACTGCTGGCGCTGCGAGACCCCCCTGGCCGCCACCGAGACCAAGATGGACGACACCTACCGGGACCGCCAGGACCCGGCCGTCACCGTCGGCCTCGACATCGTCGACGACGGCCCGCTGGGTGGCGTCAAACTCCTGGTGTGGACCACCACGCCCTGGACCCTGCCGTCCAACCTCGCCGCCGCCGTCCACCCCGACGTCGACTACGTCGTGGTCGAGTCCGAAGGCAGCCGCTACCTCCTCGCCGAAGCCCGCGTCGGCGCCTACGCCCGCGAACTCGGCGAGGAACCCGCCGTCCTCTCGCGCCACAAAGGCACCGACCTCCTCGGCCTGCGCTACAACCCGCCGTTCGACTTCTTCGCCGGACGCACCAACGCCCACCAGGTCCTCGCCGCCGACTACGTCACCACCGAAGACGGCACCGGCGTCGTCCACATCGCCCCCGCCTTCGGTGAAGAGGACAAGGTCGTCACCGACGCCGCCGGCATCGAACCGGTCGTCCCCGTCGACGACTCCGGCAAGTTCACCGACGAGGTCCCCCCCTACGCGGGCGTCCACGTCTTCGAGGCCAACAAGCTCATCATCGCCGACCTCAAGTCCACCCAGCGGCTCCTGCGCCACGACACCTACAACCACAACTACCCGCACTGCTGGCGCTGCGGCTCCCCGCTGATCCAGCGCGCCCTCTCGGCCTGGTTCGTGGCCGTCACGCGGTTCCGCGACCGCATGGTCGAACTCAACCAGCAGATCGACTGGACCCCTTCGCATGTCAAGGACGGCCAGTTCGGCAAGTGGCTCGCCAACGCCCGCGACTGGAACATCAGCCGCAGCCGCTTCTGGGGCGCCCCCATCCCGGTGTGGGTCTCCGACGACCCCGCCTACCCGCGCGTCGACGTCTACGGCTCGCTCGCCGACCTCGAACGCGACTTCGGCCAGCCCGTGACCGACCTCCACCGGCCCGGCATCGACGAACTCGTGCGCCCCAACCCCGACGACCCGACCGGCAAGTCCACGATGCGCCGCGTCCCCGAGGTCCTCGACTGCTGGTTCGAGTCCGGCTCCATGCCGTTCGCGCAGGTCCACTACCCGTTCGAGAACGCCGACTGGTTCGAGCACCACTACCCCGGCGACTTCATCGTCGAGTACACCGCCCAGACCCGCGGCTGGTTCTACCTGCTCCACGTGCTCGCCACCGCCCTGTTCGACCGGCCCGCGTTCCGCACCGCAGTCGTCCACGGCACCCTCCTGGGCGACGACGGGCAGAAGATGTCCAAGTCCTACAAGAACTACCCGGACGTGCGCGAGTCCTTCGAGTCCTTCGGCTCCGACGCCGTGCGCTGGTCGCTCGTGTCCTCCCCGGTCCTGCGCGGCGGCGACATGCCCGTCACCGAGACCGGCTTCCGCGACTCGGTGCGCCAGATCGTGCTGCCGCTGTGGAACGTGTGGTACTTCTACACCCTCTACGCCGGCGCCGCCGGATACGAGGCGAGCCCCGCCGAGGCCCGCGCCACCGCGCTGGCCTCGGAGCACCGGCTCGACAAGTACCTGCTGGCCAAGACCCGCGAACTGGTCGAGTCGATGACGACTTCGATGGACGAGTACGACCTGGTGGCCGCCACCGCGGCGTTCCGGTCCTACCTCGAAAGCCTCACCAACTGGTACGTGCGCCGCTCGCGCGACCGGTTCTGGGAGGGCGACGAGGCCGGGTTCGCGACGCTCGCGACGGCGTTGAAGACCGCCTGCGAGGTCGCCGCGCCGCTGCTGCCGATGATCACCGAGGACGTCTGGCGGGGCCTGACCGGCGGCCGCTCGGTGCACCTCGCCGACTGGCCCGAGGCCGCGGACCTGCCCGCCGACCACGACCTGGTCGAGGCCATGGACGCGGTGCGCGAGATCGCCTCGGTGGGCCTGTTCATGCGCAAGGCCCGCAAGCTCCGCGTGCGACTGCCGCTCGCGAAGGTCACCGTGGCCACGGCCCACGCCGAGCGGCTCGCGCCGTTCGCGGACTTCCTGCGCGACGAGCTGAACGTCAAGGCCGTCGTGTTCGACTCCGACGTGAGCGCCTACTCGCGCACTGATCTCAAGCTCGTCCCGCGCGCCCTGGGCCCGCGCCTGGGCAAGGACGTGCAACGGGTCATCAAGGCCGTCAAGGCCGGCGACTGGACCGTCGCGGACGGGACCGTGACCGCCGGCGGCGTGGTCCTCGAAGACGGCGAGTTCGAACTCACGATGGTCGCCGTCGACGCCGACCACACCGAGGCCCTCCCGAACGAAGGCGGCGTGCTCGTCCTCGACACGGAGGTCACCCCGGAGCTGGCCGCCGAAGGCCTCGCCCGCGACCTGGTCCGCGTGATCCAACAGGCCCGCAAGGACGCCGACCTCGACGTCTCCGACCGCATCACCGCCACCGTCGACGCCACCGAGGCCGTCCGCGACGCGATCGAGCCCCACCTCGACTTCGTCAAGGCCGAAACCCTCGCCCTGGACCTCACCTTCGCCACCCTCCCCGACACCGCCACCTCAGGCGACGCCGGAGAGGGAGAAACAGTGAAGGCCGCCGTCCAGAAGCGTTGAGCGCCTGAACGATTCATGGGCCCGGGCATCGCATGGTGCCTGGGCCCTGATGTTCGTTGCCGTCGAGGGTTCACTCCTCGCGCGAACGATCGCTGAACGTCAACCTCGAACACCGAAAAGGGGCCCGGCGAGCGAAGCTCGCCGGGCCCCTTCTTTGTTGCTTAGGCGAAGTAGCCGCAGATCTTCCAGGCGTCGTCTTCCTTGACGAGGTCGATGGTCTCGTCGGTGGTGTCGCCGTCGACGGTGATGGAGACTTCGACGGTGGCGGTGTCGTCCTCTTCCTTCACGTCGCCGATCTCGTATTCGACGTCGCTGATCTTGGAGAGGGAGTCGCCGGCCATGTCGATGGCTTCCTTGCGCTCTTCCTCGGAGAGGTCGGCGAAGAGCGTCGCGGCTTCCTTCATGCTGTCGGCGTCTTCGGCGCAGGCGTACTCCTCGGCGATCTCGCCGGCCTTCTCGGCGTCGCCGTCGAGCATGGCGTTGACGAGGTCTTCGGCCCCGTTGTCGAGGAAGTTCTCGACCGCGCCTTCGGGCGAGTCGTTGCCGCTGCCGCAAGCGGCGAGGGCAAGGGCGAGGGCGAAGGCGCCGCCGGTCACGGCGGTGGCGCGGCGGAGGTTGACGTTGATGCTCATGAGTTCCAATCAAATGGGGAGACTGTTGCGACCCTGTGGGTAAGAGGGCCGTCGGCCCGGGCGGCCGTCGTCACGCGATGGTCACATTAACAGCCCCGCGCAAACCCGAGGCGATCCCGGACTGAACGACGCGCTAATCAATCTCGGGCCACCAGGTGTGGTCGCTACCGATGTAGTGGAAGGCAGCACGGACCTCGGACTCCTCGATGCCCTTGAGACGCGCCCAGGCCCGGCGGTAGACCTTGAGCTGCAACGCGGCGTGCTCAGCGGCCTCGCCGGTCGGGGGGCGTCCGGTCTTCCAGTCCACGATGTCGTAGCCGCCTTCCTCACCGAAACCGTGCTCTCTGTAGAAGACCGCGTCAATCCGCCCGCGCACCACCGTGCCCTCGTAGTCGACCACGAACGGGACCTCTTGGGCCGCGATGCGCCTCCGCGACCACGCCGACTTCTCGAACGCGGCCTTGAGGCGGTCGAGCTCGGTGCGGTCGGCGACCTCGTCGGCGGCCCCGGGCAGCTCGATCGCGTCGAACAGGCTGCCGCCGCCGAAGAACTCCTCGACCCACGCGTGGAACTCGGTGCCGCGCCGCGTGGCCGGGCGCGGCGGCTGCGGCATCGGGCGGCGGCGCTCGGCCGCGAACGCGCCCTCGTCGGCCCGCAGCGCCATGAGCTGCGAGGTCGACAGCCGTGCGGGCCTGGGCAGACGCACCACCCCCGACTCGCGCTCGTCCCGCTCGGCGAGCAGCAGCTCGGCCTCCTCGCGCCACTGCCGCGCGAGCGGGCCCTCAGACTCCGGTTCCTCCGCGCGCAGCACCAGCTCCGCCGCCTCCGCGAACGCCGCCTGACGCGTCCCAAGCGGCGCCTTCGCGGGCCACTCGGCCGTCCTGGCCTGGTCTTCGAGCGGGTTCGACGGCCCCGGCTCGGCCCACACCGTCACATGCGCGCCCGCGTTCCGGGCCTCCTCCAAATAGGGAGCGGGCTTGCGCGAGGCCCGCGCCTCCGCGTCCCACCAGTAGCCGCTCGCGAGCAGCCCCCACCGGGCCCGCGTCAGCGCCACATAGGCCAGCCGCCGCTCCTCGTCGAGCCGCGCCTCGCGGTCGTCGGTCTTGAACGCCTGCACCGACTTCTTCACCTCGGCGGGCGTGTACGCCTCGTCCAGGTGCAGCTCCGGCAGGTTCTCGGCGTCGCCGCGCAGCCCGTACGGCAGCCGCGCCGCGTCGCTCACCCACGTCGAGTCGCGCTTCACCGAGGTCGGCAGGATCCCTTCGCACAGGCCCGGCACGGCCACCACGTCCCACTCCAGGCCCTTCGCGGCGTGCACGGTCATCAGCTGCACCACCCCGCCCGCCGGGTTCGCGCCCTCCACGACCAGGCCCCGCTCCCGCTTCGCGGCCGACTCCAGATAGGACAGGAACCCGGGGACGCTGGCCCCGCTGGTGTCGTTCTCGTAGGACGCGGCGATGTCGGTGAACTCGTCGAGGTTCGACAGGTCGCCGTGGTGGAGCATCACCTCGACGTCGAGGCCGCTGCGCGCGATCACGTCGCCGACCACGTCGGGCAGGCTCTGCCCCAGGCGGCCCCGGATCCAGCTCAGTTCCTCGTGCAGCTGCTCGAACCGCAGGTACCCGAGCGTCGAGTAGTGCTCGGCCGCACCGGGATCGGCGAGCGCGTCGGCCAGCGACGCCTCGGCTTCCATCCCCGCGTCCGGTTCGAATCCGCGCGAGTCCGGCGCGAGTTCCCGCGCCCGCGCCCACAGCGAGGCGATGTCGCGGGGCCCGAGCCGCCAGCGGTTGCCCGCGAGCAGCCGCATGAGCGCGGCCCCGTCGGTCGGGTCGGCGGCCGCGCGCAGCATCGCCACGGTCTCGGCCACCTCGGGGTAGTACAGCAGCCCGAGCGAGCCGACGACCTGGACCGGCAGCCCGGCCGCGGTGAGCGCCCGGTGCAGGGCCGGGATCTGGCGCCGCTTGCGGATGAGGACCGCGGCGGTCTCCTCGCCGCCGGGGTTCCACGCCGCGGCGAGCCGCCCGGCCAGCCATTCGGCCTCTTCGGCGGCGGTGAGGTGCATCGAGGCCTCGACGCGGCCGGTGCCGAAGTCGTCGTCGAACTTCGCGCCCACGGTCAGCGGCGGCACGGTCCCGGCCCGCAGCGGCTCGGAGACCGCGTTCGCGACGTCGAGCACCGCTTCGCGGTTGCGCCACGACTTGGTCAGGTACGCGACCGGCGCGGCCTGCCCGTCCCGGTCCGGGAAGTCGGCGGGGAACCGCTGGAGCGTCCCGGCCGAGGCCCCGCGCCAGGAGTAGATCGACTGGTTCGGGTCGCCCACGGCCGTGACCGGATGCCCGCCGCCGAACAGGTCCCGCAGCAGCGCGACCTGCGAATACGACGTGTCCTGGTATTCGTCGAGGAGCACGATCCGCCACCGGTCCCGCTCGGTGCGGATGATCTCGGGCGCCCCGGCCACGAGCTGCGCGGCCAGCGAGAGCTGGTCGGCGAAGTCCATGACCCCCAGCTCCCTCTTGCGCCGGTCCCAGGCCTCCACGAGCGGCAGCAGCTGGTCCCTCTTGCGCCGCAGCGACATCAGGTTCCTGAACTCGTCGTTCTGCTTGGCGCTCTGGCGCTCCTCCAAGAGCTCGTACAGGTCCCGGTCGAAGCGCCGCAGGTCCGCGCCGTCCCGCAGGTGCTCGGCGAGCTGTTCGGCGAGTTGGAGCACCAGTTCGGTGACGCGGTCGACGCTGACGTCGAACTCGCTCATCTCGCCGTCCCACGCGCACACCAGGTCCCGTGCGAGCTGCCAGCGCCCGGTGTCGGTGATGACGCGGGTGCCCGGTTCGATGCCGATGCGCAGCCCGTGCTCGCCGACGAGGTTGCCCGCGTAGGCGTTGTAGGTCGACACGGTCGGTTCGCCGTGCAGCTCGGCCAGGTCGGGCACGGTCTCGGTGAGCCGTCGCAGTTTGTCCCTGACGCGCGCGGCGAGTTCGGCCGCGGCCTTGCGGGTGAAGGTGAGGCCGAGGATGTGCTCGGGGCGGGCGATGCGGTTCGCGATGAGCCACACGACCCGGTCGGCCATGGTGGTGGTCTTGCCCGATCCGGCCCCGGCGATGACGAGCATCGGCGCGGGCGCGGCTTCGATCACGTCGCGCTGCTCTTCGGTCGGGGACGGCTGCCCGAGCCGGTTGGCCAGGCCGACGGCGCTGTAGCTACTCATCGGTGACCTGCCGTCCCTCGTCGGCGATGGGGCAGCAGTGCTTGACCGAGCAGGTCTCGCATTTGCTGGTGTTGCGGGCCTCGAACACGGCCCCGCCCATGCGGCCGGCGGTGTCGGCCACGAGGTCGCGGGCCCAGTCGGGATTCTCGGCCTCGCTCAGCGGCCCCTGCGGACGCGCGGCGGCCTTGGCGCCCTTGGCGTTCGGGTAGACCAGTTCGGCTCCGCCGGTCTCGGTGCCCTCCTCGAACGCGCCTTCGGCGACCGCGAGCTGGTAGACCCCGAGCTGCGCGTGGGTCTTGGCCTCGTCGAACGTGGGCGGGGTCTTTCCGGTCTTGAGGTCGACGACGTAGAGGCGGCCTTCGGGGTCGCGTTCGAGCCGGTCGATCTGCCCGGACATCACGACCTCGACGCCGGGCGGCCCGATCTCCAGCTTGACGCGGAAGGACCGCTCGGCCCCGAGCAGTTCCCTGCGGTTGGCACTGAGCCAGGCCGCGAACCTTTCGACGGCCCCTGAGACTCTGCGGCGCTGCTGCTCGGCGTGCCAGGGGGCCTCGAACGGGAGCCGGTCGAAGTGCTCGCCCACCACGCGTTCCATGACGGCCGCCGGGTCGGCCGCGGGGTCGAGCGTGACCGCTTCGGCGGCGGCGTGGAGCAGGGTCCCGAGGTGGCGGGGGAGCAGGTCGCCCGAGTCGGCGCCGTGGGATTCGAGGACCCACCGCAGCCCGCACTGCTGCGTGGTCTCCACTTGGGACGGTGAGATCCTGATGGTCTCCCCGGCGAGCGCCAAAGCGCGCTCGTCGGAGATCTCGGCCAGCCCCCACCACTTCGCCGGATCGGCCCCAGGGACCTCCGCGGCGGCGAGCCGCCGCAGCGCGGCCGCGGCCGCGTCCCGCTCGCCGTGCCCGGCGTCGACGGCGACCTCCCGCAGCCGCGCGGTGAGCGACGCGAGGCTCAGCGGCCGTCCCCGCCTGGGCGCGGCCTGCGGCTCGACCCCGAGCTCGGCGCAGAACCGGCTCGGCTGCGCGTCGTCGGAGTCCACGGCCGTGACCAGCAGTCTCGTACGGGCCCGGGTGCACGCGTTGTAGAACAGCCGCCGTTCCTCGTCGAGCAGCTGCGCGACCTGGTCCACGTCGGCGCGCCCGTCGAGCACGTCCACGAGCGCCTCGGCCCCCAGGAGCGACCCGCGCGGCCGCAGGTTCGGCCACCCGCCCTCCTGCGCGCCCGCCACGATGACGAACTCCCATTGCCGCCCGTGCGCCGCGTGCGCGGTGGTGAGCGTGACGGCGTCACCGAGATCGGCTCGCGCCGAGAGGAAGTCGCCGGGCAGCTGCTGGTGCAGCACGTGCTCGCAGAACACCTCGGCCCGCGCCCCGGGCTGCTTCACCTCGTAGTCGGCCGCCAGGTCGAACATCGCGATCACCGCGTCGAGCTCGGCGTCGGCCCGCTGCGCCCGCCGGTCGGAAGAGAGCGCCCGCCGCCGCAGCCGCTCGTCCAGACCCGAGGCCTCCCACACCGCCCACAGCGTCGCGGTCACCCCGCCTTCGGTCCGGGCCGCGGTGAACAAAGCGTCGAGCCGCCGGGCCGGTTCGGCCCACGGCTCCTCGGGCAGCTCCGCGATCCGCTCCGGATCGGCCAGGGCCTCCACCAGCAGGTCCGCGCCGGGGGAGAAGTCGTCGGCGGCCACCGCGAGGCGCCGCAGCTCTTGGCGCAGCCGCCGCTCGGCGAACGGGTCGGCCCCGCCGAACTGCGAGTGCAGCAGCCCGGCCGCGGTGGTCTCGTCGAGCCGGTCCCGGTGGCGCCCAACCAAGACCACCCGCAGCAGGTCCCGCACGGTCGGATGCGCCGGCAGCGGCACGTCGTCGGCGGCCTGCCGCGTGGGCACCCCCGCGTGCTGCATGGCCCGCCGCAACTGCGGGATCGCCGAAGCCGACTTGACCACGACCGCCATGTCGCCGTAGGGAACCCCGTCGAGCAGATGCGAGCGCCGCGCGACGTCGGCGATGTAGACCGCCTCCCGCGTAGGCGAAGGCAGGTACACCACCTCCACCCGCCCGGCCGCCTCACTCGCGGTCCCCCTCCTGCGGTCCCGGTCCGAACCCCGCAACCGCCGCGACAGCACCGTGGTCGCCGCCAGCGGCGCGAGCGCCACCGTATGCGTGTCGTCGAGCCGCACCACCGGCGCCTCGACCCCAGGCGAGACCGGGAACCGATCAGGGAAGTCCCGCACCGACTCAGGGTCCCCGCCCTGGTACCCGAACACCGCCGCATCGGGCGACCCGGCCGCGACCAGGTTTCCGCCCTCCCCGGCCAGCAACTCCAGCAGCCGCACATGCGCCGGAGTCGCGTCTTGCAGATCGTCCACGAACACCCAAGCGGGCCTGGGGAACAGCCCCGGGTCGCGCCGCAGCGCCGCCACGGCCGCCCGCACGATCTCGGCCGAGTCGTACAGCGCACTGCTCATCGACTGGAGCGCCAGCGTCGTCACATAACGATCGTAGAAACGCGAAGCCGAAACCCACTCAGGACGGTCGTGCACCGCCCCCAACCGCGCCAACTCGGGCGCCGAAAGCCCCCGCTCCCCGCACCGCAGCACCACATCGCGCAACTGCTGCGCGAACGCGTACGTCCCGACCGCCTCCTCGAACCCCTCAGGCCACCCGAAGTCCTCACCGCCGAGCATCGACCGGATCAACGCGTCGGCCTCCGGCCCGGTCAGCAACCGCGGCTCCTCCCGGCCCGCGGCCACCGCACCAGCGCGCAGCAGCGCGAACGCGAACGCCGGGAACGTGAACACCCCGATCTCCGCCGCCGAATACGGCGCGGTCGCCGCGTTCAACCGCGCCCGCAGATGCGCCGTGTCCTGCCGCCGCAACCCCAGCACCAGGATCGACGCCGGATCCACCCCCGAAGCGACCTTCGCCTCCGCGGCCCGCACCAGCGCCTCGGTCTTCCCCGTCTGCGGCCCGCCCCGCACCAGCAGCGGACCGGACGCGTGCTCGACGACCGCCCGCTGCTCCGCATCGAGCGCGAAATCGAGCGCGTCGGCGGGCGGATCGGTCAATTCGTAGCGGAGATCGGCGGCACCCTGCAAGGACATGGTCCCAATGGAATCACGCCCGACCGACAAAGGCGGCGCCGCCGATCCGGGGTGTCGAATCGACGGCGCCTGGTTCCCTTTCCCCGCTTCTCCACGAAGCGCAGGCTTCTAACTGAAATGCAGATCCCGCCGCCGCACCCCGACATACCCCAGCGCCGCCAGCGCCGCGGCGACCAGCGTCACCACCACCGCCGCGACCCAGTCCACGTCCTTCGCCGGGTACGCCGCCAGATGCTCCAGCGGCGAGGCCGCCCGGAACCAGCCCGGCAGGTCGAGCATGTCCCCGAAGTACATCACCACGAACACGTACACCCAAGCGAGCCAACGCAACCAGCCCAGCCTGGGCAGCCACGCGTACGTCGCGAACGCGAACGCGGTGAGCGCCCACACCGCCGGGAGCTTCAGCGCCGAAGCGGCCAGCAGCTTCCCGAACCAGCCCCAGTCCTCCAGCGACGCCGACCCGACCAGCCCCAGCAGCACACCCGCCGCGACCGTCGCGGCCGTCACCGCCCACATCGCCGCCGGCAGGTACGAACCCGGCCACCCGCCGCGCCCGACCACCCCGGCCGCGATCAGCTCACCGCGCCCCTGCGTCTCCTCCTTGCGGGCCCGCCCGATCACCAGCAGCCCGAACAGCGCCGCGATCAACCCGTTGACCGAGACGAACGTGGCCGCCACGTTCGCCTCGATCGAGGCCCCGCCCTGGTCGATCACCTCCCGCTCGGCCTCCGAGAGCCCGTCGAGCATCTCGTCGGCCCCGCCCAGCAGCGAACCCCACGCGCTCCCCAGCACCAGCAACGTGATCACCCCGGCCACGGTGATCCCCTTGACCAGCCGGAACGTCAACGCCGTCGCACTGCGCAAACCAGGCTTCGCCGCAGGCCTACCGGGCCGGGACGCGATCAAGCCCTGCCCGAAGTCCCGCCGCGTGACCAGCGCGAACGCGACCCACACCAACACCAGCGCGAACCCCGCGGCGATCGACAGCGGCCACCACCGCTGCTCAGGCGTGTACACGTACGTCAGCTGCGACCACCCGATCGGCGACAGCCACGTCACCCCGTTCTCCTGCGCGTTCCCCATGCCCGCCGTCAGCGCCGACCAGCCCAACGCGGTGAACCCGATCGCGTTCGCCGTCGAAGCGAACCCCGCGACCTGCGAGGCCACCGCCGCGAGCGCGGCGAACACCACCGCCACCGCGGTGTGCGCGAGCCCGAACAGCAGCGCGCTGGCGCCCTGCGAGCCCGGCAGTCCCGCGGCCGCGAGCGCCATGAGCCCGCCGAGGGCCACTGCGGCGATCCCCGAGAGCAGCAGCGCCGCGGCCAGGTCCGCGCGCCGCCCGATCGGATTGGACCGCAGCACCTCAGACCGCGAGTTCTCCTCGTCGGCCCGCGTCAGCCGCGTGACCAGCATGAGGAACATGACCGCGGTGAGCGCCCCCGTCCACAGGATCATCTGGTGGGAGAACATCGCGCCCACGCTGTCGGCGTACGCGGCGATGTAGGTCTCGGGCCCGGTCATCGACCGCATCGCGGGCGTGTCCACGGTGACCCCGAACGCGGCCCGGTCGGCCGCGTCCGGGTAGAGGTCCCGGAACGAGGCCGCGAGCGCCCACGTGCCGCCGGCGATCCCCAGCAGCCACCCGAGCAGGAACACCCGCGAGCGCCGCAGCTGGAACCTGAGCAGGTTCCCGGTCCCGGCGAGCGTGCCCAGGTCCCGTTCGATCTCGGCGACGGTCATGACCCGTGCTCCTCGCGCACGCCCGAGGCGGCCAGCTCGTCGCCGTAGTAGCGCAGGAAGATCTCTTCGAGCGACGGCGGCTCGCACGTCAGAGCGGCGACCCCGGCCACCGCGAGCTGCGCGAGCACGTCGTCGAGCGCGGCGGTGTCGACGCTGCACTCCACGTCGAGCCCGTTGACCTTGAGGTCGTGCACGCCCTCGTGGTCCTCAAGGCCCCGCAGCGGCTGCTTGAGGGTCGCCCGCACCCGCGAGCGCGAGAAGTGCCGCATTTCGGCGAGCGTCCCGGTCTCGGCGATCGCGCCCTTGCGGATGATGCTCACCCGCTGGCACAGCGCCTCGACCTCGCTCATGATGTGGCTCGACAGCAGCACCGTGCGGCCCTGCTCGGCGGCTTCCTTGACGCATTCGTTGAAGACCGCGCCCATGAGCGGGTCGAGCCCCGAGGTCGGCTCGTCGAGCAGGAGGAGGTCGACGTCGGCGGCGAACGCGGCCACGAGCGCGACCTTCTGCCGATTGCCCTTGGAGTAGGAGCGGCCCTTCTTGCGCGGGTCGAGGTCGAACCGCTCCAGCAGCTCGTCGCGGCGGCGCTTGTCGACGCCGCCGCGCAGCCTGCCGAGGAGGTCGATCGTCTCGCCGCCGGACAGGCCCGGCCACAACGCCACGTCCCCGGGGACGTAGGCCAGGCGCCGGTGCAGTTCGGCGGCGTCCTTCCAGGGGTCGGCGCCGAACAGCTCGGCGCGGCCGCCGTCGGAGCGCAGCATGCCCAGGAGCACGCGCACGGTGGTGGACTTCCCCGCGCCGTTGGGGCCGAGGAAGCCGTGGGTCTCGCCTTGGGAGACTTCGAGGTCGAGTTCGTCGAGCGCGGTCACGTGACCGAAGCGCTTGACGAGTTTCTCAGTGCGGATCACTGCGTTCATGCGCTCAAGCTATCACAGTTTTCATGAATTCGTGAAACTTGTGACATGACAAGATATGATCGAAGATCGCCCGGCCCCGGCCGGGGCGAGGACTACGAGGGGAAACGATGGACGGGGACACCGAGGAGCGCAGGGCGATGCTCGAATACGTCGAGCAGTTCGCCGGGATCCTGACCGCGAGCGGCATGCAGCGCATGGCCGCCCGGGTTTTCACCTACATCCTGGTCGACGACACCGAGACCTACACCGCCGCCGACATCGCCGACCGCCTGGGCATCAGCCTCGCCGCCGTCTCCGGTTCGGTGCGCGAGCTCATCGCCGCGGGCCTGCTGGTCAAGAGCCGCCGCCCCTCCACCCGCGCCGACGTCTACCGCCTCAACGACGACGACATCTGGGGCTCGATCATGCTCGACCGCTCCGGTTTCCTGGAGCGCTACCGGGACACCGCGATCATCGGCATCGAGACGATGCCCGACGGCCCGGGCCGCGACCGGCTCATCCAGACCGCCGCGTTCATGGAGTTCATCAAGAAGGAGATGGCCGCCATGCGTGAGGACTGGAACGAGCGCCGGGCCGAGCTCTCGGCCGAATACGAAGCCCGCCGCCGCGATAGTGAGGCCCCTAAATAGGTCCGGTATGCTGCAAGCCTGACCGCCCCGATCAGATGAACCCTGGAGGAAGCCGACGTGGCCGACGACACCAGCCGCTCCGATGCGACCGCTGACAAGGGTCGTCCCACGCCCAAGCGGGGCGAGAAGACCGCCGACCGCAACGTCTTCCGCAAACTCGGTCGGTTCTTCCGCGAGGTCGTCGAGCAGCTCCGCAAGGTCGTCTACCCGACCCGCAAGCAGCTGGTCACCTACTCGATCGTGGTCCTGATCTTCGTCGGCATCATCATGGCCTACATCGGCGGCCTCGACCTCCTCTTCGGCGACCTGATCCGCCGCGCCTTCGGCGCCGAGAGCTAGAGCCCGAGCCCTCCATCTCCTTTCGCCCCCGTCGCCGCACCGCCGGGCGGATTGCGTGACCTGCGCCGGTTCGACGGTGCCTGAGGCGCGCCGCCTCCCGGAGCGGCTACCCTAGTATGACGCGCGCCGGTTCCGCCGGCGCGCGACTTCACAGGCGGCACTCGCCGCTTCCGAAACTTTGAGCAAGTACCCCGCCGTGCGGCGGGGCCAATCCGGATTGAGAGTTGAGCGTGTCTGAGTTCGACGAGGCCCTGAAGAACGACGCCGAGGCGCAGGCCGCGGCGCAGGTCGCGGACGCAGGCGACGAGCCGGAGATCGAGGACGACGAGGTCGCCGAGTCCGCCGAGCCGGAGGTCGACCCGGCCGAGGCGCTGCGCGCCAAGCTGCGTTTCGCCCCGGGCGAGTGGTACGTGCTCCACTCCTACGCGGGCTTCGAGAACCGCGTGCGCTCGAACCTGGAGAACCGCATCCAGTCCTTCGACATGGAGGACTACATCTACCAGATCGAGGTCCCCACCCACACCGAGGTGGAGATCAAGAACGGCAAGCGCTCCAAGGTCGAGGCCAAGGTCTTCCCCAGCTACGTGCTGGTCCGCATGGAGATGACCCCCGAGTCCTACTCGGTCGTGCGCAACACGCCCGGCGTGACCGGCTTCGTGGGCGTGGTCGACCGCACCGACCGGCCCAGCCCGCTCCCGCTCGACGAAGTGATCCAGTGGCTGCTCCCGCCCGAGCAGAAGCCCAAGGACGAGGCCGCGAGCGAGAGCCCGGTCGCCGGCGACGACATCAAGGTCGACTTCACCGAGGGCGAGTCCGTCACCGTCGTCGACGGCGCGTTCGCCTCGATGCCGGCCACGATCGCCGAGATCAACGCCGAGCAGCAGAAACTCAAGGTGCTCGTGTCGATCTTCGGCCGCGAGACCCCGGTCGAGCTCAACTTCAACCAGGTCTCCAAGCTGTAACCGAGGCTGTAGCGCGAGCTACAGCTCACACACCTCGCTCCGGGGTCTCGCCGGTCCGGCAGGTACCCTGGAGAGGTTGTGCGGCAGCGTGGCGCTGCCGTGCGCGTAAAGCAGACGCGGGGGATCACCCTCGCGTCATCCCAGGAAGAGAAGGACACGATGGCTCCCAACAAGAAAGCCGTTGTGACGTTCAAGCTGGAGCTCGCGGGTGGTCAGGCCACCCCGGCCCCGCCGGTGGGTCCCGCCCTCGGCCAGCACGGCGTCAACATCATGGAGTTCTGCAAGGCCTACAACGCGGCCACCGAATCCCAGCGCGGCGAGGTCCTCCCCGCTGAGATCACGGTGTACGAGGACCGTTCGTTCACGTTCGTCCTCAAGACCCCGCCGGCCGCCAAGCTGCTGCTCAAGGCCGCGGGCGTCCCGAAGGGCTCCGGCGAGCCGCACCGCGTCAAGGTCGGCAAGGTGACCCAGGCCCAGGTGCGCGAGATCGCGGAGAAGAAGCTCCCCGACCTCAACGCCAACGACCTCGACGCCGCGTCGCTCATCGTCGCCGGCACCGCCCGTTCCATGGGCATCACCGTCGAGGCCTAGGCCAAGCCGCCGCCGGCCCCGCCGGCACCCGAACCCAGTGGCAGGGCGCGCGCCGTCCTCACCACGACATCCGAAGGATGAATCATGAAGCGCAGCAAGAAGTACCAAGACCTGGCCAAGAAGGTCGACCGGTCGCAGCTCTACGCTCCCACCGAGGCCGTCGGCCTCGCCAAGGAGACCTCCCCGACCAAGTTCGACGCCACCGTTGAGGTCGCTCTGCGCCTCGGCGTCGACCCGCGTCAGGCCGACCAGCTGGTCCGCGGCACCGTCTCCCTGCCCCACGGCACGGGCAAGACCGTCCGCGTGATCGCCTTCGCCGAAGGCGACAAGGCCGAGGCCGCCGTCGCCGCCGGCGCCGACGAGGTCGGCTCCGACGAACTGGTCAAGCGGATCTCCGAGGGCTGGCTCGACTTCGACGCCGCCGTCGCCACTCCCGACCAGATGGCCAAGATCGGCCGGATCGCGCGCATCCTGGGCCCGCGCGGTCTCATGCCGAACCCGAAGACCGGCACCGTCACGCCGGACGTCGCGAAGGCCGTCACCGAGATCAAGGCCGGCAAGATCGCCTTCCGCGTCGACAAGCACGCCAACCTGCACCTGCCGATCGGCAAGGCCAGCTTCTCGCCCGAGCAGCTCGCCGAGAACTACAACGCCGCTCTCGAAGAGGTGCAGCGCCTGAAGCCGTCCAGCTCCAAGGGCGTGTACATCAAGAAGGTCACCGTCTCGACCACCATGGGCCCGGGCATCCCGGTCGACCCGCAGGCGGTCAAGGTCAAGTAGACCCCAGATGTGACGAAGCCCCGGCGCAGGCTCCTGCGCCGGGGCTTCGCGCATCCTGGGTGTTAGTCTGGAGTCAACAACCCAAAGACCGTTCGGTCACCGCCTTGCGCGGTTGTAAACCACCCGGGACCGACGTAGGGCGACTATCGAAGCAACCATGTTGGTGCCGACTCGTTCGGTCCAGGTTCCAGTGATGAGGCGTCCCGCGGGGCGCCTTTTCGACGTCTCCGCGACGGTTGAGGATTGATCAGCCGAGAGAGGAGGGAATTATGGCTGAACGGGAATACCCGGCGGGTAAGCAGACCGCCATCGCCGAACTCGCCGAAGACTTCTCCAACGCGAACGCCACGGTGCTCACCGAGTACCGCGGCCTGACCGTTGCAGAACTGCGCGAGCTCCGGCGTTCCCTCGGCGAGGGCACGCGTTACCGCGTCGCCAAGAACACCCTCGCCAAGCGCGCCGCGAACCAGGCCGGCGTGACCGGTCTGGACGAGCTGTTCACCGGTCCCACCGCGATCACCTTCATCGAAGGCGACCCGGTGGAAGCCGCGAAGGGCCTGCGCAACTTCGCCAAGACGCACGAAGCCCTGGTCATCAAGGGCGGATTCATGGAGGGCAAAGCCCTCTCGGTCGACGAGATCACCAAGCTCGCCGACCTCGAATCGCGCGAAGTGCTGCTGGCGAAGCTCGCCGGCGCGATGAAGGCCACCGCCCAGAAGACCGCCTCCGTGCTCGCCGCCCCTGCTTCGCAGGTGGCCCGGCTCGGTGCGGCTCTCCAGGACAAGAAGGCGGCCAGTGGCGAGTAGCGCCGCTAGCCCGAGACTTTAAAGAAAGGAACCAACATGGCTAAGCTTTCCACGACCGAGCTGCTCGACGCTTTCAAGGAGATGACCCTCCTCGAGGTCTCCGAGTTCGTCAAGGCGTTCGAGGAAGAGTTCGACGTCACCGCTGCCGCTCCCGTCGCCGTGGCCGCTGCCGGCCCCGCCGCCGGTGGCGAAGCCGCCGTCGAGAAGGACACCTTCGACGTCGTCCTCGAGTCGGCCGGCGAGTCCAAGATCAAGGTCATCAAGGAAGTTCGCGGCCTGACCGGCCTCGGCCTCAAGGAAGCCAAGGAGCTCGTCGAGAGCGCCCCCAAGGCTGTCGTCGAAGGCGCGAAGAAGGAAGACGCGGAGAAGGCCAAGGAGGCCCTCGAAGGCGCCGGCGCCACCGTGTCGCTCAAGTAATCGCGACCTTCCACTCAGGACTTTCGAGTCTTCGAGCGGACCGAGGGGCCGCACTGCCGCAAGGCAGTGCGGCCCCTTTTTTCGCGCCCCGCGGAGATTTCTCAGAAGATTCCCTCCCGCCTGCAACGAAACCCGCCCATCGCCACGTCTTGCCGGTAGACACCGCACGCACACAAGGAGACAGACGATGTCCGTAAGGAGAGGGGCGGCCGCCATCGGCGCAGCGGCCGCGCTCGCACTCACCGCCGGTTGCGGCGCGCTCGGCCTCGGCGGCGAAGAACCCGAATCGGACGAGGCCCGTCTGGTCGGCATGCTCAACGAGGGCTACCGCATCGAAGCCGAGCTCTCGGCCGCGGAATACCGCATCATCCAGAACTGCCTTGAAGCGCAGGGCTTCACGATCCACGACCAGTGGTCGATCATGAGCTGGGACGCCTACGAGCAGGAATCCCTCACCGACTACTACCCCCATGAGGAATTCCTCATCGACCCCGACGAGGCCGCCGAGTACGGCTTCGGCCAGTGGGCCAACAGCCCCGACGGCTGGGAGGACCCCGCGTCCGAGGAGTACTACGACGCCCAGAACGCCAAGTGGGAAGAGGAAGAGGGCGACGACTGGGAAGAGCCCGACAACTCCGAGTTCGAAGGCCAAGAACCCGAAGACCAGTACAACTGGTACGTCGCCTTCTACGGCGAGGAGTACGTCACCCAGAACTACGGGACGCTCCAGGAGTACACCGACATGTACACCGGTGAGGGCGACTACGACGAGTCGGCCGAAGGCGACATCGTCGAAGACTTCCCCGAGGACGACGGCTCGCTCGTGGTCGAGAACGATGAGATGTACGTCGAGCCCAAGCCCGGCGGCTGCCAGATGGAGATGATCCAGGCCCTCTACGGCGAGCCCACCCTCGTCGAGGAGACCTTCGAGGACGACGGCGGCGGCGGCTACTCCTACTGGAGCTACCGCCCCGAGAACCCCAGCTACGGCGGCGACGAGTTCTGGGAGACCATCGAGTTCGACTACGCCGACGCCATGGGCGACACCCAGTACGAGTTCCTCGACTGCATCAGCGCCCGCGGCCACGAAGGCTGGGAGTTCACCGAGTACAACAGCCTCCCGATCTGGGAGTTCTTCGCCGAGCTCTACTACCAGAACGCCAGCGAAGAAGAGCGGATGTGGTGGTCCGACGGCCCCTCCTCCATCGAGGTCCCGCCGCTGCCCGACGACGCCGGCTCCTCCTACGAGGAGTGGAAGGTCTACGAGTCCAAGCTGGCCGTCGACTTCGCCGAATGCGGTGAAGAGACCGACTACGCCAAGACCTCCGAGGACGCCTACGAAGCGGCCAACCTCAAGGCCTACAGCGCCCTCGAAGAGGACTTCTACGCCTGGCAGGACGAGATGAACGACGCCATCAAGAAGGCCCAGGAGATCCTGGACGCCTAACGAGCCACCTCTCTATCGGGGAAAAAGAGGCCCGGGTCGCGCAGATGGGGCGCGGCCCGGGCCACAACCGTTCCACCGCCCCGCGGCGTCGTACCTTCAGTGGCACACCAGTGTGGACCCGGAAGGAACCGAACCCGTGACCCCTCGCCCCCTCATCGCCCCCGCCCTGGCCGCAGCCCTCGCTCTCGGCGGCTGCACCCTCTTCGGCGACGACGATCCCGAAGAACCCACCGGCGCAGCGGCCCTCCTCGCCTCGCTCAACGAGAACCGCCGCCTCGAAGACGAACTCGGCGACATCGAACGCCGCATCGTCCTCGACTGCATGGAGGAGCAGGGCCACACCCTGCACGACCCCTACGAGTTGCAGATCTGGGACACCGCCGAGCAGCAGTCGCTCGTCGAGCGCTACCCCTTCTCAGGCTTCCTGCTCGACCGCGAGATCGCCCTGGAATGGGGCTTCGGCCGCTGGGCCAGCACCGACCAGGCCATGACCACCGGCGTCTACCAGGAGTACATGGAGCGGTTCTGGCCCGAGTTCGCCGATGCCGATGCCGCCTACGCCGAGTTCAACGAGCTCGAACCCGAAGCCCTCCTCGACTGGTACATCGCCTTCATGGGCCAGGACTGGGCCGTCCACCGCACCGGCTACGAGTTCGCCGTCGAGTTCCTGGACATCGAAGAGCCCCAAGTCGACCCGGACGCCAACCTCGAACTCACCGGGAACCCCGACGCGTCGGTCGCCCCCGCGCCCGGCGGCTGCGTCCTGGAGATGATCGAGACCCTCTACGACCAGCCCCGCCCGGTCCCGGTCACCGGCCAGAGCGACGCCTACGTGTGGACCTGGGGCCCGGAGAACCCCGAGGACTCGGCCGACCAGGCCGCACTGCTGGCCGAGTACCGGTCCGCCGTCGCCGAAGCGGAAGACGCCATGGTCGACTGCCTCGCCGAAGACGGCCGCGAAGGTTGGGTCTTCGACGACACCGGAGCCCTGCCCGTCGGCCGCCACCTCAGCGCCGTCTACTACCCCGAGATGGAATGGGTCGGCGTCGACGGTGAAGAGCTCGACGCCCCCGCCTTCCCCGCCCCGCCGACCGACGTCCCCACCGACCTGGAGGGCCGCAAAGCCTTCGAGGTCGAGCTCGCGCTCGCCTTCGTCGACTGCGGCGAGACCTCCGGCTACCGCGAAGTCGCCACCGCCGCCTACGACCGCGTGCAGCTCGACTTCTACACCTCCATCGAGACCGAGCTCTTCACCTACCAGGACGACCTACGCGAAGCCCTGGCACAGGCCCAGGACGTCGTCGGCGGCTGAACCGGGCGAGACGGATCGCATACGGGGGCAACGGATCCACCTTCCCGCCCGTATAAGAGGGGGTACGCCCGATCCACCTCCGAGAAAGCAGCGACATGACACGGCTGAGAAGCACACAGTGGACCAGAGCGGCCGGGGCCCTCGCCCTCGCCTCGGCGCTGGCCCTCGCGGGTTGCGGCGATTCGCCCGAGGGCGAGGAGGCCGAGAAGAACCGGCCCCCGGGGGAGGGAACCCAGACCGACCTCCTGGCGCTGCTCAACGAATCGGACCGACTGCTCTCGGAACTGGTGACGGCCGAGAACCGGATCCTCGAGCAGTGCCTCGAAGACGAGGGGTTCACCGTCCACGACAAATTCACGATCCTGGATTCAGGCGCCGGTCTCGAGCTGGAGTCCCTGGCCTCCGGCGACGCTCCCGCGATGGACCTCTTCCCCGACCCGGACATGGCGGCGAAGTGGGGCTTCGGCGAGTGGGCGAACACCGACGAGGGCATGGCCGCGCCCGACTACGACGAGTACATGGACCTGCGCCACGCCGACCGGAGCGATTCGGAGACCGACGCGGCTGAGCTCGGCTTCGACGGAGAACAGGGGAGCATCGACAACTCCGCGTTCGAAGCGCTCTCCGAGGACGACAAGCTCGCCTGGTACGTCGCCTACGGAGGCACCGGGTTCGCCGCCTGGCAGGGCCTCACCGACGAGGAGTGGGAGGACTGGCGCGAAGAGTCCGGCGGGGCCACGACGCCCAAGCCCGACGGCTGCCTGCTGGAGATGACCGAGGGACTCTACGGCGAGCCCGAACTGGTCGTCGACGAGGAAGAGGGCACCGCCGCCTGGTCGGGCCGCCCCGATTCACCCGAGTTCGCCGGCTCCGGCTGGGAAGACATCCTCCCGACCTACCGCGAGCGCATCGCCGCCGAGGAGTCCGCGTTCCTCGACTGCCTCATCGACCGCGACCGAGGCGCCTGGGAGTACGACGAGTTCGGCACCGTCTACTACACCGGCTACTTCATCGGCGTGTACACCGGCCAGTGGGAGTCGACCGATGGGTCGAGCTACTCCGAAGGGGTGCCCACCCCGCCCTCGGACCTGCCCGCCGACTTCGAGGGGCTGCGCCGGCACGAGACCGAGGTCGCCGTCGACTTCGTCGAATGCGGCGCCGAGAGCGGCCTCAGCGAGGCGGCCCCGGCCGCCTGGGAAGCCGTCCACCTGGAGTTCTACCAGTCGATCGAGCCCGAGCTGTTCACCTGGCAGGACGAGCTCAAGGCCGCCCTCGACAAGTCCCAGGAGCTCATCGGGGCCTGACCCCGGCCGCGCCGTGAAGCGCCGTCACCTTCGCGGTGCCGGCTCGTTGTACAAGACGAGGCGGCCCCACAGCCGCCAGGTGCGAGGGCGGGACGCCGCAACCCGACCGGGCCCCGGCCCGTCGAAGGCGACGCAACGGCGTCCCGACCCGCATCACACCGAACACACCGCCAGGACCCGAGCCGCCCGCCCCCGCGGGCGGCTCGCTCCGCGCTCGGTGAATCCGCCCGCGGCGTGGCGTGGCATGGCGAGGCCGCGGACGGGTCCCGGCTTCCTTGCTCGCCTCGGGACCCGTCCTCGGCGCGGACCCCGCGTCGCTGCGCGTCACCACGCCCTAGCCGTCCGTTTTGCGACACGCCCGAGGTTGTCGCTCGTATGGGCGATTCCGGTATCGCCGTCGCGTCCTTCGCGCGCCACTTCTCGGGCCGCTCTTCGCCCTCATGTGCTGCGGCTCGCCCTTCGGCGCACGCGCAAGTGCGGCCCGCGCGAGCCCAGGTTCAGTCTTCCGGGGCGAAGGGGCGCATCCGGGCGAATGAGACGCCTGACTTGACGAACTGTGACTTGATCCTGCAAACTAGTTCCTCAAGCGCCATTGCGTGGCGCGCGCTACGTTCGCAGGCCTCGGGCTGGTCCCGGAGCCGCGGCGGGCGCAAGGACCGCGGTTCGCGGTCCGGAGGCAGACAGCAGGCGGCCCCAGGGCCGGGCCCGAAACGGGAGGAACTTCGGCAGCGCGAGAGATTGTCGTCATGACTTACCCCACCCCCCGGTGGGGAAGTTGACAGTCGCCGGAGCGTACATTAAGCTATTAATTTGCGCTGCCTCCTTCACGCCTTCTTGACGCGGTGAGGGTCGTGGACGGTGGGGATTCCAGGCTGTCGACCGACGTGACGCACCATGTTCTTGACATGGTGCCTCGATCCGACGCCTGCCTCCGGCTGTCCTCGTCGATCCCGCATTGATGCGGTGACTGTGGCATGCGCCGGCCGTCGTAACGTTCAAGGTCCTCGGAAGGACGAATCTTGGCAGCTTCCCGCACTGGCAAGACCAGCTCCAGCAAGAGCAAGCACGCACCTCGCCGTATCTCGTTCGGCAGGATCGAAGAGAAACTCGAAGTCCCGAACCTTCTGGCGCTCCAGACCGACTCGTTCGACTGGCTCGTCGGCAACGACGCGTACCGCGCTCGGGTGGGCGAGGACGCCGTGAGCGGCCTCGACGAGATCCTCGAAGAGATCAGCCCGATCGAGGACTTCTCGGGCACCATGAGCCTGTCCTTCTCCAATCCTCGCTTCGACGAGGTCAAGGCCCCCATCGAGGAGTGCCGCGAGAAGGACCTCACGTACTGTGCCCCGCTGTTCGTCACGGCGGAGTTCATCAACCACACCACCGGTGAGATCAAGAGCCAGACGGTCTTCATGGGCGACTTCCCCATGATGACCCCGAAGGGCACCTTCATCGTCAACGGCACCGAGCGCGTCGTGGTCTCGCAGCTCGTGCGCTCGCCGGGCGTGTACTTCGACAAGCAGCCCGACAAGACCTCCGACCGCGACCTCACCAGCGCCAAGGTCATCCCCGGCCGCGGCGCGTGGCTCGAGTTCGACGTCGACAAGCGCGAGACCGTCGGCGTGCGCGTCGACCGCAAGCGGCGCCAGGCCGTGACCGTGCTGCTCAAGGCCATCGGCTGGGACAACGACCGCATCCGCGAGCGCTTCGGCTGGTCCGAGCTCATGATGGCGACCCTGGAGAAGGACACCATCAACTCGCAGGACGAGGCCCTGCTCGACATCTACCGCAAGCTCCGTCCGGGCGAGCCGCCCACGAAGGACAACGCGCAGTCGCTCTTGGAGAACCTGTTCTTCAACAAGAAGCGCTACGACCTCGCCAAGGTCGGCCGGTACAAGGTCAACAAGAAGTTCGGCCTGGACACCCCGATCGCGACCGGCGTCCTCACCGAGGACGACCTGGCCGCCACGATCGAGTTCATGCTGCGCCTGCACTCGGCCGAGCCCGGTTACGGCCCCGACGACATCGACCACTTCGGCAACCGCCGCCTGCGCACCGTCGGCGAGCTCATCCAGAACCAGATCCGGGTGGGCCTCTCCCGCATGGAGCGCGTCGTGCGCGAGCGGATGACGACCCAGGACGTCGAGGCGATCACGCCGCAGACCCTGATCAACATCCGCCCCGTCGTGGCCGCGATCAAGGAGTTCTTCGGAACCTCGCAGCTGTCGCAGTTCATGGACCAGGTCAACCCGATCACGGGCCTGACCCACCGCCGTCGCCTCTCGGCGCTCGGCCCCGGTGGTCTGTCCCGCGACCGCGCCGCCATGGACGTGCGCGACGTGCACCCGTCGCACTACGGCCGCATGTGCCCGATCGAGACGCCCGAAGGCCCGAACATCGGCCTCATCGGCGCGATGTCGACCTTCGCCCGCGTCAACCCGTTCGGCTTCATCGAGACGCCGTACCGGAAGGTCGAGAACGGCAAGGTCACCGACGACATCCAGTACCTCACGGCCGACGAAGAGGACCGCTTCACCATCGCGCAGGCGAACCAGCTGCTCAACGACGACGGTTCGTTCGTCGACGCGCAGGTCCTGGCCCGCGGGCGCCACGGTGGCGAGGCCGAGCTGCTCACGGCCGACGAGATCGACTTCATGGACGTCTCGCCGCGCCAGATGACCTCGGTCGCGACCGCGCTGGTCCCGTTCCTGGAGCACGACGACGCCAACCGCGCCCTCATGGGCGCGAACATGCAGCGCCAGGCCGTGCCGCTGATCAAGACCGACTCGCCGCTGGTGGGCACCGGCATGGAGTACCGGGCCGCCGTCGACGCCGGTGACGTGGTCGTCGCCGAGGCCGAGGGCATCGTCGAGGACTCCAGCGCCGACTACATCACCATCGCGCAGGACAACGGCATGCGCCGCACCTACCTGCTGCACAAGTTCCGTCGCTCCAACGCCGGTTCGTGCATCAACCAGGTGCCCCTGGTCACCGAGGGCGAGCGCGTCGAGGCCGGGCAGCCGATCGCCGACGGTCCTTCGACCGACAAGGGCGAGATGGCCCTCGGCAAGAACCTGCTGGTCGCGTTCACCACCTGGGAGGGCCAGAACTTCGAGGACGCCATCGTGCTCTCCTCGCGTCTGGTCGAGGAGGACGTGCTCACCTCGATCCACATCGACGAGCACGAGGTCGACGCCCGCGACACCAAGCTCGGTCCCGAAGAGATCACCCGGGACATCCCGAACGTGGGCGAGGAGATGCTCTCCGACCTCGACGACCGCGGCATCATCCGCATCGGCGCCGAGGTCGAGGACGGCGACATCCTCGTCGGCAAGGTCACGCCCAAGGGTGAGACCGAGCTGACCCCCGAGGAGCGCCTGCTCCGCGCGATCTTCGGCGAGAAGGCCCGCGAGGTCCGCGACACCTCGCTCAAGGTCCCGCACGGCGAGGCCGGCACCGTCATCGGCGTCCGCACCTTCTCGCGCGAGGACGGCGACGAGCTGAGCCCTGGCGTCAACGAGCTGGTGCGCGTGTACATCGCGCAGAAGCGCAAGATCGGCGTGGGCGACAAGCTCGCCGGCCGCCACGGCAACAAGGGCGTCATCTCCAAGGTCGTGCCGCAGGAGGACATGCCGTTCCTGCCCGACGGCACCCCGATCGACATCCTGCTCAACCCGCTGGGTGTGCCGGGCCGTATGAACATCGGCCAGGTACTGGAAGTCCACTTGGGCTGGGCGGCCAAGACCGGCTGGAAGCTGGAGGGCTTCGACGAGGCCTGGCAGCAGGCCCTCAAGGCCATCGGGGCCGACGAGGCCCCAGCCGACTCGAAGGTCGGGACGCCGGTGTTCGACGGCGCCCACCCCGAGGAGGTCCAGGGCGTCCTGGCGAACACGCTGCCCAACCGCGACGGCCAGCGCATGGTCGCCCCCACGGGCAAGGCGCAGCTGTTCGACGGTCGCACCGGCGAGCCGTTCCCGGACCCGATCTCCGTGGGCTACATGTACATCCTGAAGCTCAACCACATGGTCGACGACAAGATCCACGCGCGTTCGACCGGTCCGTACTCGATGATCACCCAGCAGCCGCTCGGCGGTAAGGCCCAGTTCGGTGGCCAGCGCTTCGGTGAGATGGAGTGCTGGGCGATGCAGGCCTACGGCGCGGCGTACGCGTTGCAGGAGCTGCTGACGATCAAGTCCGACGACGTGGTCGGCCGCGTGAAGGTCTACGAGGCCATCGTCAAGGGCGAGAACGTGCCCGAGCCGGGCATTCCCGAATCGTTCAAGGTGCTGCTCAAGGAGCTCCAGTCGCTCTGTCTCAACGTGGAGGTGCTGTCCGCCGACGGGCAGGCCATCCAGATGACCGAGAGCGACGACGAGGTCTTCCGCGCGGCCGAGGAGCTGGGGATCGACCTGTCCCACGAAGAGCCCTCGTCCGTGGACTTCGAAAGCGCCTGACGTCGAGTGAGGGCGGGGAATCGAACACCCGCCCTCCCTTACGTCTCATCCAATCCTTAAGAATCACAAGGGGAAGAAGAGTTCAGTGCTCGACGTCAACTTCTTCGACAAGTTGAAGATCGGCCTCGCGACCGCGGAGGACATCCGGCAGTGGTCGCACGGCGAGGTGAAGAAGCCCGAGACCATCAACTACCGCACCCTCAAGCCCGAGAAGGACGGTCTCTTCTGCGAGAAGATCTTCGGTCCCACCCGGGACTGGGAGTGCTACTGCGGCAAGTACAAGCGCATTCGCTTCAAGGGCATCATCTGTGAGCGCTGCGGCGTCGAGGTGACCCGCTCGAAGGTCCGCCGCGAGCGGATGGGCCACATCGAGCTCGCCGCGCCGGTGACGCACATCTGGTACTTCAAGGGTGTGCCGTCCCGTCTGGGCTACCTGCTCGACCTGGCGCCGAAGGACCTGGAGAAGGTCATCTACTTCGCGGCCTACGTCGTGACCGCGGTCGACGAGGAGGCCCGCCAGCGGGACCTGCCGACCCTGGAGAACGAGATCGTGGCCGAGAAGCGCCACCTCGAGCAGCAGCGCGACGCCGCGATCGAGGAGCGCGCCTCGAAGCTGGAGGCCGACATGGCCGAGCTGGAGGCCGAGGGCGCCCGCGCCGACGTCCGCCGCAAGGTCAAGGACGGCGGCGAGAGGGAGATGCGCCAGATCCGCGACAAGGCCCAGCGTGAGATCGACCGTCTCGACGAGGTCATGGACACCTTCCGCAAGCTCGAGGTGCGCCAGCTCATCGGCGACGAGATGCTCTACCGCGAGCTGCAGCAGCGTTTCGGCGAGTACTACTCGGGCGGGATGGGCGCGGAGTCCATCAAGAACCTGCTGGAGAACCTGGACCTGGACGCCGAGGCGCAGAGCCTGCGCGAGACGATCGCGACCGGCAAGGGCCAGAAGAAGCTCCGCGCGCTCAAGCGCCTGAAGGTCGTGGCCGCGTTCCAGGCCACCGGCAACTCGCCGCTGGGCATGGTCCTCGACTGCGTCCCGGTGATCCCGCCGGAGCTGCGCCCGATGGTGCAGCTCGACGGCGGCCGGTTCGCGACCTCGGACCTCAACGACCTGTACCGCCGCGTGATCAACCGCAACAACCGCCTCAAGCGGCTGATGGACCTCGGCGCGCCCGAGATCATCGTCGCCAACGAGAAGCGGATGCTCCAGGAGTCGGTGGACGCGCTGTTCGACAACGGCCGCCGCGGCCGCCCGGTGACGGGCCCGGGCAACCGTCCGCTCAAGTCGCTCTCGGACATGCTCAAGGGCAAGCAGGGCCGGTTCCGTCAGAACCTGCTGGGCAAGCGCGTGGACTACTCGGGCCGTTCGGTCATCGTGGTCGGCCCGCGCCTCAAGCTCCACCAGTGCGGTCTGCCCAAGCAGATGGCCCTCGAACTGTTCAAGCCGTTCGTGATGAAGCGCCTGGTGGACCTGAACCACGCGCAGAACATCAAGTCGGCCAAGCGCATGGTCGAGCGCGCGCGTCCGGTCGTGTGGGACGTGCTCGAAGAGGTCATCTCCGAGCACCCGGTCCTGCTCAACCGCGCGCCCACGCTGCACCGCCTCGGCATCCAGGCCTTCGAGCCGCAGCTGGTCGAGGGCAAGGCCATCCAGCTGCACCCGCTGGTGTGCACCGCGTTCAACGCCGACTTCGACGGCGACCAGATGGCCGTGCACGTGCCGCTGTCGGCCGAGGCCCAGGCCGAGGCCCGCATCCTGATGCTGGCGTCGAACAACATCCTCAAGCCCTCGGACGGCAAGCCGGTGGCCCTGCCCACGCAGGACCAGATCATCGGCCTGTACTACCTGACGCACCTCTCCGAGGGGCGTCCGGGCGAGGGTCGGGCGTTCTCGGACGTCGGCGAGGCCCAGATGGCGAAGGACCGCGGTGAGCTGGACCTCCAGTCGCGCATCCGAATCCGCCTGGACGGCATCGAGTCGATCAACAACGGCGGCGGCGAGGAGTGGACGGCCCCCGAGGGCTGGACCCCCGGCGAGCCGCTGCTGGTCGAGACCACGCTCGGCCGCGTGTTCTTCAACGAGTGCCTGCCGCCGGACTTCGAGTACGTCAACTACGAAGTCCGCAAGGGACAGCTGTCGAACATCATCCACGACCTGTCCGAGCACTACTCGAAGGTGCAGCTGGGCGCCTGCCTGGACGCCTTGAAGTCCGCGGGCTTCCGCTGGGCCGGCTGGTCGGGTGTGACCATCGGCATCGAGGACGTGGTGGAGCCGGCGCACAAGGCCGAGATCCTGGAGAAGTACGAAGCGGACTCCGCCAAGATCGACAAGCAGTACGTGCGCGGTCTGATGACGGCCGAGGAGCGCCGCGGCGAGCTCACCGAGATCTGGACCAAGGCCACGGCCGAGGTGCTCGACGACCTCAACGAGACGCTCCAGCCGGAGAACCCGCTGTGGCAGATGATCAACTCGGGCGCGCGAGGCAACATGCTCCAGCTCCGCCAGATCGCCGGCATGCGCGGCCTGGTGGCGAACCCGAAGGGCGAGATCATCCCGCGTCCGATCAAGTCCTCGCTGCGCGAGGGCCTGACGGTGCTGGAGTACTTCATCTCCACCCACGGTTCGCGCAAGGGCCTGGCCGACACCGCGCTGCGGACCGCCGACTCGGGTTACCTGACCCGTCGTCTGGTGGACGTGTCGCAGGACGTCATCATCCGCGAGGACGACTGCGGCACCGACCGGGCGCTCGACTTCCCGATCGCCGTCGAGATCGAGGGGAGCCTGATCGAGTCCGACCTGGTCGAGACCTCGATCGACGCGCGCAACCTCGCCGACGACGTGGAGGTCGACGGCAAGGTCCTGCTGCCTCGGAACACGTCGCTGAACTCCGACCACATCGCCGAGCTGGTGGCCGCGGGCGTCACCAACGTCAAGGTCCGCTCGGTGCTCACCTGCGAGTCCCGCCAGGGCGTCTGCGCGGCCTGCTACGGCCGTTCGATGCCCACCGGCGAGAAGGTCGACCTCGGCGAGGCCGTCGGCATCATCGCCGCGCAGTCGATCGGTGAGCCCGGCACCCAGCTGACGATGCGCACCTTCCACACCGGTGGTGTGGCCGGTGACGACATCACGCAGGGTCTGCCGCGTGTGCAGGAGGTCTTCGAGGCGCGCATCCCCAAGGGCAAGGCGCCGATCGCCGAGGCGAGCGGCACCGTGCGCATCGAGGACGCCGAGAAGAGCCGCAAGATCATCATCACCCCGGACGACGGGTCCGAGGAGATCGTGGTCGACAAGGTCCCGCGTCGCCTGCGCCTGCGCGTGGGCGAGGGCGAGCACGTCGAGGTCGGCGAGAAGCTCGTCGAGGGCACCATCGACCCGCACGAGCTGCTGCGCGTGCTCGGTCCGCGCAAGGTCCAGCGCCACCTGGTGGAGCAGGTCCAGGACGTGTACCGCTCGCAGGGCGTGATGATCCACGACAAGCACATCGAGATCATCGTGCGCCAGATGCTCAAGCGGATCACGATCATCGACTCGGGCACCTCGGAGTTCCTGCCGGGCTCCCTGGTCGACCGCCTGGAGTTCGAGGAGCAGAACCGCAAGATCATCGCCGACGGCGGCGAGCCGGCCTCCGGCCGCCCGCAGCTGATGGGCATCACCAAGGCCTCCTTGGCGACCGAGTCGTGGCTGTCCGCGGCCTCGTTCCAGGAGACCACCCGGGTGCTCACCGAAGCGGCGATCTCCGGCAAGTCCGACTCGCTGGTCGGCCTCAAGGAGAACGTGATCCTCGGCAAGCTCATCCCGGCCGGTACCGGCATCGCCAAGTACCGCAACGTGTCCGTCGAACCCACCGAGGAAGCCAAGGCCGCGGTCTACTCCCTCGGCGGCTACGAGGACACGACCGCGAACGCCTTCGCCTACGGCGGCGGCCCCGCGGTCAGCCTTGAGGACTCGTACGACCTGGGTTCCTTCTAGCCACAAAACGCCGATTCCCGACGGCAACCAGAAAAGACCCGGTGGGGCCGAGCGCGAAAAGCGCCCGGCCCCACCGGGTCTTTCTATCGGAGGTTGAGGTGTACTCGGATGGCGTCGTCGATCTGTGACATCAACTCGGCGTTGACCGATCCGATCCGGCTGTAGATCCGCTCGACGTCGGCTGCCTTGAGCTGTTCAGCCTGGGCCTTGGAGTCGTGGTCGAGCCCGGTCGTTTCAGCGGGAAGGAACACTTGGAACGGGAAGACCTTCTTCGTGTTGGTCGTCATCGGTACGACCGTGAGCACGCCGCGGCCGAGGCGCTCGGCTTGGCGATTCGCGTGGTCATTGGTGACGATGACCGCGGGTCGGACCTTGTTCGCTTCAGAGCCGCGCGAGGGCTCGAAGTCGATCAGGTAGATGTCACCTCTCCTCATCGGTGATCCCGTCGCCTGTGATCGAGTCCCACAGTTTCGCGTCTTCGGACCCGTACCACTCGTCCCAGGCGGCTTCGTACTGTTTACCGAGCTCCGCCTCGCGCAGCATCGCGATGCTGCGCTGCACCGCGGCCGAGCGGGAGGCGATGCCGTGCTCACGCGCGAAGTTGTCGAGGAAGCGCACGTCCTCGTCAGGAATGCTCAGACTTACTTTCATGCTCGTTATCATACCCAAGATTCTTACCGTTCGTATCAATCAAGGGAGGGATTACGAGGGCGCGTCGCGAGTGTGTCGCAGTGGTGTGCGTCGCAACGCCCTAGGATGGGCGGGTGGTTGAGATCGGGCGGGGGGTTCGGCATCCTTTCGATGCTGAGCCTGTGGAGTCGACGAAGCTGGTGGCGGCTCGGTTGCTGGCCGGGGTCGGGGTGGCGTTGTCGGTGTTCGTCGGCGGGGTGATTCCGGCGGTCGTGGCGCTCGTGCTCGCCAAGCAGGCCGAGGCCGACATCCTCGCGTCCGAGGGGTTCCTCACCGGAGGCTCGCGCCTGGCCGCCGTCCGGCGGACCGCGTGGGTCGCCATCGGTATCGCGGCCGGGGTGGTCGTGGTGATGCTGCTGGTGTGGGTGCTCGCGTTGGCCCGGGACGCGGGCGGGGCCGAGTACGGCGGGAACGTCGCGGCCACGGCGGCGACGCGCTAGGGAACTGCTGGTGAACAACGTCGCCGACGGGGCATCCCGCGCGGTGGGGTCCCATTCAGCGAGCTAAGATGGGCCACGGTGTGTCTACCGCATCGAACGAGCCGGTCAAGGTTCGTCTCCTCCGCAACGGGTGACTGTGAACACGGATGCCCCGCGGGGATAAAACGGCTTTGACCTTGTTCGTTAGGCTAGGTAGGCTTTTCCCTTGCGCCTGGACACCGCTTTGAGCGGCATGGTGGCCCTGTCAACTCCGGCAGCTCGGTCCCCGTGAGAGCCAGGCCAGGTTGCGTGCCTGCAAGGCTGCGGAGCTTCGGCCCCGCCGGCCGGCGCCATCGGCACGCATCCCTCGCACTGGGGGCTTCGCCGACATCGGTTCTGATAGCCGGTCCCATCAGGGATACGTCAGCGAACGCGTCTGAACCTGCGCAGCGCGGACTTCGGTCTGCGACGTGGCGGGTATGGGTCCGGAGAGACGCGACACGCCCGAACGCGGGGGACGGGAACCCATGCCATGCGACCAGGCCGTTCACGGCCCGCGCGGCGAGGGTGGACAAGATGGCGTCGACCAGTCAGGAATACGCAACCGTCGAGAGTTGAGGGGGGTCGGCTTAGTGCCAACCATCCAGCAGCTGGTCAGGAAGGGCCGCAAGGCCAAGACCAGCAAGAACAAGACGCCCGCGCTGAAGGGCAGCCCGCAGGCGCGCGGCGTGTGCACCCGCGTGTACACGACCACGCCGAAGAAGCCGAACTCGGCCATGCGCAAGGTCGCCCGCGTGCGTCTCATGAACGGCACCGAGGTCACCGCCTATATCCCGGGCGTGGGTCACAACCTCCAGGAGCACTCGATCGTGCTCGTGCGCGGCGGTCGCGTCCGCGACCTCCCCGGTGTCCGCTACAAGATCATCCGTGGCGCGCTCGACACCCAGGGTGTCCGCGACCGCAAGCAGGCCCGCAGCCGCTACGGCGCGAAGAAGGAGAAGTAAGCCATGCCGCGTAAAGGTCCCGCGCCGCGCCGGCCGCTTACCGCCGACCCGGTCTACAACTCGGTGCTCGTCACCCAGCTGATCAACAAGGTCCTCAAGGACGGCAAGCGCCGCCTGGCCGAGCGCATCGTCTACGAAGCGCTGGAGAACTGCCGCAAGAAGGCTGACTCCGACCCCGTGGTCATCCTCAAGCGCGCCCTCGACAACGTGAAGCCGACCCTCGAGGTCCGCTCCCGCCGCGTCGGTGGCGCCACCTACCAGGTCCCCGTGGACGTGCGCCCGCAGCGCGCCACCACGCTGGGCCTGCGCTGGCTCGTCGGGTACTCCCGCGACCGCCGCGAGAAGAGCATGGTCGAGCGTCTGACCAACGAGATCCTGGACGCCTCGAACGGTCTCGGTGCGGCTGTCAAGAAGCGTGAGGACACGCACAAGATGGCCGATTCCAACAAGGCGTTCGCGCACTACCGCTGGTAGTGAGAAGGAGACATCGTGGCTAACAAAGCCAACGCCGAGCTCGCCAAGCTCCGCAACATCGGCATCATGGCCCACATCGACGCCGGTAAGACCACCACCACCGAGCGCATCCTGTACTACACGGGCGTGTCGCACAAGATCGGCGAGGTCCACGACGGCGCTGCCACGATGGACTGGATGGAGCAGGAGCAGGAGCGTGGTATCACCATCACCTCCGCCGCTACCAAGTGCGAGTGGGACGACCACATCATCCAGATCATCGACACGCCCGGCCACGTCGACTTCACCGTCGAGGTCGAGCGCTCCCTGCGCGTGCTGGACTCCGCGATCGCCGTCTACGACGGTGTCGCGGGCGTCGAGCCGCAGACGGAGAACGTCTGGCGCCAGGCCAACAAGTACAACGTGCCTCGCATGTGCTTCGTCAACAAGCTCGACCGCACGGGTGCGAACTTCTTCCGCTGCGTCGAGATGATGCAGGACCGCCTCAACTCCAACACCGCGGTGATCCAGCTTCCGATCGGGAACGAGTCCGACTTCATCGGCGTCGTCGACCTGGTCGAGATGCACGCCAAGGTGTGGCGCGGCGAGACCGGTCTGGGCGAGGAGTACACGGTCGAGGAGATCCCCGCCGATCTCGCCGACCAGGCCGCCGAGTACCGCGAGAAGCTGCTGGAGACCCTCTCGGACGCCGACGACGAGTTCGCCGAGCGCTTCCTGGAGGGCGAGGAGATCTCGACCGCCGACGTCAAGGCCGCGATCCGGAAGGCGACCATCGCCAACCAGATCAACCCGGTCCTGTGCGGTACCGCGTTCAAGAACAAGGGCGTCCAGCCCCTGCTCGACGCGGTCGTGGACTACCTGCCGAGCCCGCTCGACATCACGGCGATCCAGGGGACCCTCACCGACAACGAGACCCCCGCCGAGCGTCACGCGGACGTCGAGGAGCCCTTCGCGGCCCTCGCGTTCAAGATCCAGACCGACAAGCACCTCGGGCGTCTCACCTACGCCCGGATCTACTCGGGCACGATCGAGACCGGCACGCAGGTCATGAACTCGACCAAGAGCCGCAAAGAGCGCATCGGCAAGATCTACCAGATGCACGCGAACAAGCGCGAAGAGCGCAAGGACGCGCAGGCCGGCGACATCATCGCGATCCAGGGCCTCAAGGCCACCACGACCGGTGACACGCTGACCGACTCGAACTCGCAGGTGATCCTGGAGTCGATGATCTTCCCCGAGCCGGTCATCGACGTGGCCATCGAGCCCAAGTCGAAGGCCGACCAGGACAAGCTGGCCACCGCGATCCAGCGTCTCGCCGAAGAGGACCCGACGTTCCGGGTCAAGACCGACGAGGACTCCGGCCAGACGATCATCTCCGGCATGGGCGAGCTGCACCTCGACATCCTGGTCGACCGCATGAAGCGGGAGTTCAACGTCGAGGCCAACATCGGCAAGCCGCAGGTGGCCTACCGCGAGACGGTCACCCAGCGGGTCGAGAAGGTCGAGTACCTGCACAAGAAGCAGACCGGTGGTTCCGGTCAGTTCGCGCGCGTGCTGGTCAACCTCGAGCCGCTGGAGATGAAGACGAACGAGGACCCGATCTTCGCGTTCGACGACAAGATCACCGGTGGCCGCATCCCGCGCGAGTACATCCCGTCGGTCAAGGCCGGCGCGGAGTCCGCGCTCGAAGACGGCGTCCTGGCGGGCTTCCCGCTGGTGGGCGTGAAGATGGAACTGATCGACGGTCAGTACCACGAGGTCGACTCCTCGGAGATGGCCTTCAAGATCGCGGGTCGCATGGCGCTGAAGGAGGCCGCGAAGCGGGCTCGTCCGGTGATCCTCGAACCCATGATGTCCGTCGAGGTCATCTGCCCTGAAGACAACATGGGCGATGTCATCGGCGACATCAACTCCCGTCGCGGCATGGTCCAGGAGATGGGCGAGCGGGGCAACGACCGCACGGTCAAGGCCGTCGTGCCGCTGTCGGAGATGTTCGGTTACGTCGGCGACCTGCGGTCGAAGACGGCCGGGCGCGCGAACTACTCGATGCAGTTCGACACCTACGCCGAAGTCCCGACGAACGTCGCCAAGGAAATCATCGCCAAGGCGACAGGCGAGTAAGCGGCTCGGGCACCCAAGCCTGGGTGCCCACCGCTACCACCTGTTGCCAGCGCGGCGCTGCTGCACCGAAGCGACGCAATAGGTCAGATAAGTCAAACCAGATTTACCCAGTCCACAGGAGGACGAAGTGGCTAAGGAAAAGTTCGAGCGGAACAAGCCGCACGTGAACATCGGCACGCTCGGTCACGTCGACCACGGCAAGACCACGCTGACCGCGGCGATCACCAAGGTCCTGCACGACAAGTACCCGGACCTGAACCCGTACACGCCGTTCGACGAGATCGACAACGCGCCTGAGGAGAAGCAGCGCGGCATCACGATCTCGATCTCCCACGTCGAGTACCAGACCGAGTCGCGCCACTACGCGCACGTCGACTGCCCCGGTCACGCCGACTACATCAAGAACATGATCACCGGCGCGGCCCAGATGGACGGCGCGATCCTGGTCGTGTCCGCCGCTGACGGCCCCATGCCGCAGACCCGCGAGCACGTCCTCCTCGCCCGCCAGGTCGGTGTCCCGTACATCGTCGTGGCGCTCAACAAGTCCGACATGGTCGACGACGAGGAGATCCTCGAGCTCGTCGAGATGGAGGTCCGCGAGCTGCTGTCCGACCAGAACTTCCCCGGCGACGACGCCCCGGTCGTTCAGGTCTCCGCTCTGGGCGCCCTCGAGGGCGAGCAGAAGTGGGTCGACGCGGTGGCCGAGCTCATGCAGGCCGTCGACGACTCGGTTCCGGAGCCGGAGCGCGAGATGGACAAGCCGTTCCTCATGCCGATCGAGGACGTCTTCACCATCACCGGCCGCGGCACCGTGGTGACCGGTCGCGTCGAGCGCGGCGTGCTGCTCCCGAACGAGGACGTCGAGATCGTCGGCATCCGCGAGGGCGCCATCTCCACCAAGGTGACCGCGATCGAGATGTTCCGCAAGACCCTCGACGACGCGCGCGCCGGTGAGAACGTGGGGCTCCTGCTCCGCGGCACCAAGCGCGAAGAGGTCGAGCGCGGCATGGTCGTCGTGAAGCCGAAGACCACGACCCCGCACACCGACTTCGAGGCTCAGGTCTACATCCTGTCCAAGGACGAGGGCGGGCGTCACACGCCGTTCTTCAACAACTACCGTCCGCAGTTCTACTTCCGGACCACCGACGTGACCGGCGTCGTGACCCTCCCCGAGGGCACCGAGATGGTCATGCCGGGCGACAACACCGACATGAAGGTGGAGCTCATCCAGCCCATCGCCATGGACGAGGGTCTGCTCTTCGCGATCCGCGAGGGCGGGCGCACCGTCGGCTCCGGCCGCGTCGTCAAGGTCCTCAAGTAAGACCGGTTCCGGGGTGGCTCGAAAGAGCCGCCCCGGTTCCTTTGCCTTCCGGGACGGCCGACTTCGGCTTCGGAGGGCGACGACCAACGCACACGCGTAACCTGTCCCACTGTTGCCCGACCCCAGCTTGCTGGGGCATCGAGGGAGCAGGCATAATATTCAGGTTGCGTACGCTCCGACGCGTCCAGTGCCGTGCACTGCGCAGCGTCGGCGCTCACGCCCGGCCCGCGGGCCCGAGTAGGCACACGAACGTGCTGAGAGGGACCGTTTCACGACGGGCAGGCGGGCGAGCCAAGAGACCAATGGAGGGCACCGCTGTGCCCGTGTCAGTCTCGCACTCGCGACACGCCCGACCGCGTGGAGCGGTCTGAACAGCCAATTTACGTAAGGTTAGGAATCATGGCGGGACAGAAGATCCGCATTAGGCTGAAAGCCTACGACCACGAGGTCGTGGACTCCTCGGCCCGCAAGATCGTGGAGACGGTCACCCGTACCGGTGCTGCCATCTCCGGGCCGGTGCCGCTGCCGACCGAGATCAACCGTTTCTGTGTCATCCGGTCGCCGCACAAGTACAAGGACTCGCGAGAGCACTTCGAGATGCGCACGCACAAGCGCCTCATCGACATCCTCGACCCGACCCCGAAGACGGTCGACTCGTTGATGCGCCTTGACCTCCCGGCCGGTGTCGACATCGAGATCAAGCTGTAGGGGACCAATGGACAGGCAGATCAAGGGAATCCTGGGCACCAAGCTCGGCATGACCCAGGTTTGGGACGAGAACGGCCGCGCCGTTCCCGTCACTGTGGTGCAGGCCGGCCCGAACGTGGTCACCCAGGTCCGCAAGCCCGACGTCGACGGCTACTCCGCCGTCCAGCTGGGCTTCGGCGACATCAAACTCAAGAACGTCACCAAGCCGATCCAGGGCCACTTCGAGAAGGCCGGCGTCGCCCCGCGTCGCCACCTTGTCGAACTGCGCACCGCGGACGCCGCCGACTACGACCTCGGCCAGACCGTCGAAGCCACGATCTTCGAAACCGGTCAGCTCGTCGACGTCACCGGCACGACCAAGGGCAAGGGCTTCGCGGGTGTCATGAAGCGTCACGGCTTCAAGGGCCTCCCCGCCAGCCACGGCGCCCACAAGGTCCACCGCGCCCCCGGTTCCATCGGCGGTTGCGCGACCCCCGGCCGTGTCTTCAAGGGCATGCGCATGGCGGGCCGCATGGGCCACGCGCGCCACACCACGCAGAACCTGCGCATCCAGGCGGTCGACGCCGAGCGCGGCCTGCTGCTCATCGTGGGCGCGATCCCCGGTCCGAAGAACGGCCTGGTGCTCGTTCGCACGGCAGTGAAGCAGGTGGCCTGATATGAGCCTCGAAATCAATGTGAAGGACGCCTCTGGCGCCGCGACCGGGAAGACCATCGAGCTCCCGGCGTCGATCTTCGACGTCGAGCCGAACATCCCGCTCATGCACCAGGTCGTCACGGCGCAGCTGGCCGCCGCCCGCGCGGGCACGGCCAAGACCAAGACCCGCGCCGAAGTCCGCGGCGGCGGCAAGAAGCCGTACCGCCAGAAGGGCACCGGCCGCGCCCGTCAGGGCTCGATCCGCGCGCCGCAGTTCAACGGCGGTGGCATCGTCCACGGCCCGCAGCCGCGGTCGTACGCCGAGCGGACCCCCAAGAAGATGAAGGCCGCCGCTCTCGCCGGTGCCCTCACCGACCGGGTGCGCGGCGAGAACGTGCACGTCATCGACGCCTTCATCGAGGGCGACGCGCCCAAGACGAAGACCGTCAAGGCGGCGCTGGCGGCGATCACCGAGGCCTCCAAGGTCCTCGTGGTCCTGACCCGCGACGAGCAGACCGCGGCCCTGAGCCTGCGGAACCTGCCCGAGGTCCACCTGCTCGACTGGGGCCAGGTGAACACCTACGACGTGCTCAACAACGAGGACATCGTGTTCAGCGAGGCCGCCATCGAGGCGTTCATCGCTGACCGGACTGAGCAGGAGGTCGCGGCGTGAGCGAAGTGACCGTCGCCGACCCGCGCGACATCATCATCAAGCCGGTCATCTCGGAGAAGTCCTACACCCTCCTGGGCGAGGGCAAGTACACCTTCGAGGTCGACCCGCGCGCCAACAAGAGCCACATCAAGATCGCCGTCAAGCAGATCTTCGGTGTGGACGTCAAGAGCGTCAACACCCTGAACCGGTCGGGCAAGCGCAAGCGCACCCGCACCGGCTGGGGCCAGCGCAAGAGCGTCAAGCACGCGATCGTCACCGTCGAGGGCGACCCCGGTCGTCTCGGTGAGATCTTCGGCGGACAGATCGCCTAAGAGACGCAGGGAGTTAACCGAAATGGCTATTCGCAAGTACAAGCCCACGACGCCTGGTCGTCGCGGCTCCAGCGTCTCCGATTTCGCCGAGATCACCCGTTCGACCCCCGAGAAGTCGCTGCTGCGCCCGATCTCCAAGACCGGCGGCCGCAACAACTCGGGCAAGATCTCGACGCGTCACCGCGGCGGCGGCCACAAGCGCCGTTACCGGGTGATCGATTTCCGACGCCACGACAAGGACGGCATCCCGGCGAAGGTCGCTCACATCGAGTACGACCCGAACCGGACCGCGAACATCGCCCTGCTGCACTACGCGGACGGCGAGAAGCGCTACATCCTGGCCCCCAAGGGCATCAAGCAGGGTGACCTGATCGAGAACGGCCCGGAGGCCGACATCAAGCCCGGCAACTCGCTGGAGCTGCGTCACATCCCGGTCGGTACCACCGTGCACGCGGTGGAGCTCAAGCCCGGCGGCGGCGCCGCTCTGGGCCGCTCCGCGGGCGCCTCGATCCAGCTCCTCGCCCGTGAAGGCAAGTACGCGCACCTGCGCATGCCCTCCGGTGAGATCCGCCTGGTCCAGGTCACCTGCCGCGCCTCCATCGGCGAGGTCGGCAACGCCGAGCAGGGCAACATCAACTGGGGCAAGGCCGGCCGCATGCGTTGGAAGGGCTGGCGCCCGACCGTCCGCGGTGTCGTCATGAACCCGGTCGACCACCCGCACGGTGGTGGCGAGGGCCGCACTTCCGGTGGTCGTCACCCGGTGAACCCGCAGGGCAAGCCCGAGGGTCGCACCAGGAAGCGGAACCACCCGAACGACCGGCTCATCGTGCGCCGTCGCCACGCCAACCGGAAGCGGGGGAAGTAATCCATGGCTCGCAGCCTCAAGAAGGGCCCGTTCGTCGACGACCACCTCCAGAAGAAGGTGGACTCGGCGATCGAGACCAAGAGCAAGAACGTCATCAAGACGTGGTCGCGCCGCTCGACGATCACTCCGGACTTCATCGGACTGACCTTCGGGGTCCACGACGGGCGCAAGCACGTCCCGGTGTACGTCACCGAGAACATGGTCGGGCACAAGCTCGGGGAGTTCGCTCCCACCCGCACGTTCCGGGGCCACGAGAAGGACGACCGCAAGAGCCGTCGCCGCTAGGCCACGGGTATTAAACGAACGAAGGATTAGAACGATGGCAACAGTGGAGCAGGAGGCTCCGAAGGCGCGTGCGTCGGCGCGGTACGTCCGCGTAGCGCCCCGCAAGGCGCGCCGCGTCGTCGACCTCGTGCGTGGTCTGCCCGTGGACGAGGCCTTGACGACCCTGGAGTTCGCGCCGTTCAGCGCGGCCGAGGTCGTGTACAAGGTCATCGCGTCGGCTCAGGCGAACGCCGAGAACAACCTCGGTCTGGACCCGGAGTCGCTCCTGGTGTCCGAGATCAAGGTCGACGAGGGCCCGACCATGCGCCGGTACCGTCCGCGCGCCCACGGTCGCGCCTACCGGATCAACAAGCGCACCAGCCACATCACCGTGGTGGTCGAGTCGGTCCAGGCCAAGCAGTCCGCCGCTCCGTCGGTGCGCCGCCCCAAGGCGGCCGCCCCGAAGCCGGTCGAGGCCGAAGCGAAGTCCGAGTCCGCTGAGAAGGAGGAGACCGAGTAATGGGTCAAAAAATCCACCCGCACGGGTACCGCCTCGGCATCAGCAGTGACTGGACGTCGCGCTGGTACGCCGACAAGGAGTACGCCGACTACATCGGCGAGGACGTCAAGATCCGCAAGCTCATGACCAAGGGCCTTGAGCGCGCCGGCATCTCCAAGGTGGAGATCGAGCGCACCCGCGAGCGGGTTCGCGTCGACATCCACACCGCCCGCCCGGGCATCGTCATCGGCCGCAAGGGCGCCGAGGCCGATCGTCTGCGGGGCAACCTGGAGAAGCTCACGGGCAAGCAGGTCCAGCTGAACATCATCGAGGTCAAGAACCCCGACATCGATGCGCAGCTGGTCGCCCAGGGCGTCGCGGAGCAGCTGTCCAGCCGTGTCAACTTCCGGCGGGCGATGCGCAAGGCCATTCAGTCGGCCATGCGCAACCCCACCGTGAAGGGCATCAAGGTGCAGTGCTCCGGCCGCCTCGGCGGCGCGGAGATGTCCCGTTCGGAGCAGTACCGCGAGGGCCAGGTCCCGCTGCACACGCTCCGCGCGAACATCGACTACGGCCTGTTCGAGGCCGCCACGACCTTCGGCCGCATCGGCGTGAAGGTGTGGATCTACAAGGGTGAGGCCACGCTCAAGGAGCAGGCCGAGCAGGTGCAGCGCCGTCGTGACTCCGGTCCCGACCGCGGTGGCCGCGGTCGCGGCGGTGCCGGTGGCGCCGCTCGCGGTGGTCGCGGCCGTGGTGGCCGCCAGGCCGCCCAGCCTGCCGAGGCCGCCGTCGCCGCGCCCGCCGCTGAGACCGAGAAGCAGGAGGGCTAAGCGACATGCTCATGCCACGGAAACCGCCGCGCGGTTACCGGAAGCCTCACGCTCCCAAGCGCAAGGGCAAGGCCACTCGCGGCACGAAGGTCTCCTTCGGCGAGTACGGCATCCAGGCGCTGGAGCACAGCTACGTGACCAACCGCCAGATCGAGTCCGCTCGTATCGCCATGACCCGCCACATCAAGCGTGGCGGCAAGGTGTGGATCACGATCTTCCCCGACCGCGCGATCACCAAGAAGCCGGCCGAGACCCGTCAGGGTTCCGGTAAGGGTTCGCCCGAGTACTGGGTGGCCAACGTCAAGCCCGGCCGCGTCATGTTCGAGCTGTCGTACCCGACCGAGGAGACCGCCCACGAGGCGCTCCAGCGGGCGATTCACAAGCTCCCCATGAAGTGCCGCATCGTGACCCGCGAAGGGGCAGGTGAGTAGTGATGGCTACTGGTATCGACACCGGTGAGCTGCGCGAGCTCAGCGACAAGGAACTCCAGGCGAAGCTCGTGGAGAAGAAGGAAGAGCTGTTCAACCTGCGGGTCCGTAACGCTACGGGCCAGCTGGAGAACAACCACGAGCTCGGTCTGGTCCGCAAGGAGATCGCGCGGATCTACACCGTGATGAACGAGCGCCGGCTGGGCCTCAGCGCAGCGCCCGAGGAGGTTGAGAAGTGAGCGAGGAAACTCAGACTCGCGGTCGGCGCAAGGTGCTCGAGGGCCTGGTCGTCGGCGACAAGATGGACAAGACCGCTGTCGTCGAGGTCGAAGACCGCAAGAAGCACGCGCTGTACGGCAAGGTCGTCAAGTCCAACAAGAAGTACAAGGCCCACGACGAGAACAACGAGGCCGGCATCGGTGACCGCGTCTCCATCATGGAGACCCGTCCCCTGTCGAAGTCCAAGCGTTGGCGCATCGTCGAGATCCTTGAGAAGGCCAAGTAGGGAGATCGGGACGTGATTCAGCAAGAGTCTCGGCTCAAGGTCGCCGACAACACCGGTGCGCGGGAGATCCTGTGCATCCGGGTGCTGGGCGGCTCGGGCCGACGCTATGCCGGTATCGGCGACACGATCGTGGCCTCCGTCAAGGACGCCACCCCGGGTGCCGGGGTGAAGAAGGGCGACGTCGTGAAGGCCGTCATCGTGCGGACGGTGAAGGAGACTCGCCGCCCGGACGGGACGTACATCAAGTTCGACGAGAACGCCGCTGTTCTGGTCAAGGACGGCGAACCGCGAGGGACTCGTATCTTCGGGCCGGTCGCCCGGGAGCTGCGCGACAAGCAGTTCATGAAGATCATCTCCCTCGCACCGGAGGTGCTGTAAGAGATGAAGATCAAGAAAGGCGACCGCGTCCGCGTCATCGCCGGCAAGGACAAGGGTGCTGAGGGCCTCGTGCTGGAGGCGTACCCCGACCGCGAGCGCGTGCTCGTCGAGGGCGTCAACCGCATGACCAAGCACACCAAGGCCGGGCAGACGGCCCGTGGCTCCAAGACCGGCGGGATCGTCGTTCAGGAAGCCGCGATCCACGTGTCCAACGTGCAGGTCCTCGACGCCGACAACCAGCCCACCCGCGTGGGCTACCGGTTCGGCGAAGACGGCCGCAAGGTCCGCGTTTCGAAGCGGACGGGTAAGGACCTGTAATGACTGACGTTGCAGAAAAGGTCGAGCCGCGCCTGAAGACGACCTACCGGTCGGAGATCAAGCCCGCGCTCCAGGACCAGTTCAAGTACGCCAACATCCACCAGATCCCCGGTCTGACCAAGATCGTGGTGAACATGGGTGTGGGCGAGGCCGCTCGCGACTCCAAGCTCATCAACGGGGCCCTGGCGGACCTGACCACGATCACCGGGCAGAAGCCGCTCGTGCGTCTGGCCAAGAAGTCGATCGCGCAGTTCAAGCTGCGCGAGGGCCAGGCGATCGGCGCGAAGGTCACCCTTCGCGGCGACCGCATGTGGGAGTTCCTCGACCGCCTCCTGGCGATCGCGCTGCCGCGCATCCGCGACTTCCGCGGGCTCTCGGACCAGCAGTTCGACGGCAACGGGAACTACACCTTCGGTCTGACCGAGCAGAGCGTGTTCCCCGAGATCGACCAGGACAAGATCGACCGGGTTCGCGGTATGGACATCACGCTGGTGACCACCGCGAAGACCGACGACGAAGGCCGGGCGTTCCTGAAGCTGCTCGGCTTCCCGTTCAAGGAGAACGACTAATGGCGAAGAAAGCCCTCATCGCGAAGGCCAACCGGAAGCCGAAGTTCGCCGTGCGCGCCTACACCCGCTGCCAGAAGTGCGGCCGGCCCAAGGCCGTCTACCGGAAGTTCGGCCTGTGCCGTGTCTGCGTTCGCGACATGGCCCACGCCGGGGAACTCCCGGGCGTCCACAAGGCTTCTTGGTAGCAACCGCTCCTATCGTCACAGGCCCCGCCGTGCTCCATAAGGCGGGGAACCGGGGTGAGAAAGGTACACAACGCAAATGACAATGACCGACCCGATCGCAGACATGCTCACTCGTCTGCGCAACGCCAACCAGGCATACCACGACCAGCTGTCGATGCCGCACTCCAAGATGAAGGCCTCCATCGCGGCGGTCCTCAAGCAGGAGGGCTACATCGCCGACTGGAAGTCGGTGGAGCCTGAAGAGGGCAAAGTCGGCAAGACCCTGGTCATCGACCTGAAGTTCGGCGAGCGCCGCGAGCGGTCCCTGGCGGGCCTGCGCCGCGTCTCGAAGCCGGGCCTGCGGGTCTACGCCAAGTCCACTGAGCTGCCGCGCGTTCTCGGCGGCCTGGGTGTGGCCATCGTGTCCACGTCCCAGGGCCTGCTGACCGACCGTCAGGCTCGCAAGCGCGGCGTGGGCGGCGAAGTCATCGCCTACGTCTGGTAGCAGGAGGGTATTAAGCATGTCCCGCATTGGGAAGCAGCCGATTCTGGTGCCCTCCGGCGTCGACGTCAAGGTCGATGGCGCGACGGTGACCGTCAAGGGCCCCAAGGGCCAGCTCAGCCGTGAGCTGCCCGAGCCGATCGGCATCGAGAAGAACGAGGACGGGTCGTATTCGCTGACCCGCCCGAACGACGAGCGCAAGTCCCGGGCCCTGCACGGCCTGGCTCGCAGCCTCGTCAACAACATGGTCGTCGGCGTCTCGGAGGGCTACAAGAAGTCCCTCGAGATCAACGGCACCGGCTACCGGGCGCAGGCCAAGGGCAAGGGCGTGGAGATGAGCCTCGGCTTCTCCCACACCATCCAGGTCGACGCTCCGGAGGGCATCTCGTTCACGGTCGAGCGCCCGACCCTGCTGCACGTCGAGGGCATCGACAAGCAGCTGGTCGGCCAGGTCGCGTCGAACATCCGCCGTCTGCGTCCGCCGGAGCCCTACAAGGGCAAGGGCGTCAAGTACGTCGACGAGCGCATCCGCCGCAAGGCCGGGAAGGCAGGTAAGTAATGGCGAGCAAACTGGAGCAGCGCCGCCCGTCCGGGACGGCCTCCGAGCGCCGCCGGATCGGCAAGAACCGGCGCCACTTCCGTGGTCGCAAGAAGATCAACGGCACGACGGCCCAGCCGCGTCTGGCGGTCTTCCGGTCCTCGAAGCACATCGTGGCCCAGGTCATCGACGACGTGAACGGCCACACGCTGGCCGCCGCGTCGACGGTGGAGCCCGGTCTGCGCGCCTTCGAGGGCGACAAGACCGCCAAGGCCAAGGAGGTCGGCAAGCTGGTCGCCGAGCGCGCCAAGGCCGCCGGCGTCGAGGCCGTGGTCTTCGACCGCGGCGGTGTCAAGTACCACGGCCGCGTCGCGGCCCTGGCCGACGCCGCCCGTGAGAACGGTCTGAAGTTCTGAGCTTTTCCGGCTGAAGCCGGAGAGGTGAGAACGGTTCGAAGCCGGGGAGGAGCACCGCTCCTCCCCGGCTTTCGTCGTGTCCGCGCGAGGACTGAGGACCCCGATTGCGGCTTTCGAGTGATTCGCGCCGTTCTCCCGGGGGCCGCTCGACGGCCCGTGCGGGCGTGGGCGAGTATGGGACGGTGCCTTCGCCGAAGCTCTCCCGCAAGTCTGTGCTCGCCGCCTCCGTCACGGGCGCGTTCGCAGTGGTCGGGGGCGGTGCGGTGATCGCCGAGGCCACGTCCCGCGACGAGGAGCCGCGCGAGGACGACCGGGAGACGATCCCCGACCAGGACCCGGACTTCAAGTACGCGAGTGAGACGCTCGCGGCGATGTCGCTGCACGACAAGGTCGGGCAGCTGTTCATGGTCTACGTCAGCGGTGCTTCCGCCGACGAGTCGGCCGAGTCGAACCGGACCCGGCTCGGCTCGGACACGGCCGCCGAGTTCATCGCCGCGAACCGTCCCGGCGGCGTCATCTACTTCGACTGGGCCAACGGCCTGGACGATCCGGCGCAGGTCGCCGCGCTCTCGAACGGCCTCCAGGAGGCCGCGGCCTCTGGCGGCGGGGTCCCGCTGCTCATCGCCGCCGACCAGGAGTACGGCACGGTGGTGCGCATCGGCGAGCCCGCGACGCAGTTCCCCGGCTCGATGGCCCTCGGCGCGACCGGTGACACGGACGCCGCTGCGAACGCCGCCCAGGTCGCGGGCACCGAGCTGCGGGCGATGGGCCTGAACCAGAACTTCGCTCCCGACGCGGACGTCAACGTGGACCCGGCGAATCCGGTGATCGGCGTGCGCGCCTTCGGTTCCGACTCCGAGCTGGTCGCCGGTTTCACGGCAGCGCAGGTCACCGGCTACCAGGCAGGTGGTGTCGCGGTCTCGGCGAAGCACTTCCCCGGGCACGGGGACACCGGGACCGACAGCCATGTGGGCCTGCCGGTGATCACGCATACGGTCCAGGAGTGGGAGTCGATCGACGCCCCGCCGTTCCGGGCCGCGATCGAGGCCGGCACCGATCTGGTGATGACCGGGCATCTCCAGTTCCCGGCCCTGGACGATTCGCTGGCCCCGGCCACGCTCTCGGCCCCGATCCTGACCGGCCTGTTGCGGGACGAACTCGGGTTCACCGGCGTGGTGATCACCGATTCGCTGGAGATGGAAGGGGTCCGCACCGAGTTCGGCGACGACCACGTGCCGGTGCTGGCCCTCCTCGCCGGAGCGGACATGCTGCTCATGCCCCCGGATTTCACGCTCGCGCGCGACGCGGTGCTCGCCGCGGTCGAGGCGGGGGAGTTGACCGAGGACCGCGTCGACGAGTCGGTGCGCCGCATCCTGCTGCTGAAGTACCGGCGCGGCATCGTCGCCGACCCCTCGACCGATCCGGCCGGGGTGGACACCGTGGGCGCCGAGGCGCACCGCGAGCTCGCCGCCGACATCGCCTCGCGCTCGATCACGTTGCTGGCCAACGACGGCACGCTGCCGTTCGCGGGCGGTTCGATCCTGGTGACCGGCTGGGGCGAGAACACGACCGCGCGCCTGGCCGAGGCCTTCGGAAGCGGCGCGACCGTCCACACCAGCGGCGACGCCCCGGACGAGGCCGCGATCGGTGCCGCCGTGGCAGCCGCCGACGGCAAGGACCTCGTCGTGGTCGCCACGCACGACGTGACCGCGGATGCTCCGCAAGTCGATCTGGTGGCCGCGCTCGTCGCGACCGGCGTCCCGGTGGTCACCGCGGCGGTCGGCACGCCCTACGACGCGGCGTATCTCGGCCCGGTCAACGCGAGTCTCGCGTCCTATTCGTACTCCGCGGTCTCCCTTGCCGCCCTTGCCAAAGCGATCGCCGGAGAACTCGGTCCGACCGGGAAGCTCCCCGTCGACGTCCTGGACGCATCGGGCGCGGTCGCCTATCCGCTCGGCCACGGCCTCGACTTCTCCTAGCGGTGCGCGTTCACCGCGCCGTCCTCGAAAGTTATTTTCACAGGCTTGACTCAATCTGGAGTTTGTCTCCATACTGGGGCTCAGGTGCCATAACCGGCACCTCCCCCCGAAATGGCAGATCTCCTGACAAGCAGGGAGTCTTGTGTGAATCGCTTCGCAACCCTCCGAAGGCCACTCCGCAACCCGTCCCGGCGCGCCATCCGCGCCGCCATCGTCCTCTTCCTCTCCGCACTGCTCACCGCGACCGGCCTGGTCGTGGCGAGCCCTGCCCAGGCGCAGACCCGCGTCCCGGGCATCGACATCTCGCACTGGCAGGGCTCGATCAACTGGACCTCGGTCCGCAACTCGGGCGTCCAATGGGCCTACATCAAGGCCACTGAGGGCACCACCTACAAGGACCCGCAGTTCAACACCAACTACGTGGCCGCCTACAACGCGGGCGTGATCCGCGGGGCCTACCACTTCGCCCGCCCGAACAGCTCCAGCGGTTCGGCGCAGGCGACCTACTTCGCCTCCAACGGCGGCGCCTGGTCGGCCGACAACCTGACCCTGCCCGGCGCGCTCGACCTGGAGGCCCCGCCCTCGGGCGCGGCCTGCTACGGCCTGAGCACCACGGCGATGCGCAACTGGATCACGGACTTCTACAACACGTACAAGGCCCGTACCGGTCGCGACATGGTCATCTACACGACCGCGTCGTGGTGGAACACGTGCACCGGCTCGTGGACCGGCATGGCCTCCAAGAGCCCCCTGTGGATCGCCCACTGGGGAGTCTCGGCGCCGACGCTGCCGGCGGGCTGGAGTTCCACGACCTGGACGTTCTGGCAGTACACCGCCACCGGGTCGGTCCCAGGGATCGGCGGCAACGTCGACCGCGACCACTTCAACGGCTCGCGCGACCGATTGCTGGCGCTCGCGAACAACACCCCATAGAACCAGCGGCGGGGGCCCACCGGGCCCCCGCCGCCTCATCGGAGGCAGGCATGGAACATCGACGCATCCGACGCCGCGTCCTCTTCGGGACCGGCGCGGCCGGGCTCCTCGGGGCCGCCGGAGTCACGGCGCTCGGCGCGGGCGCGAGCGCAGCCGCGGTCGAACCCGACATCGACGGGGTCGCCCAGTGGGGCGCGCGGCCGCCGAGCGGCACCAACCCGGTGATCAACGGCAGCCCGAACAAGCTCATCGTGCACCACACGGTCTCGGCGAACACGTCGGACTTCTCGCGCGCGCAGGCGCACGCCCACGCGAAGTGGGTGCAGAACCTGCACATGGACGGGAACGGCTGGCGCGACTCGGGCTACAACTTCGTGGTCAGCCGCGGCGGCTGGATCACCGAGGGCACCACCGGAAGCCTCGCGGCGCTGATGAACGGCGGCCGCTTCATCATGGGCATCCACACCTCGAACCAGAACGGCCAGGCCCTCGGCATCTCCAACGAGGGCTCCTACCACGACGGCGCGATCCCGCCCGCCGCCCAGTGGGAGACCCTGGTGACGTTGTGCGCGTTCGCGTGCGAGCAGTACGGGATCCCCTCCCAGGAGATCTACGGGCACATGGATTTCAACTCGACCCTATGCCCGGGCATCTTCCACGAGCGCCTCCCGCAACTGCGCGACGAGGTCGAAGCGGCCCGCGAACGCTGAGGACGGCAGCATTCCCGGGGTCGAGGCGGCGCGGCCGTCCCGGCCCCGGTCTGTGTCGAAGGGTGCGCGCGACACGCCAGCGGCGTTAGAATGTCACCACTACCACCGAGTACTACATACCCTGGGGAGGTGACAACTATGGGAATGCTCATGAACGGCAAGGGCCAGGTCACCGTACCGGCCGACATCCGTGCCGCAGAAGGCTGGCGCCCCGGCGACGAGTTCGAGTTCACGCGAGAGGACGGAAAGATCGTCCTCCGGCCGATTCCTCAGGAGGAGACCCGCGGCGAGCGCTTCGCCAGGGGCCTTCGCGGCAAGGGCACCGCGAACATGGACAAGACCACCGACGAGCTCATGGAAATGCTGCGCGGTGAATGATCCTGTGTGGACGATGGTCGACAGCAACATCTGGCTCGACCTCTTCGGCGACGACCAGAAATGGGCCGATTGGTCGGAGGAGGCGCTCGCGCGATCCTTCGAAGAGGGCTTGATCTGCATCAACCCGATCATCTACGCGGAGGTGTCGGTGCGCTTCGACGCGGTCGAGCCGCTCGAAGCGCTGATGCCCGATCGCATGGTGACGCGACAGGACCTCCCGTACGAGGCGGCTTTTCTGGCGGGCAAGGCGTTCGCGATGTACAGGAAGCGCGGCGGCACCAAGCGCTCGCCGATACCCGATTTCTATATCGGTGCGCATGCGATGGTGGCGGGTCATCGTCTGCTCACAAGAGACACCGCTCGGTACAAGACCTACTTTCCGAGACTTGAGGTCATAGGGCCGGACTGACCCCGGCTCAGGCCCGCTGCCGCCCCGACACCGCCGCCGCTGTCGCCGCCAGGGCCTTCGCGGACTTGCGGCGCTGCCGGGCGGCGACCCCTACGAACAGGCAGTCGACGACCATCAACTGGGCGATCCGGCTGACCGTCGCGCCGGACCGGAATGTGGTCTCCCGCGCGGCGGTGGTGAGCACCAGGTCGGCGGCCTGCGCGAGCGGCGAGCGGGCGTGGTTGGTGATCGCCACGGTCACCGCTTCGCGGTCGCGGGCCGATTCCAGGAACTCCACGGTCTCGGTGGTCGCCCCCGAGTGGGAGATCGCCACGGCCACGTCTTTGGGTCCGGCGAGTGCGGTGGCGACCAGCGCCGAGTGGACGTCGGGCCAGGAGAACGCGACGCAGCCGATGCGGTGGAGTTTCTTGACCAGGTCGGCGGCCACGATCCCGGAGGCCTCGACGCCGAACACGTCGATGCGGGTCGCGCCCGCCAGGGCCGCTACGGCCGCTTCGCATGCGGTCGTGTCGAGGGCTTCGGCGGTGTCGGTGATCGCGCCGACGTCGGCGTAGCTGACGGTGGCGATGATGCGCGACATGTCGGCGCCCGTGGGGATGTCGCCGCCGGCGATCTCGCGGTCGGGGCCCTCGCCGGTGCCGATGACGGCTTGGGCGGCCCGCATGCGCAGCTCGCGGTGGCCGGCGAGTCCGAGGGAGCGGCAGAACCGGACGACGGTGGCCTCGGAGGTGCCCGCGGCGCGCGCGAGCTCGGTGATCGTGCGGGTCGAGGCGGCCTCGGGTTCGCGGATGATCTCTTGGGCGACCTTGGTCTCGGCCTTGGACAAGGAGGGCAGGACCGATTTGATGAGCACCAGGAGGTTGGGCGTGTCGGTGCGGCTGGCTGGCATGACGTCACGGTACACCCACTGCCGGTTCGCGACGGTACGGCGCGATTCTTCACCCTTGGGAAGGTTGATGAAATTTTACTTCACTGCGCTAGGCTCGCAACTGTGAGTGAGTCGACCGAGCGCCTAGAGGCGCGTGCCCTTCTGGCAACGCTGGCAACTGAACAGGCAGATCCGAAGTACGCGGACATCGAGGGCCTGACGACCCTGGAACTGGCCCGCACGATGAACGAGGCGGACGCGAGCGTCCCGGCCGCGGTCGCGAAGGTCCTCCCGGACATCGCCGCGGCCGTCGACGCGGTCGCCGACCGGCTCGCCAAGGGCGGACGGCTGCGATACGTCGGGGCCGGGACCGCCGGGCGGATGGCGGTGATGGACGCGGCCGAGTGCCCTCCCACGTTCTCCACCGATCCCGAACTGGTGAAGGCGATCCTGGCCGGCGGCAGCGCCGCGGCGGCCGGTGCGGTCGAGGGCACCGAGGACGACGACGCGGCCGGCGCCGCCGCGATGGCCGCCGAGCACATCGGCCCGGCCGACGCGGTGGTCGGCCTGGCCGCCAGCGGCCGTACCCCGTTCGTGGTGGCCGCCGTCCGCGAGGCCCGCCGTCGCGGCGCCCTGACCGTGGGCCTGTCGTGCAACACCGACACGCTGCTCTCGGACGCGGCCGAGCACCGGATCGAGGTCGCGGTGGGCCCGGAGGTCCTGGCCGGTTCGACGCGGCTCAAGTCGGGCACGGCGCAGAAGTTCGTGCTCAACATGATCTCCACGATCAGCATGGTGCGCCTGGGGAAGGTCTACCACAACTACATGGTGGACATGAGGGTCGCCAACTCCAAGCTCGCCGCCCGCGCGGTCCGCATGATCCGCGAGATCACCGGAGCCGGCGCCCCCGAAGCCGAAGCGGCCCTGGCCGCCTCCGGCGACCACGTCAAGACCGCAGTGGTCATGCTCGAACTCGGCATAGACGCCCCAGAGGCAAAAGCCCGCCTCAAAAAAGCAGAAGGCCGCCTATCGAAAGCCCTCCAGCCCTGAGCCTCGGGACGAGTTCACTGCTTCACCCAAGAGCCGCAGCCGGAGGTCTCGAAGGCCGCGTCGCCGCTGTGGATCTCGACCGAGACGTTCGCCGACCCGAAGTGGTTGCTGATGATGTCGAAGCCGTCCAAGGAGTTGAGCCTGGCCCAGTAGCAGCCTGAACCGGAACCCTGGGCCTTGTAGACCCCGGGCTGGATCTCGTCGCCGACGACCCAGATGCCGTCGCCGGGGATCGTGTTCGCCTCGATCTCCGCTTCGGTTTGGGTCAGGTCTTCTTCGCGGGCGTCGAGTCCTGCCTCGATGTCGTCGAGCCCGGTCTCGCGGGAGTCCAGGCCCGCTTCGCGCTGGTCCAGTTCGAGCTCGCGCTCGTCGAGCTGGTCGACCTGGGTCTCAAGCTGCTCGTTCTCTCCGTTGAGCTGTTCGTTCTCCCCGCTGAGCCGCTCGATCTCCTCCTCCAATCCGGCAACCTCGTCGCGAAGCGAGTCGGAGGTGTCCCGGAGGGATTCGGAGGTGTCGACGGCCGCTGAGTTTTCGGCCTTCAACGCGTCGAGCTCGGTCTGGATCGGCCTGGTCGCGCTGTACCCGAACAGGAAGCCGAGCATGAGCGACGCCAAGGCGACGGCGCCCGCGATCATGGTGAACCTGCGGTTTCGGGGAGGCCGCTCGGCTCGCGCTTTCGGGGTCCCCTGGTCTGCCGGCACGAGATGGCTGGGGTCGAAGTCCGAAGACATGAATTGAGACTAGCATCACATTCTCGCTAATAGTGAGTATTTCTCAACTCAATGTGATGTTCGGGTCAGCGCCAAGCCAGCTGGCGGTGGAGGCGGGCCTTGGCTGCCGGGTCTTCTACGAAGGCGCTGGCCGCCATCCAGGCGGCGCCGATCGCGGGGTCGGTGGCTTTGCTGATGCCGGCTTTGGGGTAGACGAGGCGGAAGCGCTCTTGGAGGAGGGCGGCGATCGGGGTGGGGCGGGTGAGGAGGCTGCCGGCCATCACGATGGGGAGGTCGCGGTCGACGACGTAGGACACCGATTCGGCGAGGTGGCCCACGGCGCGGGCCACGATCGACTCGGCGACCGGGTCGCCGCCGTCGGCCGCCTCGCAGACCAGGGCCGCGAAGCGGGAGAGCCGGACCGGCGGGTCGGCCATGCATTTGGCGACCAGCGCGCCCGAGCGGCGGTGGTCGGGGGCGATCGCGGCGATGATCGCCTCGACCAGGCGTCCGCCGGGGCCGTTGCCGTCGATGTGGCGCAGCGTGGCCCGCACGGCTTCGCGGCCGAGCCAGAACCCCGAGCCCGAGTCGCCGAAGAGCCAGCCGTAGCCGTCCGAGCGCAGCGCCGGGGTGCGGTCGCGGATCGCGAACGCCACCGCGCCGGTCCCCGAGACCACGACGGTGCCGTCGGGGGCCGCCGAGCCCGCCGCGAACGCGATCACCGCGTCGGAGACCACTTCGACCTCGCAATCGGTCGCGAAGCGGCGCTTGAGGTCGGCGGAGACCTCCCGGACCTCCTCGGTGAGCGAGAGCGCCCCGGCCGTGCCGACGCAGACCGCGCCGACCTCGGTGGGCGCGATGCCGCCGAGGGCCCGCTGGAACGCCAGCGCCATGTTCGACAGCGCGATCTCACGGTCGCCGCCGACCGGGTTGGCCGGTCCCGAGGCACCGGTGCCGAGCAGTGCGCCGGTCTCGTCGATGAGGACGGCGCGGCTGCTGGTCCCGCCGGCGTCGAGGCCGACGGCGAGTCTTGCGTGCATGGGGTTCCCCGCTTCTTGCGCTAGCAGCAGTATCCGCCTTGGGTGCAAATCAGTAAAAATAATTCTCATGATCTTGACATGAGTGTGGCATAGGTAATAGTTTTTCTTCCATCCACCTCCCGAAGGGGACGCCCATGGACCACATCAGGACCGATGTGCCCTCCGCTCCCGCCGAGGTCAGCGTCCTTGAACGGATCCGACACGGCGCGGGCGACCTGTCAGAAGCCATGTCCAAAGTGGCCGACCAAGTGCTGGTCGACCCCGAAGCGGCCGCGCGAGCGACCATCATGGACCTCGCCGAACTCTCCGGCACCTCACCGGGAACCATCACCCGATTCTGCCGTCACCTCGGATACGACGGGTACGCGGCCCTCCGCGTCGCGATCGCCACCGAGACCGGCCGCGCCTCGGCCCGCACCGAGACGGGCTGGAACGTCAACATCGGCCAGGAGATCGCCCCCGGCGACCCCCTCGACCAAGTCCTCAAGCAGCTCATCACCGTCGACGCCGCCCGGCTCCGCGACACCGTCGACACGCTCGACCTCGTCGCCGTCGAGCAGGTCGTCAACCGCATCTGCGAGGCCCGCCGCGTCGACGTCTACGGCGTCGGCTCCAGCGCCACCGTGGCCCGCGAGCTCCAGATGGGCTTCTACCGCACCGGCGTGGCCGCCTGGGTCTGGACCGAAGTCCACGACGCCCTCGCCAGCGCCGCCCTCCTCGGCGAACACGACGTGGCCCTCGCCGTCTCGCACTCGGGCACCACGACTGAGACCATCGAGATGCTCAGCGAGGCCGGCAGCCGCGGCGCGATGACCGTCGCGCTCACCGCCTGCCCCGAGGCCACGCTCGCCGACGTCGCCGACGTCTGCCTGTTCTCCGCGGCCAGGCGCACCAGCTACCGCGCCGACCTCCTCGCGTCCCGGTACTCCGCGCTGCTGGTGGCCGACCTGATCCACATCGCCGTCGCCCAACGACGGTTCCCCGAAGCCTCGCAGGCCCTAGAGTCCAGGGCTCGAGCAGTCGTCGGCCACCGGCCGACCCCGAATCTCCGGAACGGAGCGAGCTGACCCTCCTACCGTCCACATCGGTTACGCCCAACCTGTATCCCCTTGAAGGAGCGACCATGTCCAACACACCAGCCGACCGGCAGGCGATCTTCACCCGCCGCAACCTGTTCGGGGCCACGGCCGCCGGCATCGCGGCGACCTCGCTGGGGGCCTGCGCCACCAGCGGCGGCGACGACGAGCAGAAGGAGGTGACCGTCGGCGACGACGCGGAGAACCCCTTCGGCGTCGACCCGAAGGCCCCCCTCGACGTCGTCATCTTCGACGGCGGCTTCGGCAACGAGTACGCCGTCGCCCACCAGGCCCTCTACAACGAGGCCTTCCCCGACGCCGAGATCGAGTTCCTCGCCACGCAGGCGATCGCCGAGACCCAGCAGCCGCGCTTCGCCGAAGGCAAGCCCGCCGACGTCATCGACAACTCCGGCGCGCAGCAGATCCCGATGGACGCGCTGGTCAGCGACGGTGAGCTCGCCGAGCTCACCCCGCTGCTGGACGCGCCGTCCTACGACGATCCCGCACTCACCGTCCGCGAGACGCTGCGCGACGGCGTGCTCGAAGCGGGCACGTTCAACGGCAAGGTCTACTCGCTGAACTACGTGTTCAACGCCTGGACGATCTGGTACGACTCGAAGTTGTTCAGCGACAACGGCTGGACGCCTCCGACGACCTGGGCCGAGATGATGGCCCTGTGTCCCACCATCAAGGCCGCCGGGATCGCGCCGTGGACGTACGCCGGGCAGCACCCGGTCTACCTCTACGACATGTTCCTGATGCTCGCGGGCCGCCACGGCGGCGTGCAGGTCCTCAAGGACATCGACAACCTGGTGGCCGACGCGTGGCGCCACCCGTCCGTGGTGGCCGCGGCCGAGGCGCTCCACAGCATCGGCGACGGGGGCTTCCTCCTCGACGGCAGCGCCGGCATCGACCACATCCAGTCGCAGACGGCGTTCAACGAGAACAAGGCCGCGTTCCTGCCGTGCGGTTCGTGGCTGCCCAACGAGCAGAAGGCGATCGCCCCCGAGGGCTTCGCCTACGCGCCCATGGGCGTCCCCTACCTCGACGGCAGCGTCCAGCCGGGCCTGATCAGCGCGGGCGGCGACGAGCCGTTCGTGATCCCCAAGAACGCCGCCAACCTGCCCGGTGCCTACGAGTACCTGCGGATCATGCTCTCCCAGGAGGGCTCGCAGATCTTCGGCGACACCGTCCAGGCCGCGACCGTCGTCAAGGGCGTCGAGCTCGACAACGAGGCCGCCCGGATGACCGACGCGCTGGTCTCGAACCCCGACGACATGTTCCAGCCGAAGCTTCGGTACTGGTACACCACGATGGACACCGAGCTGCGCCCCGCGCTGGGCCAGCTCATCAACGCCGAGACCTCGGCCGCGGACTTCATCGACCGCATGCAGGGCGTCGCCGACGAGACCGCCGCCGACGACTCCATCGAGAAGTTCACCCACGACGAGTAGCCGCTCCGGCGAGTGAGAGGAGGGCCTGGGTCGTGAGACACGGCAGGTACCCGTTCATCCTGAGTTTCCTGGCATTGCCGGTGGGGCTCTATGCCTGGTTGGTGATTCTGCCGTTCGCCCAGGCCTTCCAGATCTCCCTGACCGACTGGTCGGGGTCGAGCAATTCCTTCAACTACATCGGGTTCGACAACTACGTGAACCTGTTCAAGGACGACCGGTTCGTGCTGCCCGCGCTGCGCAACACCGGCATCATCCTCGTGGTCCTGCCGCTGGTCACGATCGCGCTCGGCCTGTTCTTCGCGTTCATGCTCAACCTCGGCGGCAAGATGCGCCGGGGCCGCATCGAGGGCGTGCGCGGGGCCCGGTTCCACAAGATCGTGTTCTTCTTCCCGCAGGTGCTGTCGGTCGCGATCGTCGGCATCCTGTGGAAGCAGGTCTACGCCCCCGAGAACTTCGGCGGCCTGATCACCGGCGCCCTCGGTGCGGTGGGCCTGCCGGCCCCTGTCAACGGGTTCCTCGCCGACAAGCGGTTCGTCCTCGCCGCGGTCATCGGGGTCCTGGTGTGGAGCGCCGTCGGGTTCTACCTCGTGTACTTCTCCTCGGCGATCGCCTCGATCCCGCGCGACCTCTACGAGGCGGCGATCATCGACGGGGCCGGGCGCATCCCGATGTTCTTCAAGATCACCCTGCCGCTCTTGTGGGACTCGGTCCAGACCGCGTGGATCTACCTGTCGATCATCGCCCTAGACGTGTTCGTGCTGATCTACCTCATGACACCCGAACAGGGCGGCCCAGACGGGGCGAGCGAAGTCGTCGGCGGCGTCATCTGGAAGTACGCGTTCAAGCACGGCGAGCAGGCCTTCGCGTCGGCGATCGGGGTGGTCCTGTTCTTCGCCGCGCTGAGTCTCGCGGTCATCTCGCTGCGCGTGGGCCGCCGCGAGCGGATCGAGTTCTGAGGAGCGACATGGCAATCGAGACCCCAACTCCCGCCCCCGCCGAGGCCTCCGAGAAGTCCCAGGCCCGCGCGGCCAAGCGCCTGCGCTCCGAAGGCGGCGTGCTCAACCTGTTCTCGCAGGGATTCCTGTGGCTCTGGGCGCTCCTGGTGATCATCCCGGTCGTGTGGATCGTGATGACCTCGTTCAAGACCAGCCGCGAGATCGCCTCGGACCCGCTGGCGCTTCCCGAGGCCATGCACTGGGCCAACTACGTCAACGCCTGGACCAACGGGAACATCGGCAGCTTCTTCCTCAACACCGTGCAGGTCATGGCCTTCAGCGTCACCGGCACGATGCTGCTGGGCGCCATGGCCGCGTACGTTCTGGCCCGCTACGAGTTCCCCGGCAGCCGCCTTCTGTACTTCGGTTTCGCCGCGGGCATGATGTTCCCGGTGTTCCTGGCGTTGTTCCCGCTGTTCAAGACCCTCAGCAACGTGTCGCTCCTGAACACCAAGACCGGGCTGATCCTCGTCTACATCGCCTACTCGCTGCCGTTCACGGTGTTCTTCCTGACCGCGTTCTTCCGAACGCTCCCGTCAGGGGTCGCCGAGGCCGCGATCGTGGACGGCGCCGGGCACTACCGGCTGTTCTTCCAGGTGATGCTCCCGATGGCCAAGCCCGGCCTCATCGCGATCACGATCTTCAACATCCTCGGCCAATGGAACCAGTTCCTCCTGCCGCTGGTGCTGATGAACCGCAATCCCCAGGACGCGGTCATCTCCCAAGGCCTCGCCAACCTCGCGATGCGCCAAGGCTACGAAGGAGACGCCGGCGCGCTGTTCGCCGGGACCGTCCTCGCCATGATCCCGATCTTCGTCGCCTACGTGATCTTCCAACGCCAGATCCAGGCCGGCCTGACCGCGGGCGCCATCAAGTAGCCCTACCGCCAGGCCTCGACCAGGTCCTCCGCGCAGTACACCGCGCTCCACGGGCCCAGTTCGCTCCGCGCCCTGGAGACGCCGACCAACGGTGTCTCCAGGGTCGCCCCCGGCACCCTCGCCGCCACGGCCGCCAGCGCCGTGAAGTCCTTCCGCGCGATCGGCGCGGTCTCGTGCCACTTCACCGACCCGAGGTACCCGATCCGCTTGGCGATCGGCCCCCGGTCGGCCCCTACGAGGTCGATCTCCACGTCGTTCGTCCTCGTCCAGAACCCCCCGACCTCCACCGCCTTGTCCGGGTCGGTCCAGTCCGCGTCCGGCACCAGCCGCGCCAGCGACTCGCGCACCAGCGGTTCCACCGCCCTGCCCCGCCACGCCGACCAGCTCCCCATGATCCGCCGCACCGCCCGATCCCCGCGCCCCCGCTGGACGACTCCCAGCAGCGGCTGGACCAGGTACAGCCAGAACCTGAGGTACTCGTCGGTGAGCCGGTACCTCGTCTCCTTCGACGGTTTCACCGACAGCGGCACCTCCGCGGCGATCGCGCCCTTCTCCGCGAGCTTGTCCAGCGCCCTCGACAGCGTCATCCTGCTGATGTCGAGGTCGCCCAGTATGGAGCTGAACGTCCGCTCGCCCGACGCGATCGCCGAGAGCACCTGCGGCGCATGCGTGTCCGGCGGGAACTCGCCGCTCATCGCCAGTTCACCGGAGGTCACGAACGGGTCGGCCGGGTCGGCCAGTGAGCGTTCCAGGAACCGCTCCAGGCCTTCGCCTCTCGGCCACTGGACGCACAGTCTCGGCATGCCTCCGGTGACCAGCCTCGCGTCGATCGCCTGCGCGGGGGAGAGGCCGGTCATGTCCTGCACGTCGGCCACGGTCAGCGGTTCGATGAGCACCGGGTTTCCGCGCTGGTAGAACGGCCTTTCGTAGGTGTCGAGGGCCTCCATGATCGAGAGGTCGGACCCGACTAGGAGGAGCAGTACGGGTTTGCGCGACATGATCCGGTCCCACACCGTCTGGAGGCTGCCTTCGAACCCTTCGACGTTCTGGGTGAGGTACGGCAGCTCATCGAGCACGACCACGCTCGGACGATCGGTCGGCAGCAACTGCGCCAGCATCCTCAGCGCGTTGTCCCACGAGGTCGGCTCGTTCCCGAACACCTCGGCTTCCGGCAGGTCCGACGCCAGCACCGCTTGCGTGAAGTTCTCGAGTTCCTGCACCGTCGAGAGGTTCGAAGCGGTGAAGAACACCGACGGCGCGTCCAGCCCCCGCACGAACTCCTCTATGAGCCTTGACTTTCCGACTCGCCTTCTGCCTCGCACGATGAGACACTGCCCTGGCTGGCCGCCCCCGCTTTCGGTGGCCTCGTACCAGCGGCGCAGTTGGGCCAGTTCGCGTTTGCGGCCGAAGAATTCCATGTGTCGCACCTCGGTGGGAGAAGGGTATAGGTTCTGGTACTCACAAGATTGGTACTGTTCTCCTAGAGAGTATCAGTGAGTATACTCTTCTCGCTATGAACGATTATCTCCCCGGCGAAGCCGATCTGGCGGACCGGATGGAACGGAACCTGGCCGAACACGCCTGTCACCTGCACCGAGACATGTCCGGTGCGACCGTCGCAGAACCCGGTGACCTCCTGGTCGCGGACAGCGGTCTAGACGACGACACGTTCAACATCGTCGCCGCGGCCCGCTTCACCCCGGACGAGGCCCCGGCCCGCATCGCCGAAACCGTCACGACGCTCGCTGCCACCGGCCGCAGGTTCTCCTGGTGGGTGGGGCCCGCCTCGACACCGGCAGACCTCACCGCCCGCCTGACTGCCGCCGGTCTGCCTGCGTCTGAACGCGAGACGGCGATGTGGGCCGAACTGGACGACACCCTGTCCTCGCCCGCCGTCCCCGGTCTGGAGATCCGGACCGTGACCACCCCCGAGCAACTCGCCGACTACGCCACGGTCCTCGCCGCGAACTGGAATCCACCCGCCGAAACCGTCCGCGACTTCTTCGCCCGGGCCGCTTCCCGTGCGCTGGCCGCGACCTGTCCGGCCCGGTACCTGGTGGGCTATGTGGAGGATCGCCCGGTCTGCTCGGCCGAGGTGTTCGGCCACGCGGGGGTCGCCGGCATCTACAACATCTCCACCCTGACCGCCCACCGCCGCCGCGGCTACGGCGGCGCCATCACCCTCGCCGCCCTCCACTCGGCCCGCGAACGAGACCACCACATCGCAGTCCTCCAAGCCTCGGCCGACGGCGAACCTGTATACCGCCGCCTCGGATTCCGCGCCTGCAGCGAATTCGTCGAACATGCCATTCGATGACTGAATCGCCACAACTTCACGGGATCGACGGGTTCGGCGACATCACCTGGCACCTGCGCCGGTACAAGTCCAGGTGGCGTCGTGGAAGGCACCGGGTTTGGTCCCGGTTTCAGGGTCGGGGGTGGTTGTTGTTCAGGCGGCGGCGACAACGGGGTGTTGGGCCGGGCGGGGCTGGTTCTGCGGCTTTGCGGTTGGGGGATGGTTGCGGTTAGTGCGGCGGCGACAACGGGGTGAGTGGATGGGTGGGGTGGGAGTTGCGGCTGTCCGGTGGGGATTGGGCCCGGGTTTTTTGGCGGCGACAACGAGGTGTGAGGCCGGGCCGGGCGGGATCTGTGGCTTTCCGGTCTGGTTGGGTGCGGGTCTTTTTGGCGGCGACAACGAGGTGTGGGGCCTGGCGGGGCGGGGTTTGCGGCTTCCCTGCCCGGGTTGGGCCCGGGCCTGGGGGGTGGGTTGGTTTTGGGCATGCCGGTGCCCCAGGCTGTTAGGCCTGTTGTTTGGTGGTGGGGGTGGCGAAGCGTTCCCTGCATCGCGCCTTCGCTTTCTTGAGAGCAGCGTGTGCTCGTTCCCTTGAGACCGCTTCGGCTCTGGCGTCCAGGTCCGGTTTCATGGTCTGGGGCCATTCGGTTCGGTAGAGGCCGGTGGGGAACACATCCCAATCCGAGTCTTGGTTCTCCGCGTCCATGTCGGCGTCGGTGCGCCAGTCTTCGCAGCCACATCCGGTCGCGCCTTCGAAGGCAGCGGTGCCGGTCGTGTCGTGGTCGTGGTGAGTGATGAGTGCTTGGCCGGGGCCGGTTTTCTCGACTGTCCAGCCTTGGGTGTGGATGCGGCCGTGATGGAAGCGGCACAACAGGATGAGGTTGTCGGCGGTGGTGTCGCCGCCGTCGGCCCAGTGTTGGATGTGGTGGGCTTCGGTCCAGGCGATCGGCCGGTGACAGCCGTACCAAGCGCAACCCTGGGGTTGCTCGAGTTCGAGCTTCCTGCGGAGGGCGGTGTTGGGGAGGCGGGCGGCGCGGCCGAGTTCGATGGCTTCACCGGTGGCGTAGTTGAATACTGAGGGGATGATCCCGGCTTCGCAGGCGAGGCGGCGGGCCTGAGCGACCGAGACCGGGCGGCCTTCCAAGGTCGGGATCCGGTCAGTGTCCTTGCCCTGCAACGTCTCAATATCGACAGCCAAGTCAAGGGTCGCGGTGTGGCCGTGGCGCTTCACTGCTTCGGGGCTGGTGCCGTATCCGGCCAAGAGCTGGTGGAGGGCTTCGGCATCCCGGTTCGCCTTCGCCGGGAGCACACCTTCACTGTCCTGCTCTTCTTGGCGCGGGGGCGGGCACGCGGTCTTCAAATACTTGTCGAGCAACCGGCCCGTCTCATCGGCGAGCTCTCCCGACAGGGACCACATGCCGTTGCCGGTCTCGACCAACTCGATCCATTGGAGCGACTGCTCCCCAAGGGTTTCGAGCAGCTCGGTTTCCTCGGCCAAGTGTGCGGCAAGTTCATCGAGATGCCGCTGGAGGTCCTTGAACGGGGCATGGGCGCAGTACTCAGCGATCAATGCCTCGGGCGTCTCGCAGGAAACCGACTGATCGAAGGGGGAGACGACCGGGACACGGAAGGGGGTGCGGGCGAACAAGCGCATCGCCGGAGTCCGGTCCAACTGGCGGACGGCGAACGCCACTTGATCAATCCGAGCCGCCCCAGCAGTCGCAGCACCAGACAGGACCTGGAACTTGCGGGAGAGCCGGGCGATCGCAGCGATGTCAGCGGCAGTGCGGGTATGGAAGTCGAACTTCGCACACAACCAATCCCGCAGCCCCGAATACCCGTCGACATCACGGTGGATCTTCCACGCCTGCGCCTCAATCACCGCCGCGAGCACACGGGCATGGAAATCATTGATCGCAGTCGCGGCGTCATCGAGGAGCGTGTGGATGGCAGTGGACTTCTCCGTGCGGGTCACAGTGTCGGTTGCCATCGGAAACACCTCCTCAAACAATGCGGCTGATTTCGCTTCTTTGTACTGGTTCAATGATAGAACCACCCAAGCACACTGTCATCACCCACAAGGGGAAAGACTACTCATATTCCCAGGTCACAGCCCCCACAAGCCGCGCCACCAACCCAACCCCGCCACGCAAACCAACCCCGGCTCCCGCTCACCCTTTTGTCGCCGCCGCACTAACCCCGACCCAAACGAACCCGGCCACGAAAACCGGCCCCAGGCCGCCGCCCGCCTCGTTGTCGCCGCCAAGAAACCCGGGCCCACCCGCCGCGGAAAGCTGAGCACCAGCCAGAACCGGCCACGCACCCCGTTGTCGCCGCCGCTCTAACCCAGGCCCGAGCGGGCCCGGGGGTGGCGTATGGCCGGGGTCAGTCGAGTGGTGCGACGCGGATGAGGTTGCCGTCGGGGTCGGCGGCTACGAATGTGCGGCCGAAGCCGTCGTCGTGTGGGGCGGTGACGATCGTGACGCCCTTGGTTTTCCACTCTTCGTGGAGCGTGTCGACTTCGTTCGAGTCGCGGCTGACCGCGATGCACAGTTCGCTGGTGCGCACCGGGTTTGCGGTGAAGTCCACGCCTGAGCGGCTCCATAGCGAGAAGCCGATGCCGCCGCCGAGGTCGAATGAGATGTATGCCGGGGTTTCGAAGACTGGTTCGAGGTCGAACAGGTCGCCGTAGAAGCGGGCCGAGGCCTGGGCGTCGGCGACGTAGACGATGAAGAGATTCGGTGCGGGCATGGTGCCCTCCTTTCCGTTGGGAGTGCCACCGTAGCCGTCAAATACGACAGGATGTGTCAGGTTCTCTGGGAGAATCGCGACATGACTCCTGAGCGGTTCTTCTCCCTGCTCCTGGCCCTGCAATCGCGGCCGGACACCACGGTCGCCGCGCTCGCGGCCCAGACCGGCGTGTCCGATCGGACGGTGATGCGGGACCTGCGCTGGCTCCAGGACGCGGGCTTCCCGGTCGTGGCGCGCCGAGGCCGCTACGGCGGCGTCTCGATGCTCCCCGGTGGCGCCCTCGACACCAGCCGCCTGTCCCCGCGCGAGCGCGAGCACCTGGCGCTCACCGGGCTCGACCCGGACCAGCGGCGGCGCTTGGGCGTCGAGGAGGTCAGCGGCCGTGCACTGCGCAAGCTGACCGGGACGCGTCCCGCCGACGACCTGCTGCCGGTGGGCGACCTCGTCATCAGCGACAACCGGCCCTGGTTCGGACCCGAGCCCGCGGGAGTCTCCCCCGCGGCGCTCATCGGCGACCTGCGCCGCGGGGTCCGGCTCAAGGTCCGATACGAGCGCGAGGGCCAGGCGGCCGTGTGGCGGACGGTGGACCCGTACGGGCTCTTGGCGAAAGGCGGACGCTGGTACCTGGTGGCTGACGAGGAGGGCCGGCCACGGCTGCTCAATCTCCAGCGGGTCGTCCGGTGGGAGCCGCTGCGCACCAACAGGAGACTGCGCCCCGGCACCGACCTCGCCGCGGTCGCCGCCGAGCTGACCTCGGGATGGGAGACCGCCGGGGACCTCGAAGTGCGCCTTCGCATCCAGGAGTACCAGGTGGAGCGGGCACGGCGCATTCTCGGGTCGCGCTTGACGATCGGCGAGCCGGAGGCGGACGGATGGCGGCACGCGGTGCTGCGATGCCGCGTCCTCGAGGACGTGCGCCACGTTCTGGCGTTCGCCGACACGGCCACCGTCACCGACCCGCCAGAGGCGGTCGCACGCATGAAGGAACTCGCCCGGCAGCTCGTCGAGCACTACGCGTGAGCGGCCGACCCGCTCACCTTTCGGTCGCCGCCGCCGAACCCCGGCCCGAACGAGCCCGGCCACGAGGATCACCCCTGGGTTTCGGCTGGCTCGTTGTCGCCGCCGCTTGAACCTCGGCTTCATTGATGCGGAGTGGTGGAATCAGGCTGTTACGGGGTCATGGTGTGGCCGGGTGTGAAGCCGAGTCCGAGGACTCGGCTTTCTAGCGGAACTTCTGGTCGGCCAGCGCGCGGTCAAGGGCGGCCTCGCCTACTCGTTTCCAGGTTGGCATGCCCCAGGATTCGCCTCGTTCTCCCGCGAGGCCGATCGCGATGAAGGCGACGCTGCGCATCACGGCCCAGCCGCGGGCGCGGTGGATCATCGCCTCGTCGGCGTTTCCGTAGGCCTCGATGCATTCCGTCAGGGCCGCTTGGGGAAGCAGCATCCAGGCGGAGGCGAGGTCCGTGGCGGGGTCTCCTGCGCAGAGCTCGCCGAAATCGAGGACGCCCGCGAGTGTTCCCTCGGCCACGACGATGTTCGACGGGTGCAGATCAGCGTGGATCCATGATGGAGCGGCGGGCCACGGCGGTGCCGTGACGGCCTGCTCCCAGACCTCGCGGGCCCTCGCGGCGGCGTCCGGGGCGGTGACCACCTGGAGGCATCTCGTGAAGTAATCGGCGAACTCGACCAGCGGTACGCTGCGGCCCCGGTTGAACGGCGCATCCTTCGGGGCCTCGCGGTGAAGCGCACGCATGAACGCGGCCAGGGACGCGGCCGCGGCCGGCCCGTTCGTGATCGGGCGCTGGTCTCCCGGCTCGCCTTCGATCCAGGTGGTCACGATCCACGGCCGGTCGAACCGGTCGGAAGGAGCGCCCAGGTGGACCGGCACTGGGACGGGTATGGGCAGGTGCGGTGCGAGTTCGGGTACCCAGCGGTGCTCCTGTTCCACGAGCCTCGCGGCGCGGTCCGTTCGCGGCAGCCTGACGGCGAGATCCTCGCCCAATCGCCAGATCCGGTTGTTCCCGCCGCCGGGCACCGCCATGAGGTCCCGGTCGGCCAGTTCGGGCTGCTGCGCCCGCAGCAGCGATCGAACCAGTTCCTCGTCGATCACCAAGTCGCCCATCCGAAATGCCCCAATCGCCAGGTAGTTTCGAGCGTACCGCCGTGGCTGGAGCTAGGGGTACGGGCGTTCTGTGGGGAGTAGGTCCCGAGCTGTGGCGGTGTCGCCCTTGTTGAGGTGGGCTGCGATCTGGTGGGCCAGTGGGGTGATGTCGGTGATCGCGGTGATCCATTCGTCCACGTAGCGGTGGACGGCTTCGCCTGAAAGTCCTATTTGGATCGCTCGGTAGTCGAGGCGGTTGAGCTGGAGGTCGCGTTCGGGGTCCCACTGGACGCGGACCGGTGACGCGGCGAGGCGGGCCTTCCAGGCTTCATGGGTCTCGTCGGCGGCGGGTGTGCTGCCGCACGAGTTGTCCAGGGCCCAGGCGAAGCCGTTGCGAGAGACGGCGATGGCGAGCACGCGCGTCTGGCCGGGCTTGGTGGCCCAGCCAGAGCGGTACATCATCCACAGGAACGAGGGCTTGATCCAGGTCATCCGCTCGCGTTTGAACGGCGAGACGAACGTCTGCGCGGCGAGGGCCGGTTCGGCGATGTGCGGATCGTAGGCCTGATAGACGGTGATCGTCTCGGCGTCGTAGACCGCCCGAACCTGTCGGGCGGGGAGGGGTTCGTTCATGGCTCGGATCATGGCAGAAAAGCGACCTTTCGGCGACGGGTTAACGCGCCCCCACGGCCTTGAGAGCCTCGGGGACGCGGACGGGAATGCGGTTCAGCCTTCGCAGGTGCGGAACATGCGCTCCTTGGTGCGCCAGTGGTTGATGGCGCAGTCGAGGATGGCTCGGGTGCGGGCCGGGTCGTCTTGGCCGAGCCAGCCGTGGCCTTGGGAGCCGGGGACGAGGCGGGGGAGGCCGTCGAGGTGGGTGACGCGGCCGAGGAGGACGTTGTTCTCGGTGAAGGTGATGCGGAGGGACGGGTGTTGCCAGACCCATGCGAAGTCGAGGGTGAAGCCGTCGATGTCGGCGGTGCCGATGAGCGGGTAGTGGTTGATGAATTGCAGGCTCATCCTTCGACCTCCGCTTCGTGGCGGGCGGCGTGGTGCCAGATCGCGGTTGCTTTGTCTTTCGCGTTGCGGCGCAAGGTGACGGACCATTCGGCGCGGTAGAGGTGGAGGCGGGCGAAGGGGGAGCCGATGCGGTTGATGTAGCCGAGGTCGACGGGTGGGTCGGGGTCGATGCGGCGCAGGCGCACGGAGGTCGTGGAGCCTCCGGCGATCTGGTAGACCTCGATGCGGCGGTGCTGGAGCGTGAAGCGACCCAACACGATGCGTTCGGGGTTCATGCCGCACCGCCCCAGGAGAAGCCGACGAGGGTGGTGAGCACGTCGCGCAACGAGTCGGAGTTGATGCGCGAGGCCAGCAGCTTGATCGCCGAGCGGCGCTGCGGGCAGCCATGGGCGCCCCACTTGTGGTGGCACCACTCGCATCGCAGGCGACCGAAGCCGAGCCAGGTGCGGTAGGGCTTGTGGAGTTCGAGGTCGATTTTGACCGAGGCCGGGACCGGGTCATGGCGTACGCTGAACGAGACCACGAGAGGTCTCCTCTCTGGTAAGGGGCGGGCTGCCAGAGATCTGCCAAGGCCTGAGGCAGCCCGCCGCGTTTGTATTCAGTTGTCGCTCAAACCGCGTGATACACGCGTGCTGAAACCATTACACGCCCCCACCCAAACGCCAAGCACCGACACGCCAGCGCGCATCAACCGTCTAGACGATGTCCAAGCCGGTCGGCCGCCGCACTGCCGAAGGAGCTGGGGTGTTGCGGGGCCATTGCCTGCCTGAGTATTCGGTGGCTGCGGCTCGGAATGCTTCCATCAGGGCGGATCCCGGATAGGTGCCGAACTCCGGGTAGTCCCCGCGGTAGTAGCACGTCCAGTAGCTCACCACTCGCCGTTCTGTGCGTGCGAAGAACATCGGGTTGTGCGCGATGAACTCTCCGTACAGGCTGCGTCGGGCCGAGCCCGCGACCGCAAGGTCGTCGAGTCCCTCCCGGATCACCTCAAGGATCTCCAGCACGTACTCGCCGGTCAACCGCATCACGAACGGAACTATCCACGGCTGCATCGACTCCAGAATCGTTTCGAGGTGCCGCTGTCGGACGTGTCCGTCGCTTTGCCTGGTGTACAGGCAATGCAGCATCTCCTGCTGGGTTCGGTTCAAGCGCCGCACTGAAGCGGCGTCCGGTTCTTCGTTGTAGAGGCGTGCGGGAAGAGCGACGATCTCGCCTCGCACCTCGGCCTCGAAGTGCCTCGTCGGGGGAAACCGTGTTTCGGGCAGGACCGCCAGAACCTTTCCGGCGTCTTCGGAAAGATGAGCTGGGAAGGCGCCCGCCACGGTATGAGCGAGGGTCGAGCGATCCTGCGGCAGCTGCACCATTTGAGAGTAGGCGTTGAGCTCCTAGCCTCCTCAGTCGCCTGCAAGAGCAGCGACAGTATGCCCCAGCTCGACGCGCCAACAGCGGCCGCACAACGAAGCATGGCTGTAGGGCTAGCACTACAGCCATGCTTCGTTGCGTGGGAAAGCGTTTCGGCGCAGGATGAGCAGGTGGCCGATCTGCGATGGGATGATGTGAGGGGCTTCTTCGACCCTGATCTGATGGGGGCGTTGCCTGATGTGCTGGTGCCTGGCGCCTCCGTTGAGGATTGGCAGGCGGTCCTCGACTTGGTCGCAGAGCGCAGGTGGCAGCACGAGTATTCCGAAGGGACCTCGGTGCTGCCGCTACCGTCAGCGCGAGCGGTATTGTCTCGCCCTGCCGACGCTGAATCCGCTCAGCTGAGCGTCTGGCTCACTGCTGAAGTTCTGGCGATCTTCCGCTTTTACTCGGCTGACGCTGTCGACTTTGATGTCAACCTGCGGGAGTTGCAGGGGCAGGAGCGACTTGACTTGTTCTGTGAGTTCCTCACTGGTATTGGTCGACGGCTGGGCAAGCCGGTATTGATGGACGCTGAAGGCGGCGACTGCGCTCATCCTGTGCTCGGCTATGTGGTTGAGCTTGATCGAGTGGTGCCTCTGGTGGAACCGTTTGCCCGGTGGCCGTGAGCGAAATGCATCCTGAGCTCATCGCCACTGTCGCGGCGGTGAAGGTGAGGAAGGCGTGGGCGGGCATGGCCATGGTGATGTGCTGTCGTCTTGGAAGTTGATGTTGTGGCACAGGAGTCTGTCGTGTGGGTTCGCGGTCGGCTTTGTGAAGTGGCCCGCTGCGTGGTTGCGTGTCTTGGGGCAGGTCTTTAGGTTGGGGGGCATGAATGATGCACTCCGGATTGCGACCATCACGCCCGATAACGTCGACCTGGCCTGTCAGATCAAGGTCAAGCCTGAGCAGGAGGATTTCGTGGCTCCGGTCGCGGTGTCGCTGGCCGAGGCTTACGCGTCCCCGCAGGCGGCGTGGCCGCGTCTGGTGTACGTCGGTGACGAACCGGCGGCGTTCGTGATGGGCGGGTTCGACCCGGATGCCGCGATCGAGTTCTTCCGCTGCGGCATCTGGCGGCTCAACGTCAGTGCTCGGCATCAGCGGGGCGGCCTCGGTCGTTTCGCGGTCGAGGCCGTGCTCGACGAGGCGCGGCGGCGCGGCTCGAAACGGGCCACGGTGATGTGGAAGACCGGCGCGGCCGGCCCCGAGGGCTTCTACCGCAGGATGGGATTCGAGCTGACCGGTCAGGAATTCGCCGGGCAAGTGGTCGGAGCCATCGACCTGAACTAATCGAAACCCCCAGACTGCCGGGGCACATACGATCTCGCCCGCGCTCCAGGCATGATCAGTGCGGCGGACGAGACCATGGTGTCCTTATCGTTGACGGCACCCTGGTCTCGACCCGCGATCACCGGGCAGCAGCGAGGTTGAAGCACAACTTCAGGCCTCGCTGGCTGAGTCCCGGGAATGGCCGCGCTTGACCTCACTCGCGAACGACTTGCTGGTTTCAGGTTTTTACCGCTGAGTGTATGACTCAGGTGATGGGTACCAGGTGAGTTCCTCGTCGATGTCCGCCAGGGTCTGTAGCAGCACTTCGGTATTGGCGGTTGCGAACGTCTCGGCAACGGTGGTTCTCAGCTTGGGGCTGGTGACCCATCGGGCTATCTGTGCTTCGTGATCATGCAAACGGGGATCGGTGGATCGCTCTGTGCGCTTCAGAGGCAGGGGCGAGTGCCGCAGCATGTCGAGGAGGGCGGCCGCCGCAGATGGGCGCATCAGCGATGCGGTCCATTCGTGGAGGTAGGGGGCGGGATCGATCCTGATGTTGCCGATCGCATTCAAGATGGTGAAGGCGTCGGGGTCGCTGGGATACGTTGCGAGGGTCTTGGCCCAGAGGGCGCGAAAGAGCGCTTGGATGGCGGTGGTCTCTTCGACGTCCCAGGTCGACCATGAGGCGAGGTGGAGGCGGTCGGTCAGGAGGTCGAGATCGGGCCAGGGGAAACCGGTGGTGCTGGCGATTTCGAGGATTCGCGGGAGGAAGTAACGGAAGTCGGCGACATCCCCAATAGTGGTCAGGACATGGGCGGCGTACGGGCGGAGTGCTTGCGCGGATATTTCACGTAGCGGGGTGGGCTTGAGGAGCGCGGCGACGTCGCTTTCAGATCGGCAGTGGTGACACCAGTCGATCGTGGTCGGCCGCGGCAAGAAGACGAATGCGGCGTAGAGCTGGTCGATCGCAGCGGGCAGGGGATCGGGCGAGGACACAAGTCGACTCTAGTGGCGGGTTGCAGATGTTCGTCTTGCTCTGCCGTCGGTGGGCAGAGTTGTGCCGCTCAGGGCGTCCCGTTCGCCCTGAGCGGCTTTTTGGGTGCTGGAGGCTTCCGCGGGCCTCTAGCAGCCGATTAGGTGACCGTGACCGAGTCGAATTCCACTGTGCTTGGGGTTGAGCCGTTGTGGGACGTGACGAAGAGGCCCACTACTGCTTCGCCTGGTAGCTCTGTTGTGCCGATTTCGGTCCAGGTTGTGCCGTTTGTTGACCATGAAGCGGCCACAACGTCCCCGCTTCGGCTCAGCCGCAGCCACACCGGTGCCCCCACCTCCGGGCCCTCCACATCCATGTCAAACCCCGATTGCAGGTGTACTCCGTTTGCCGGGGTGACCATCAATGCCGCGTAGGGACTTCCGGTTTCGGTGCTCGCCTTGACCATTACTCCCGCTTTTGCCCAGTCGTTCGTGTCCTCCTGCGACACCACCCGGGCCGTGATCTGGCCGTCCTCTTCCAGCACTTGATGGCAGAAGTGGAACTGGTCCGCGTCGGCCCAGATGTCGTCACCGGCCCCCGTGACTGTCCAAACCCCTTCCTCGAACACTGCCGCTCCAGGTCGCACGGGACTCCCCACATCGCCGCAACTCCAAGGCACCGGAACCATCGGGGCCGCATTGCGCACCGCCACCGTCGAGAACACCGCAGTCCCCAACGCGCTGCCGTCATGGGAGGTCATGAAGAGCCCCACTGTCGCAGGGCCTTCCAAAGCGGCGCTTGCGAACGGTACCCATGTAACGCCGTTTGGCGAGTGGTACGCCGTCACCGTCGCGCCCGCCCGGACCAAGCGCAACCACACCGGCGCGTCCACCGCAGGCCCGCTGACGTCGGTGTCGAACCCGGTCTGCATGTGGACCCCTTCGGTGCCCGTCGCCATCGCCGCCACGTAGTCCGCTCCAGGCTCCACGCCGGCCTTGACCATCACTCCGGCCTTCGCCCAATCGTTCTCGGCCTCAAGCGAATCGACCCTCGCCACGATCTCGCCGTCGCCCGCCAGCGCCTGGTGGCAGTAGTGGAACTGATCGGCCTCGCCCCAGATGTCGTCGCCAGCGCCCGTGACCGTCCAAGTCCCGGCATCGAGAACACCACTGCCCGCTAGCGCCGGTTCTCCCACGTCCAGACAGGTCCAGGCCGGATCGCCCGCATCCACCGCCACCGAGTCGAACACGACCGTGGAGAACTGCGTGTTGTCGTGCGAGGTCGCGAACAGCCCGATCTCGGCGGTCTCCGACATCGGCACTACCGCCGTCCCGATCGCCGTCCAAGTCGAACCGTCCGCCGACAGCTCCCCGGTGAAGTCATCGCCCGAGCGCGTCAACCGCAGCCAGGCACCGCCTTCGGCGTACTCGTACCCGCCGCCGTCGAAGTCGAACGCCGCCTGGAAGTGCGCCCCGTTCTCAGGGGTGACCGCCACGGCCGCGTACGTCGCTCCCTCGGCGGTGGACTCTTTGATCATCACTCCGGCTTTCGCCCAAGGGTGCTCGGCCTCCTGTGAGGTCAGCCGGGCCGTGATCGTCCCGTCCCCTGTGAGCGTCTGGTGCACGAAGTGGAACTCGTCGGTGGCGTCCCAGATGTCCCAGCCCGCTCCGGTGAGCGTGAACTCGCCGTCGTCGTAACTGCTCAGCCCCAGCTGCGTCCGCTCGCCGACGTCCGTGGATGCCCAAGGCGCGGGCGGGTAGGGCAGTTCGGTGAACGCCGCCGTCACCGTCGTGTCCTCGCCGGGGACGGTGAACACGTGCTGCCGGTCCGCGCCGGTCGACCACGCGTCGAACCGGTACCGTTCCCCGCTTTCGTACTGCGGCGATTCGGCCCCGAGAGAGTACTGTGTGCCGACGACCATGCGTTTCGTGGCCGCCGACGTGTACGGCCGCCCGTCGAGCGTGTACGCCAGGCCCGGCGGGTCGGTCCCGATCGTCACGTCGACCAGGTTCGGCAGCACGTCCACGAACGCGGTATCCGCAAGCCCGCCACTATCGGTGGCGGTCAACGTGATCCGGTAGAACGTGCCCTCCGCGCCGTGCGGCGCCCGAGGGACCGTGAACTGGCCTCCCGCGCCCTCGGCCGGGCCGTAGAACGGGTGCACGTGGTCGGCGTGGTGGAACTGCACCGTCCACGACATCGACGCGACCGCGCCGTCCTCAAGGTCGGTGGCCTCCCCGGTGAAGGCGATCGTGTCCCCGGCGTTGTACGTCAAGGGGCCGGGGGAGAGGATCACCGCCTCCGGTCTGGTGTTCCCCACCTGCACCTCGACGACCGCCTGCGCCGACTTCTCGCCGTCGTCCACCGTGAGCACGGCTTGATAGACCCCGTCATCGGTATACGTATGCACAGGGTTCGCCGAGGTCGACGTCGCACCGTCCCCGAAATCCCACGCGTATGTCAGCGCGTCCCCATCAGGATCGACCGACCCCGCCGACGAGAACGCCACCTCAAGCGGCCCGTACCCCGAATCCGGGGTCGCCGACGCCTTCGCCACCGGCGTCCGGTTCCCGCCCGAAGGCGCGATCCGGTACAGCTCACCGGGGTAGATGTTCAGCTGATACAAGGCCCCGTCCGGGCCCGTCCGCAGGTCTACCGGGGTGCCCGCCTCGGTGTCGAAGTCGTGCACCGACACCACCGACTCGAACGAAGCGTCCATCTTCAGATACCGCACGAACCCCAGCGTGTAGTCCGCGAAGAACACCGCGTCCTCGAACTCTGCGCCCAGCAGCCCGCCGTCGTACACCTCCACGGCCGAGATCGAGCCCGCGCTCGCGGGCGGCTCCGTATGCGGATACGTGTACACAGGCTGCGCGTACGGGCAGTCCGCGCACACGCCCTCGACGCTCGGCCAGCCGTAGTTCGCGCCCCGCTCGATGAGGTTCAACTCCTCGAACTCCGAGCCGCCCACGTCCCCGGCCAGGATCGCGCCCGCATTCGGTCCACTGGGGACGAAATCCCACCGGAACGAATTCCGCAGCCCATACGCCCACACCGACGGCTCCGCACCCGGCGTGCCCACGAACGGGTTGTCCGCCGGGATCGAACCGTCGGCGTTGATCCGGTGCATCTTGCCGTGCACGTTCCCCAGATTCGGCGAGTTCTGGTTGTTCGTGTTCATGCCCAGCGCCCAGTACAGCTTCCCGTCCGGCCCGAACCCCACACTCCCCGAATGATGGAACACGTTCGCGTCCTGCTGCGACTGGAGCAGCACCAGCTCCGACGCCGGGTCGATCGCGTGATCGCTCATCGTGAAGCGACTCAACCGATCCAGATTGTCCGCGGCCGTATACCCGACGTACACGAACCCGTTCTCAGCGAAATTCGGATCCAGCTCCAGGCCCAGGAGCCCCCGCTCGTCAGACCCCGCCGTCGCCAGCTCGATCAGCGGATGCGCATGCAGCGCACCGTCCTCGATCAGCTCGATCGCACCGTTCTTCTCCGCGATCAGAATGTCCCCATCCGGGGTGAACCGGAACGCCGTAGGCTCCTCCAGCCCGTCGACCACGAGCAACCGCTCGAACTCCTCCGGCGGCGCCGCCGCAGCGCCCACCGGCACCAGCAACGCCGCCGCGACCACCGCGACCAGCAGCGAACTACCGCGCATGCGTCGCCTCCGACGTGTCCAGGCCGTGCTCGGTCAACTCCCAGAAATGCCGCTTGCTCGGCCGCGCCAACTGACCCACCGCCTTGTACGCCGCCACACTCATCAACGCCCAGTACAACGGCACCGTCAACATCGCCCGCACCGCCGGATACAGACCCCGCTTGACGCAGCCCAGCATCAGCGCGTAGCACATCAAAGCGTTCCCCGCGATCATCGCGAACATGCCCCCGTACAGCACCGCCGGCGGAAACAACGGCTCCATCCACTCAGGACCGAACACGAAATACGACAGCGTCAACGCCCACATCACCGGATTGATCAACGTCGTCACCGTCGAGAACCCGAGCGTCAGATGAATCGCCAGCGCCTTGCGCACCCCCAACTCCCGCACCATCCGCACCGGCCGCCGCGAATGCACCAGCCACGTCTGGAAATACCCCTTGATCCACCTGCTGCGCTGGCGGATCCAGTTGCCGAGGCGCGAGTTGGCCTCCTCCTCGGTGACCGAGACGATCATCCGCACGTCCCAGCCGCGCCGGGCGATGCGAATGCCCAGGTCGGCGTCTTCGGTGACGTTGAACGGGTCCCAGCCGCCGAGGTCGCGCAGCGCGTCGATCCGGAAGTGGTTCGAGGTGCCGCCCAAGGGGATCGCGAGGCGGTGGCGGTCCATGCCGTGGAGGGTGAGGCTGAAGTTGGTGGCATACTCGGCCGCGAAACAGCGGGTGAGCCAGTTCGTCCACGGGTTCCAGTACTGGAGTTCGGCCTGGACGCACACGACCCGCTCGGGCAGGAGCCGGAACGCCAGCGCCGCCTTGCGCAGCTGCTGCGGGTCGGGCCGGTCCTCGGCGTCGTAGATGACGCACAGTTCACCGCTCGCCCTGGCCAGACCCACGTTGCAGGCCTTGGGTTTCGTCTTCGGCGCGGTGTCGGGCACGATGACGGTGCGGAACGCCCCGGAGAGGTCGAGTTCGGCGAGCGCCCCACGCGTCTCGCCGTCGTCGGCCTCGACCAAGAGCAGGATCTCCAGCTTCTCCCGTGGATAGTCCATTGCGGACAGGCGCCGGACGAGTTCGGGCACCACCGCGGCCTCGCGATAGAGCGGCACGAGCACGGTGTAGCGCGGCAGCTCGGCGTCGGGGAGGGTCTCCAGGCTCCCGGGCCCGAAGCGCATCGCCGTCGAACGCCCTGAGCCCCAGATCATCGCGATCTTGAACCCGATGACGGCCAGGTACAGCGCGATGAGCGCGAACATGCCCGCCTGCGCCCACCCCAGCGGGCTCGGCCCGAACCCGGTGAGCAGGTGCAGCCCGATCGCGGCGGCGATCAATCCGGTCACGGTGAGCGCCAGAGCGATCTGCCCGGGGGAGAGGAGCCGCTGGGCGCTGAACTCCGGCGGGGCCGCGTCGGCCCGTTTGACGTGCGCGTTCACTCGCCGCTCCCCTCAGCGGCGCGATAGACGAGGCGGTCGCCTTCGTCGTAGACCAGCTCGTAGCCCTCAAGGGCCTCGGTGTCCCACAACGCCTCCCACACGTCGTCCTCCGACCCCGGGGTCGCCCTCATGTAGATCCATTCGATCCCCGCCGCGTGCGGGTCGGCGAGGGCCTCCTCCCAGATCCGGTAGGACCCTTCGTAGACGAGGGACCCGGTGGGCACCTGGGACTCGAAGGTCACCGACTCGTTCTCGAAGGACATCATCAGCGTGGTGCCGCCGTCGTGGTGCTCCCTCAGCCAGGCCGCGACGGCCGCGTTGTCGGCCTCCCAGCCGCTGGTGCGGTACTCGGCGGCCTCGTCCAAGGTCACCGCGCCGCCCACGGCCACGGTCGCGCCGCCGATCGTGACGGCGGCGAGGACCGCGGCAGCCCAGTTCGCGCGGACTCGGCGCGCCAGCACGCCCACGAGGTACCCGGCGAAGATCGCCGCCGGGATGAGCATGATGAGCCCGAACCGGACGTTGTACAGCGCGCCCATGACCTCTTCGACGTGCAGCGGGCGCTCACCGGTGTACAGCGCCCACACGAAGAACGGCGCGAAGACGAGCATCGCGTACGGGGTCAGGCGCGCGTGGCGCAGCCGGTGGTGCGCGGCGTAGGCGATCAATCCCGCCAGTCCCAGTGCGGCCGTGACGATCCCGAGGTTGTGCAGCGAGGCGAGTCCGTAGGTCTCGGCGGCGGTGGGGAGTGAGCCGACGTTGGCCTCGCCTTCGGCCACCCACAGCGAGGAGTCGGCGTACTCGCCGGACTTCCAGTTCATCGGGTCGCCGAAGATCGCCAGGTTCCAGGCCATCCACCCGACGACCCCGGCCCCGGCCACGAAGCCGAACACCATGGTGGACCCTTCGGCGTGTGCCCAGCGGCGGTGCCTGCGCAGCGCCGTGTACACCACGATCGCGCCCGCCACGCCGAGGAGGATCCAGCCCTCGTATCTGGTGAGCGTCGCGGCCAGGACCGCCACCGACGCGAGCGTGAGGTCCCGCAGCCGCGCTTCGACGCACCATTCGTGCAGGTGATGCAATGCGGCCAGAGCGCACGCGAACAGCAGCAGCTCGGTCATGGCCGTGGCCTGGAGGTACAGCACGTTCGGGTTGAGCGCGAACAGCCCGGCCGCGGCCAGGCCGCCGGCCCAGTGCCCCGAGAGGGACCTGGCGTGGACGAACAGGTACCGCACCGCGACCACGTAGGCGATCATCGAGACCGCCGCGCCCGCGAACCCGTTGAGGTACAGGACCTCCCAGGCCGCGAGCGGCGCGGCCAGCAGGTGCGGCAGCGGCAGCCACACGCCGCCGAGCTGCGCGAGCCCGGCGGTGGGGCTGTCGACCACGCGTCTGGCGATGAGCAGATGCGAGTTGGCGTCCTTGTATGCCAGCAGCAGTCCCTGGTCGGCGAAGTAGAAGTACGCGGCGATGCTCGCGACCACCGCCGCGAGGAGCACCAGGGCCGCGCCGGGGTCCTTGGGGGCGGTCAGGCGGCGCAGCCAGGCCAGGCGGTGCGCGTCGCGGACCATGTGGCCGTAGACGACCGCCAGGCTCACCAGCGACTTGAGCACCACCGACAGGCGCGCGCCGGTCTGCTCGCCGTGCTCCCTCGGGTAGTGGCCCACCGGGTGCTCGACGATGCGCGCGCCGTCGGAGGTGATGCGGCACAGCAGTTCTGGAGAGATCGCCGCGGCCTCGCCGGTGAGGCGCACGTCGGCCAGGAGCGAGCGGTCGATGAGCTTGTACGCGCAGTCGACGTCCCGGCCCGGGACGCGCAGCAGCGTCTTGCACAGGATCGTCCACACCTTGGCGTTGAGCCGCCGCCGCCACGGGTCGGCGCGGCGGGCCCGGTAGCCGATGACCGCGTCGGCGCGCTCGACGCGCTTGCGTTCGCGCAGGGCCACCAGGTCCTCGGCGCGGAACTGGCAGTCGGCGTCGGTCAGCAGGATCTCGCGGAACCCGGTGCGGCGCAGCGCGGCCTCGATGCCGGTGCGCACCGCCGCGCCGTAGCCGAGGTTCCGCTCGTGGTGGACGGCGATGACCCGCCCGGGGTGGACCGCGGCCAAGCGCGCGATGATCGCGCCGGTCGCGTCGTCGCTGCCGTCGTCGACCACGATCACGGCGTGCGGGACGCCCTCGCGGACCAGGACGTTGAGGAAGTCGCGCACCGTGGCGGCCACGTTCGCCTCCTCGCGGTAGGCGGGCATGACCACGGCCACGCCCTCAGTCGTCGGCGGTGGCGCGGGCGGGGCCGGGAACGGCAGCCGCTGTTCGGCGATGATCGTCAAGGGAGTCTCCAAAGAGCTCGGGGTCCGCCGCGCGGCGGCGGAAGATCAGGTGGTCGGAAGCGAGATAGGTGAGCAGCGCGCCCGCGCCCACCCCGACGGCCGCGGCGGCCACCGGAGGCGCGAACTGCGAGACCAGCGCGAACACGGCCGTGTTGCAGGCCAGGCTGACCGCGACGGTGGTCTGGAACGCGACCCAGCGCGCGGCCAAGGCCTTGCGGCGAAGGCGCGGCAGTCGCCGGTCGCGCCACGTGAAATAGGTGCTGAGCAGGAAGTTCACCTGCGCCGAAGCGAGGAAGCCGACCGCGTTCGCGAGCGTCTGCGGCGTCCCGGCCCCGTGCAGGGCCACAAGCAATGCGGCCTGGATCGCGAAGCAGACCAGGCCCACCGCGGCGAAGCGGACCAGCCGCGACAGCGGCGGCAATCGCATGGGGAACGGCCTCCCGAGGGCAGGGTCGACCAACGCGCAGGCTCCATTCGGAATCGCGCGAGGTCACGACGAGGACAGGGGGAAACGATGGGTGAAGAAATGGAGAGAAAGGAACTATTGCCTATGAACACTGTCTTATGTGCTCGGACCGCGGATGCCGCGGCCCTGTTCGCGTCCCGGTGTCTCCGGGGCGCGCTTCGCTCACTGAACGGGTTGTGACGACCACGGTAACCCGGATTCGGCAGGTCGTGGGGCCGCGGTAGATGACGCGGACGTTACACGGGGCCAACGGTTCTCGGGGAATGTCCCATTTGCGGGAAAAGCGATCCGGCGTATGCGTGCGAATGGGACGGGTCGCGGACGCGGTGGCGGATTCCCGTGTCGGAAAATTTACCGAAAAGACTTACCCGATCAGGGGAGACCGGCGAGTAGCTTTATCGAGTTCTGAAGGAAATCGCCATTCGCCATTCGGCTCATGAAAAGAACAAGACCTATGAAACGATTAATGCTCATCTTTATGCGCGGCCAATCCGAGACCCCTGACCTGTGTCCCCTGCCTCATCCCCACCCCGCCGTTCGCCGCACGACCCCTGAGCAGGCATAATCGAGAGGTTGCGCCCAGGCGCGACGTCTTCCGGCCCCCAGGGCCGGGAATTCCAGCGAGTCAGCCCTCTCTCGGGCTGGCGTTGAGCGAACGAAGGGAATCAGTCTCGTGGCTGATCAACAGCAAGCGGCCGGCGGCCGGGACGGCGGCGGCGACCGCCGCGGCGGTCGCGGTCAAGGTCGCGGAGGGCGTGAGGGCGGTCGCGGACGCGACCGTGCCGAGAAGTCCCCGCACATCGAGCGCGTCGTCACCATCAACCGCGTCGCCAAGGTCGTCAAGGGCGGCCGCCGGTTCGCTTTCACCGCCCTCGTGGTGGTCGGCGACGGTGCCGGCAACGTCGGTGTCGGTTACGGCAAGGCCAAGGAAGTCCCGGCGGCGATCGCCAAGGGTGTCGAGGAAGCCAAGAAGAACTTCTTCAAGGTTCCCCGCATCGGCGGCACCATCCCGCACGAGACCTTCGGCGAGGACGCGGCCGGCAAGGTCCTCCTCAAGCCGGCCTCCGCGGGTACCGGTGTCATCGCCGGCGGCCCCGTGCGCGCCGTGCTCGAATGCGCCGGCGTCCACGACGTCCTGTCCAAGTCCCTGGGCTCCTCGAACGCCATCAACATCGTCCACGCGACGGTGAAGGCGCTCAAGCAGCTCGAAGCCCCGGAGGCCGTCGCGGCCCGCCGCGGCATGGCGCTGGAGGACATCGCTCCCCAGGGTCTGCTGCGCGCCCGCGCCGAAGCCGCCCAGGCTGCGCAGGGCTAGGGGGATCGACATGGCACGTTTGAAGATCACCCAGCACAAGTCGGTCATCGGCGAGAAGCCGAAGGCCCGTGCGACCATCCAGACGCTCGGCCTTCGCAAGATCGGCCAGACCGTCTACAAGGAGGACCTCCCGCAGTACCGCGGCATGGTCCACCGTGTCCGTCACCTGGTCGACGTCGAGGAGGTCGAATAGTCATGGCGATTCGCATTCATGACCTGCAGCCCGCACCCGGCGCCAAGAAGGCCAAGACCCGCGTCGGTCGCGGTGAGGGCTCCAAGGGCAAGACCGCAGGCCGCGGCACCAAGGGCACCAAGGCCCGCAAGACCGTGCCCGCCGGTTTCGAGGGCGGGCAGATGCCGCTCCAGATCCGGCTGCCGAAGCTCAAGGGCTTCAAGCCGCACAACAAGCTCGTGTACCAGGTCGTGAACCTGGACCGCCTCGTGGAGCTCTTCCCCGAGGGCGGCGAGGTCGGCCCCGAGCAGCTCCAGGAGGTGGGCGTCCTCAACAAGAAGGAGCTCATCAAGGTCCTGGGCTCCGGTGAGCTCGAAGGCGTCAAGTTCACCTTGAAGGCCCACGCCTTCTCGGCTTCGGCCACCACCAAGGTCACCGCCGCGGGCGGCACGACCACCGTGGTGGACAAGAAGACCGGCGAGCCGCTCGCTTAATTCAAGAGAGCGTCCCCGCAAGACGAACAGATGATCTGTCGGAACGGGTCGGAGGGAACTCCGGCCCGTTTCGTCATGGTCAATGCCGGTACGCTGCCACCGCGCGCGCCTGCTAGGCTCCCTTGGCGAGGACCACCGTCTTCCTCGGGCGTGTGACCCTCTCGCTACGAACTACACACGCCCACTGGTTACTAAGGCCTGCACCGCGATCCGACGGCGCTTGCCCCATGGGCCCCGCCAGGGGGTCTTGTTCAGGAGGAACCGCATTGCTCTCCGCCTTCATCAGCGCGTTTCGGACCCCCGATCTGCGCAAGAAGATCCTGTTCACCTTGATGATCATCGGACTGTATCGTCTTGGTGCCCAGATGCCGAGTCCCGGCGTGGACTACGCAATGGTGCAGAGCTGCCTCAACGCGCAGCCCACGGACGAGTCCGGCGTCTTCGGCCTCCTGAACCTCTTCACCGGTGGAGCGCTCCTCCAGCTCTCGGTCTTCGCGCTCGGCGTCATGCCCTACATCACCGCGTCGATCATCATGCAGCTGTTGACCGTGGTGATCCCCAGGCTTGAGCAGCTCCGCAAGGAGGGCCAGCCCGGCCAGGTCAAGATCACCCAGTACACCCGCTACCTGACGCTGGGCCTGGCCCTGCTCCAGGCCTCCGGGTACATCGCGCTGGCGCGTTCGGGGATGCTGTTCCAGACCCAGTGTCCGGGCATCCTCCCCGACCTCTCCGAGACCAGCGCCGGCATCCCGTTCTGGATGTCGATCGTGACCGTGGTGATCGTGATGGTCGCCGGCAGCGCCATGATCATGTGGTTCGGCGAGCAGATCACCGAGCGCGGCGTCGGCAACGGCATGAGCCTGTTGATCTTCGCGTCCATCGCCGCGCAGATGCCCAGCCAGTTCTGGGCCCTGCGCGAGTCCGAGGGCTGGTTCATGTTCGCCGTCATCATGAGCCTGTGCCTGGCGATCATGGTCGCCGTCATCTTCATCGAGCAGTCGCAGCGGCGCATCCCGGTGCAGTACGCCAAGAAGATGATCGGCCGCAAGATGTACGGCGGGACCTCCACGTACATCCCGCTGAAGGTGAACCAGGCCGGCATCGTGCCCGTCATCTTCGGTTCCTCGCTGCTCTACATCCCGACGCTGTTCCGCCAGCTCAACCAGAACAGCGAATCGCAGTGGGTCGACTTCATCGACCGCTACCTGCTCAACCAGGGCTCGTGGGTCTACATCTCCCTGTACGCGCTCCTGATCATCTTCTTCACCTACTTCTACGTGTCCATCACCTTCAAGGTCGACGACGTCGCCGAGAACATGAAGAAGGCCGGCGGGTTCATCCCGGGCGTGCGCCCGGGCAACCCCACCGCGACCTACTTGCAGCGAGTCCTGTCACGCCTGACCTTCCCGGGTTCGCTGTACCTGGCCACGATCGCTATTCTTCCCAACCTGGCCATCATCGCGTTCGGTAACCAGCAGCTGTTCGCGCAGTTCGCGTTCGGCGGCACCTCGGTGCTGATCATGGTGGGCGTCGGTTTGGAGTCGGTCAAGCAGATCGAGTCCCAGCTGATGCAGCGCCACTACGAGGGCTTCCTGCGCTGAGGCAGGCGCCGCCCTCATAGGTGACGACACGGGAGGAACACTTTTGCGACTGGTACTCGTAGGCCCGCCCGGGGCCGGCAAGGGCACCCAGGCGGAGATCATCGCCGAGCGGCTCGGCGTCCCCAAGATCTCCACCGGCGACATCTTCCGCGCCAACGTCTCCGGCGGCACACCGCTGGGCCTGAAGGCCAAGCAGTACATGGACGCCGGGGACCTGGTGCCCGACGAGGTCACCAACGACATGGTGGCCGACCGGCTGGCCCAGGACGACGCCAAGGACGGCTTCCTCCTCGACGGCTATCCCCGCAACCCCGAGCAGGCCAAGGTCCTCGACCGGGTCCTCGAAGCGGCCGGGACCGCCCTCGACCTGGCGCTGGAACTGGTCGCCGGTGACGACGAGGTGGTCCGCCGCCTCTCGGGCCGCCGCGTCTCCAAGTCCACCGGCAAGGTCTACCACCTCGAATTCGACCCGCCGGCCGACCCCGACTCGGACGACCTGTACCAGCGCACGGACGACAAGCCCGAGACGATCAAGAACCGCCTCAAGGTCTACGCCGAGCAGACCGCCCCCCTGATCGGACACTACGAGTCCCAGGGCAAGCTGGTGCGGATCGACGCCATCGGCGAGGTCGCCGACGTCACCGAACGCGCCCTCGCGGCCATCGGCGCCGCAGCGTAGTCGTCGTGTTCCGTCGTCAGCGCATCCAGTACAAGACCCCCGAGCAGTTCCGCAAGATGCGGGCCGCCGGGCTCGTGGTGGCCGAGGTGCACCAGGCCATGCGCGAGTCCGCGGGACCGGGTGTGACGACGGCGGAACTCGACCGCATCGCCGAGCAGGTCATCCGCTCCTCGGGGGCGGTGCCCTCGTTCAAGGGCTACGACATCGGCTTCGGGCCCTACCCGGCCTCGATCTGCTCGTCGGTCAACCGCCAGGTCGTGCACGCCATCCCCTCCGAGGACGCGGTCCTCGCCGAAGGCGACCTGCTCTCGGTCGACGTCGGCGCGATCGTCGACGGCTGGCACGGGGACGCGGCCATCACCATCGAGATCGGCACCGTCGCCCCTGAGCTGACCGCGCTGCGCGAGGCCTGCGAGGCCTCGATGTGGGCCGGGATCAAGGCCGCGGCCACCGCCAGGCGCCTCGGCGGGATCTCCAACGCGATCGAGCGGTCCGTGGAGCAGTCGGGCGAATACGGGATCGTGACCGGCTTCGGCGGGCACGGCATCGGCACCGAGATGCACCAGGACCCGCACATCCTCAACTACGGGCGCCCCGGTGAGGGCCCGAAGCTGCGCACCGGCATGGCCCTGGCGATCGAACCGATGATCACCCTCGGCTCGGCCGACACCGCCGAACTCGAGGACGGCTGGACGATCGTCACCGACGACGGCTCGGTCGCGGCCCACACCGAGCACACCATCGCGCTGTGCGAGGACGGCGTCTGGGTCCTGACGGCCCCCGACGGCGGGGTCGAACAGCTGGGCGAACTGGCGGCGAGCGCGGCTCGCGAGAGCTGATCCGCCGGTGCCATAATTGGGCTCGTGACCGAAGACCACGGCAAGCTGCGCATCTCGAACGCCGACCGCGAGAAGGCGATCGAGCAGCTGCAAGCCGCCCTCGACCAGGGCCGGATCGACCTCGCCGAGTTCGACGACCGGACCCGTTCGGCCTACGAGGCCAAGACCAACGCCGAACTCGACCTGATCTTCGACGACCTGCCCGGCGGGCGGCCCAAGGTCGGCGAGGTCGAGCCCGTACGCGAAGAACAGCCCGAACGCGGCCCCGGACACGGCGAGGCGACCGCCCACGGCGGCCCGCACGGCGACTCCGGCAGGGGCGCCGCCTGGATCCACGAGACCCCCGCGCTGCGGGGCCTGGTCGTCGTCGGCGGGATCTGCACCCTGATCTGGCTCGCGACCTCGATCTCGTCCGGTTCGTTCGACAACTTCTGGCCGATCTGGCCGATCCTCGGCCTGTCCATCGCCACGTTCGTGCAACTGGTCAACCGCGGCCGCTGGCACTGAGCCCACACCCCTCTGCAAGGAGCCCACTGAATGTCCTCCCTCGAACGGTACGGCGACCGAGAGACGCGGATCGGCACGCCCGAGCGCACCGCCATGACCGAGATCCTGCGCGCGGCCGTCGACCAGGACTACATCGACCTCGACGAGTACGAGAAGCGCGTGGACGTGCTCCTGGCGGCCAAGACCGTCGGCGAGGCCGAAGTCGTGCTCGCGGACCTGCCCTCGTACCAGCGCCTGGTCGAGGCCGCCGAGCCCGACGCGCTCAAGGCGCCGGACTGGGTCAAGTGGCTGTGGTTCGGCATCTCGATCCCGATCGGCATCAACCTCGGCGTGTGGCTGATCCTGCTGGCCACCATCGGGTTCGTGTACTTCTGGCCGGTGTGGGTCATGGTGCCGCTGCTGGTGGTCGCCTCCTCGCTGACGGCCGCCGAGCGGCTGATCATGCGCCCGGCCGCTGAGCGCAAGCGGCGAGAGAAGCTGCGCCGCAAGCGGAACCAGCGATAGCGACACGCGAAAGGCCTCACGGCGATGCCGTGAGGCCTTTCGACTTGGGGTGATCGACGGGGCTCGAACCCGCGACCTCCTCGACCACAACGAGGCGTTCTACCAACTGAACTACGACCACCAAGATCGGTCTTCACAGGGGTTGAACCCTGCGACCGGCGACAATCATAACCAATGGGCGGCCCTGGCCGTCAAGTGGGTTCGGTGTCGGGCGTCTCACGCGCCCGGCTCGGCGAGCGAGGCCGCGGCGGCCTTCGCCTCGTCGCTGGTGGGGCCGGGCAGCGGCACGAACACGGTGCGCCGGTAGTACTCCAGCTCCTTGACGCTCTCCTTGATGTCGGCGAGCGCGCGGTGGGCGAGGCCCTTGGGGGGCTGGTTGTAGTAGACGCGCGGGTACCAGCGGCGGCTGAGCTCCTTGATGGAGGACACGTCGATCATCCGGTAGTGCAGGTGGTCGTCGAGCCGCGGCATGTACTTGGCGATGAAGGTGCGGTCGGTCGCGATCGAGTTGCCGCACAAGGGAGCCGTGCGCGCTTCGGGCACGTGCTGCTTGATGTACTCCAAGACCGCGTCCTCGGCCTGCTCCAATGTGGTCGGCGAGGCGCGGACTTCGTCGGTGAGCCCGGACTTGGCGTGCATGTCGGCCACGAACGCGCCCATGTTGTCGAGGATCGGACCGTCGCAGGCGATGACGATGTCGAGGCCCTCGTCGAGCGGCGTCAGGTCCGGCTCGGTGACGAGTACGGCGATCTCGATGAGGGCTTCGGTCTGCGGGTCGAGGCCGGTCATCTCGCAGTCGACCCACACTAGGCGTTCTTCTGTCACCGGGCCAACTCTACGCGCACGCGTCCCCTGAGGTGATCTGCGCGGCAGGAGGTCGGAACAGCTCCGCGGGAGCGATGGGAGGCGCAGACTGGAGAAGAACGAGGGGTGTTCGGAATCGGACATCAACGCCTGGGAAAGGTGTTGCTTGTCACCGCTACCGTCCGCTATGGTGCGGATATCAGAGCGTCGCTGCCTTTGCGGTCACCATCGCAGTGATAAGGGCCGCATTGAGATGATCTCTCAGCTTTTCCAAGGTAAGGCGCGTGTACCCCTAGAGATTGAAGGTTTGCGATGAAGCAGGCCGAAGACGATACCGTGACCAGGACTCGGGCCACCGCATCTCGAACGAGGTGAGGTGATCCCCGTCTCAGAGGCATCATGAGCGCTTCGGACCCCCGTCTAGGGGACAGGAGCCGTGAACTGAGCTTAGCCGAAGGGACCGGGGTAACCCAAACGGTGCAAACGGCCGGAAGCACTTCCGTTGGCATCGATTTGGTAACCGTGGCGCATCGAACACCGGGGCACGGAATTCCACGCAACGAAGCGGTCGTTGTAACTGGTACACCGTTCACGCGGTGTCGGGGGACGAGGAAGCTGGAGGAGACCTTGAGCGTGGAGACAACGACAACACCCACCCTCACCACCGAAGAGGTCGCTGAGGAACGAGACCTTGTGGGTGTGTACCTGCATGAGATCTCGAAGACGCCGCTGCTTGACGCCGCCGCCGAGGTCGACTTGGCGAAGGCGGTCGAGGCCGGCCTCTTCGCGAAGCACCTGCTCGGCGAGGGGGAGACCTTCGGCGAGGCCACCGAGAAGGACCTGAAGCGCCTGGTCGAGGACGGGGCGAAGGCCAAGGAGCAGTTCATCAAGGCGAATCTGCGGCTGGTCGTCTCGATCGCCCGCCGCTACGTCCGCTCCGGGATGCCGATGCTCGACCTGATCCAGGAGGGCAACACGGGCCTGGTCCGCGCGGTCGAGAAATTCGACTACCAGCGCGGGTTCAAGTTCTCGACCTACGCCACCTGGTGGATCCGTCAGGCCATCAGCCGGGCGATCGCCCAGCAGGAGCGCACCGTGCGCCTGCCGGTGCACCTGGTCGAGGACGTCAACCGGATGCGCAACGTCACCCGCCAGCTCACCCGTGAGCTCGGCGGCGACCCCGAACCGGGCCAGATCGCCGAAGCCCTCGGCGTCACGGTCGAGCGGGTCAACGAGCTCATCCGCTGGAGCCAGGACACCGTCTCGCTGGACACGCCGATCGGCGACGACGGCGACACCAATCTCGGCGACCTGGTCGCCGACTCCGACGAGCCCAGCCCCGAGGACGTGGTCCTCGCCGGGATGGAACGCCAGCGCATCGAAATGATGCTCAACCACCTCGACGAGCGCTCGGCGGGGATCGTCAAGGCCCGCTACGGGCTCGAAGACGGCCGCGAGCACTCCCTGACCGAGGTCGCCCACCGGTTCCACCTCTCCCGCGAGCGAATCCGCCAGCTGGAGATCCAGGCGCTCGCACGCCTGAAGGAACTCGCGAACGACCAGGTCATGGCCGAGGCGGCGTAGACGAACGACACGAAGGGCCGGGGTGAGAACCCCGGCCCTTCGGCGTGTGCGCGGAATCGTATTTCCTATAGGAAATACGATTCCGGTGGCGCGGTGCGTCCGTTTCGCTCGGCTCGACGTGCTCGGTGCGGCCCGCCGCCACGCGAGCGTCAGACGCGGCGGTAGCCGTCGATGGACATGCCCATGTCGAGGCTGGAGATCTTCACGACGTCGCCCGGCTTGGGGGCGTGGATGACCTGGCCGTCGCCGATGTACATGGCGACGTGGTTCTGGCCGTTGTAGAAGACCAGGTCGCCGGGCTTGAGGTCGCCACGGCCGATGGAGCTGGTCTCGTCCCACATGGCCCACGTGGAGTGGGTCAGCGAGATCCCCGAGACGCCGTAGGCGCCGGAGATCAGGCCCGAGCAGTCCCAGGTGTCGGGGCCGGCGGCGCCGAAGACGTAGGACTCGCCGAGCTGGTCGCGGGCGAACTGGACCGCGGCGGTGGCCGCGTCCGAGCTGTACGCGGCGGTGGAGCTCGACGACGAAGAAGAGGACGACGACGAGTTCGAGCTCGTGCTCTCGCTCGCGGCGGACTCCTCGGCCAGGGCGGCCGCTTCAGCGGCCTCGGCCTCGGCGGCCTCGTCGTAGGCGGTCTCGGCCTTGGCGATCTCCGCGTCGAGGTCGGCGACCTCCTTCTCGGCCTTGGCGATCTCGACTTCGAGGCCCTCGGCCGCCTTGGTGGCGTCCTGGGCCTCGGTGTACTTGTCGGACTGCTCCTGGGCGTAGGCGACGAGGGTCGAGACCTTCGCGCCGAGCTCGTCGTCGGCCGATTCGACCGCGGCGGTGACGTAGGAGAGCTGGACTTCCGCGGCGCCGTATTCGGCGGTGGCGGCGTCGATGACCGTCTGAGCGTCCACCAGCTGGGCCTGGAGCCCGGTGAGGGTGGTGTCGGCGGCTTCGCGCCGGGTCTCGAGGTCTTCGAGGTGATCCTCGATCTCGGACGCGGAGGCCGTGTCGTACTCGATGGGCGCCGCGTCGGCGTGCGAGCCGGCGAACGCGGTCACGAGGCCGACGGTGGCGAGGGTGACGCCGGTGTAGGCGGCGACGCGGCGGAGGATCGTCGCGGCGCGGTTGGTGTGTTCGGTATTCGTGCAGACTTGAGCCACGAGGTGGCCTTTCTTCCTCGGCCGCCTACCGGGTTAGCTGTCGGGTTCGGGCAGGGAAGTGCGCCCTACCCGCCTTGCGGCGGGATTCACCCCGTGCGCCGTGAGTGATGGGGGGACGGCGCGGCTGGGTCCCCGGCCCGCGCTGCGGTGTTTCGCCCTGAACCGGGGAGGAACGGGCGGCATGCGCTGCGCGGCTCGGCGGTCCGGACGGGTGGGTCTCTGGGGGAGCCCTGAGGACCCGACCGGAACAGGCGCCGACGCTAGTACAGGTGACCGGCATCGCCAAGTCTCGTGTGAAGCGACCCACCGCCGAGGACCGGACAGTCGGGGACACGAGGCGAGACAGGGCCGCTATCCTGCGGATTTAATGGCCGAACGGGGGAGGGGTGGGTGGTACGGGCGTCGGCGGGCCTGGGAGACGAATGAGACTCGGGTTCTATGCCGCCCCCGGCTTCGATGATGCCCGGGAGGTACGACAGGGCTGAGCGGGCGGAACCGGGCTCGCGGGCCGAGCGGCGCGAGGGGCGAGTCGACCGGAGCGGGCGGGGTGGGTCGCGATCTGGACCCCGAACCTTTTCATATGGCCTCGGATGGGCTCAGAAGCTTCGCAGGGACTTCGGGGGCGGTGGGGACTGGATCGCCGTCTCGTCGGTGGCTGGGGTCGCTCCGGCGATGTAGTCCTTGAGCTCGGCGCCCTCCAGGACCCGGCAGGGGAACGGGGCGCCCGCGCAGCGGCGGCGTAGGGCCGCGACCGGGAGTTCTGCATCCGAAGCCACCGCGACCACGTTGCCGAAGCGGCGACCGCGCAGGACCGCCGGTTCGGACATGATCGCCACGTGCGGCCACACCGCGCTCATCGCCGCGAGCGCGGGCTTGAGGAACCGCATCTGGCCGCCGTCGCACAGGTTCACCGCGTAGTGCCCGCCCGGGCGCAGGACCCGGTGCGCCAGGCGCAGGAACTCCACGCTCGTGACGTGCGCGGGCACGCGGGCCTCGGCATATACGTCGGTGATGATCAGCTCGTAGCTGTCCTCGGGGGCGGCCTCGACCGCCTCGCGGGCGTCGGTGTGGCGGATCTTCACCTTCACGCCCCGAGGCAACGGGGCTTCGGCCCGCACCAGGGCCACGAGCGCCTCGTTGGTCTCCACGGCCTGCTGGTAGGAACCCGGCCGGGTCGCCGCCACGTACCGGGCCATCGCCAGCGCCCCGGCCCCCAGGTGCAGCGCCCGCACCGGCCGCTTCGGCTCGGTCATCGCGTCGACCAGGTAAGAGATCCGCTGCATGTACTCGGCGTCCAGATAGGACGGATCGTCGAGGTCGACGGTGGCCTGCACGACCCCGTCGGCGACGAGGTGCATCAGGCTCGGGCGGTCCTTGTCGCGGTCGAACCGCAGATCATCGGTCATGGGTCGCTATCCGTGCTCGGGGGCGTGGGCCTCACATTGTGCCCGACGGCCCCAGGCCCTCCTGCGTCCTGGCCGAGGCCGCGATGTGCGCGATGCGCCGCAGCGCCGCGAACAGCGTGTCGCCCAGGACCGTCGCCGTCACCGCCTGCTCCACGTCGATCCCGTCGACCCGCGTGGCCTCGGCGATCGCCTCCATGTCCGCCGAAGCGAGCGCCGCCGCCGCGTCCGCGTAGTGCCCCAGCACCTCCTGCGGGTCCGGGTTTCCCAAGCGGTAGAACGCGGTCAGGGCCGTCACCAGGGCGTCCCGGTACATCGGCGGCGCGACCTCGGCCCACCCGTACTCGTTCAGCAACTGGTCGACCGTGCGCTCGGCCGCCTCGGTGGTGCCCTCGCTCGCGAGCGAGAACTTCGGCTCCCGATGCGTGGCCGCCAACGTCGCACCCAGCGCCTGGAACCCCGACTCCGGGTGGCGCGCAAGCACCGTCAACACTTCGCCGATCTGCGCCACCGACAGCCCGGCGGTCTCGGCCAGGGCCCGGATCAACGTCAGCCGGTGCACGTGCTCGGGCCCGTACTCGACCGTGTTGCCCTCGCCGTGCTCACCGGCCTGGAGCAGCTGCTCCCGCAGGTAGTACTTGATGGTGGCGGCCGGGACGCCCGTCCGCTCCGACAGCTCGCCAATGCGCATACAAGGGAGTCTATGACGGAAAGCGCGCCCGCGTTACCGTTGAGCCGCGGCCGAACCCCGCCCCGCCCTCCACCTCGAAAGGCGACGGTCCATGTCCGACCTGCGCACGCCGCTCCTCGCCGAGCTCCGCGAGATCGCCGCGCTCCCCGTCCCGGCCTTCGATCCCGACCTGGCCGACGACTACGCCCGCAGCGGCCGCAGGCTCCCCTACGAGGTCCAGTACTTCGCGCGCCGCCGCCACCTCGCCGCGCTCGCCCTCGTCGGCGAAGGCCCCGCGCTCTCCTCGCTGCTCAAGGACGTGTGCCAAGAGCGCTCATGGGCCCTCCCGGCGCACTGGGACGCAGGTGAGGACCCGCGCACCTGTGTCGACCTCTTCGCGTGCGAGACCGCCCAGACGCTCGCCGAGATCCTGCGCCTGCGCGAGGACGTCGACGGCGCCGATCAGATCGAGGCCGAAGTCCGCGAACGCGTACTCGACCCGCTCTTCGAATCCGACTACCCGTTCGCGTGGGAAGAGCAGATCTCCAACTGGACCGCCGTGTGCGCCGGCGCCGCCGGGATGGCCGCGCTCGCGCTCGAATACGACCTCGAAGCGATCCGCGGCCGCATCCTGCCCGCGCTCCAGAGCTACCTGTTCTCGTTCGGCCCCGACGGCGGCTGCGTCGAAGGCGTCGACTACTGGGTCTACGGCTTCGGGTACTTCACCTACTTCGCCGAGGCCTGGCGGGCCGCCACCGGCGAGGACCTCCTCGCCGGGCACGAGGCCATCGCCGCGTTCCCCGCCCGCGCCCAGCTCTACCCCGGCTCGTTCGCCACGTTCGGCGACACCGGATCCGACTCCCTGCTCCCGGCCGGGCTCCTCACCCGCCTCCACGACCGCCTCGACGCGCCCCTGCCCGCCGGGCGCGTCCAGGACTTCTCCGACGACTCGTGCGCCCGCTGGGCCCACCTGACCCGCACCCTCGACTGGGGCCGGCCCCTCGCCGAAGCGGTCGACGAGGGCCGCGCGTTGCTCCCCGACGTCGGCTGGTTCGTCGAACGCCGCCACCTGGGCCGCCGCACCTGGGCCCTCGCGGTCAAAGGCGGCTACAACGACGAGCCGCACAACCACCTCGACCTCGGCTCGTTCCTCATCGCCGTCGACGGCGAGCAGCTCCTGTGCGACCCCGGCGCGGGGGAGTACACCGCGGCCTACTTCGGGCCCGAACGCTACGACCAGGTCCACCCTTCGGCCGCATGGCATTCGGTGCCCACCGTCGAAGGCGCCGCGCAGCAGTTCGGCGAGGACTCCCGCGCCGAACTCGTGGGCACCCCCGACGGCGTCGAGGCCTACATCGACGCCTACGGCGAGGCCGCGCTCATCCGCCGCTTCACCTGGAACGACGACGGGATCGCCCTCGAAGACCTAGGCCCCGATCTCACCGAGACCCTCGTCAGCCGCATCCGGCCCGAACTCGACGGCGACCGCGCCGTGTGGGCCGGCGAGCGCGGCACGCTCGTCCTCCATGGCGTCAATCCCGACGACGCCCTGGTCGACTCGGTCGAGGCCGCCGACCACCGGGGCGCGCCCGACCGGCTATGGGCGCTCCGCTTCGGCCTGCGCGGCGGCCTCCGCTTCGAGCTGCTCTAGGAGCCCGTCGGCCTTGAGGCGCCGACGGGCCGCGGCGATGGCCTCGCTGGTGTGCTCGAACAAGCGGCCCTGCTGCCACAGCGGTTCCAGGATGCCCAGGGCCTCAAGCGGTTTGGCGTGCACCGGTTCGAGGCCGGAGAGGTAGACCGCTATCCCGCGGTGCTCCAGGCGCTTGATCGCGTCGGCGAGCACCGTGGCCCCCGAGGCATCCATTGTGGATACCCGGCCCATGCGCAGGACCACCACCCGCACGTCGGCCACGTCGAGGAGCTGGAGCAGGAACCGGTGGGCCGCGGCGAAGAACAGCGGGCCTTCGAGCCGGTAGGCCACGATGTGCTCGTGCAGGAGCGCGGCCTCCTCGTCGTGGTGGTCCTCGGGCGTGATCGGCTCGGGCTCGACCGACACCGACCTGGAGATCCGCCCCAGTGCGAGGAGCCCGGCGAGCGCGATGCCCACCGTCACGGCCCACACCAGGTTGAGCGTGACGGTCGCGGCCAGGGTCAGCCACATGACGGCCGCGTCGGATTTCGTGGACCGCGCGAGCGCCAGGAGCGAGCCGACCTCGATCATCCGGATCGAGGTCGCGATGAGGACCCCGGCGAGGGCCGCGAGCGGCACGTGGGCCACCAGGGGCGCGAGCGCGAGCATCATGAGCGCCAGCACGATCGCGTGGGTCAGGGCCGCGAGCCGCCCGGCCGCGCCCGAGCGCACGTTGACGGCGGTGCGCGCGAGCGCCCCCGAGGACGGCATGCCGCCGAAGAACGGGGTCACGAGGTTGGCCATGCCCTGGCCGAACAGCTCGCGGTCGGGGTTGTGGTGCTGGTCGACGGTCATGTTGTCGGCCACGGTGGCCGAGAGCAGCGATTCGAGCGCGCACAGGGCGCAGATCGCCACGGCCGCGGCCACCAGTTCGGGCATCTCGGCGAACGAGAAGTCGAAGAAGTCCGCCTCCGGAGCGCCGATGGTGCGCGGCAGGGACCCGATGACGCCCACGTCGAGGTTCGCGAACCAGGCCACGGCCGTGGCGGCCACGACCGCCAGGAGCGGGGTGGGGATCTGCGAGTGCAGGCGCGAGCCGAGCAGGATCGCGGCGGCCACGGCGAACGCGACCGCGGGCGGGCCCCAGTCGGGCGCGGTAGCGAAGGCCCGCACGGTGTCCCACGCGCCGCCGAGGAGGTGCGCGTTCCGTGTCTCCTCCCCCAGCGCGGGCGCGAGCTGCTGCACGGCGATCACGACGCCGACGCCGGCGGTGAAGCCCTCCACGACCGGGACGGGCACGTAGCGGGCGTAGCGGCCCGCGCCGGTGAGCGCCAGGGCCACGAGCATGAGCCCGGCCATGATGCCGACCAGGAGCACGCCCGCGTGGCTGTGGGTCGCCGCCAGCGGCACCAAGATCACGGCCATGGTCCCGGTGGGGCCCGAGACCTGGAGGTTCGAGCCGCCGAGGATCGCCGCGATCGCCCCGGCGATGATCGAGGTGATGAGCCCGGCGAACGCCCCGAGCCCCGAGGCGATCCCGAACCCGAGCGCGAGCGGCAGCGCCACGACCGCGACGGTGAGCCCGGCGAGGAGGTCGGTGTGCCAGTGGCGGCGCACGTGAGCGAAATCGGACCGTTCGGGAAGCAACTGTCGCAAGTGGCGGCGTTTGGTGTCAGTCGTCTCTCGCAAGGTGGTCATGAGTGCATTGTCCCTTCTCGGGCGATTCGAGCTCGCCTCCAACGCGCCGTGCGGCCGCGAGCCGTGAAGCGTTGCTGCCGTAGGATCGCGGCGTGCGTGCGAAGGGTCTGGAGACGGCGATCCGCGTCGGCGGGGCGGTGGTCGTCGTCGCGGCGGCGCTGTTCGCCGCGCTCGTCGAGTCGTTCCTGGTGCCCGCCCACATCGGCGGCACCCCGGTCCCGATCGCCGGAGTCCTCGCGTTCGGACTGAACTGGGCCCTGGCGGGCCTGGGCGTGTGGTGGACCGGCGGACGCTGGGCCGTCCTGCTCACCGCCGCCGCCTGGTTCGCGGTGGTCCTGGCCGCCTCGATGCCCACCGGCGCCGGTTCGCTCGTGATCACCAGCGGCCTCAACGGCTACGCGCTGCTCCTGGCGGGGACCGCCGGGATCGCGGTCTCCCTGTGGCAGTATTTTCGACCCAGACCGCGCAGATCCGCCGGCGTCCCGGCCTCGCCGACGACCAGCCCCTCGAAGGAGCCCCGACCGTGAACTTCAACCGCCTCCTGATGAACCACTGGCCCTCGATCTACGGCTTCGCCCTCGGCCTGATCCTCGCCAACCTCGCCGGGCGCATCGCCTCCAAGATCTGGGGCGAGGGCACCACCGTGGGCGACCTCGTGGGCCTCTACACGTTCGGCGCGATGGCCGCCGTGGCGATCGCGGCCGGGATCTGGTGGGGCGTGCGCCGCCCCCGCAAGGAGATCACCGGTGAACTGCTCGTGATCTTCGTGGTCACCACGCTGTTCGCGGTCCTGGTGAACCCGCTCATCGCCCGCGTGGACTACCCGAGCCTCGACGGGGTGTTCTCCCAGACCGTCATCTACTTCGCGCTCCTGGCCTTGTCGGGCTGGATCGGGTTCCTCATCGTGATGGCCCTCGGGGTCGACGTCTACGGACGCGAGCTCAAGGCCACCCAGATCGCGTTCGAGCACAAGGCGAACCCGGCCCGCAGCGCCGCGAAGGCCTAGCGGTTCCGTGAACGCCTAGAGCGCCCGGTAGCAGTACCGGTAGCGTTCGGCGTACCCGAGCCGCTCGTACATCGCCAGCGCCGACTCGTTGTCGGCCTCGACCTGGAGCACGGCCCGCCGGGCCCCGTTCGCGGCGCCCCACGCCTCCAGCGCGCGCAGCACCTCGGTGCCCAGGCCCCGCCTGCGGAACGCCTCGGCCGTGCCGATCCGGGCGATCGCCACCAGGTCCCCGGCCAGGGCGCCCCGGCCGCGCGCGGCGAGGACGCCGCCGCGGCGGATCTCGGCGTACCCGCGGTCCGGGCCCGAACCGAACACCTTCGCGGCCGTCTCGGGGTCCTCATCGCCCGCCTGGGCGAGAAAATCGTCCCCGGGCGAATCCAGCACGACCGCCTCGCCTTCGAACGCGACCGGCTCGATCGGGCGCGTCATCACCACGGTGTGGCCCAAGGCGGTCCAGCCGCGGGCGGCCAGTTCCTCGTCGAGTCGCTTGGTGACCGGCCCGGCCAGGGAGATCAGCGGCCGGGTCCCGCGCTCGCGGTACCAGGCCTTGACGGCGGCCGCGGCCTCATCGACCCCGCCGGGCGGCGCGGTCAGCGCCAGCGCCGAGTTGGCGCGTTTGGTGAAGCCCCGCGCCGAGCGCAGCAGCCACCCGCCCAGGTCGGCGGTCTCGGTCGCGGGCCAGGTCTCGGCGAGGAGGCGTTCGAGTCCGATGATCTCCGAGAACGGCGTGGGCCGAGGCGGGACCACCCGCGCGGCCACCACGGCGGACTCGTCGAACCCCACCGGACCCTTGCGTGCCACACCGTCCGGCATCACCCGCCAGCCGCCGGGGCCGATCTCGATAAGCTCGCCCACGACGTCCGTGAACCGGCGGCCGGGGCCAGGGTCGGCCAACCTGATCCGAACCGACACGCGAGAACCGACGTGTTCGGGTCCCAACATCTGGCGCACCCCCAGGCTTCGGGTCTACGAATGGCAATAAGCTTTAGTCTCATCTCAGCGCAGTCCGTCCGATTGCGCGCTGTAGGAAGGACGACTCGTGACTTACGTTATCGCCGAGCCGTGCGTTGATCTCCTCGACAGGGCCTGCATCGAAGAGTGCCCGGTCGACTGCATCTACGAAGGCAACCGGAAGCTCTACATCCACCCCGACGAGTGCGTCGACTGCGGTGCATGCGAGCCGGTGTGCCCGGTCGAGGCGATCTTCTACGAGGACGACGTCCCCGAAGAGTGGGCCGCCTACACCAAGGCCGACGTCGACTTCTTCGACGACCTCGGCAGCCCCGGCGGGGCCTCCAAGGTCGGCAAGATCGACAACGACGTCCCGTTCGTGGCCGAACTGCCCAAGAAAGAGGAGTAGCCGCGATGGCGCTGCGGCGACTTCACAGCGCCTCCCCGGCCAGGCGGCTGCCGCGCTTCCCGTGGGACCGCATGGCCCCGTACCGGGAACGCGCGGCGGCCCACCCCGGCGGCCTCGTCGACCTCACCGTCGGCGCGCCCGTCGACGAGGTGCCCCCCTCGATCCGGCAGGCCTTGGCCGAGGCCGGAGGCATGCCCGGCTACCCGACCGTTGCCGGGCCCGCCGACCTTCAGGGCGCGATGCGCTCGTGGCTGCACCGGCACACCGGCGTGGCCGAGGACGTGGCGGTCCTGCCGACCGTCGGCTCCAAGGAACTCGTGGCGAACCTGCCCGCGCAGCTCGGCATCAGCGCGGGTGAGAGCGTCGCCTACCCCGAGATCGCCTACCCCACGTACGAGATCGGCGCGATCCTCGCCGGAGCCGAGGCCCGGCCCGTGGCCGACCCGCGCGACGCTTCAGGCTCGCGACTGCGCCTGGCCTGGATCAACTACCCGACCAACCCCACCGGCGAGGTCGCCTCGGTCGAGCACCTGCGCGAACTCGTGCGCTGGGCCCAAGACAGCGGCGTGGTCCTCGCCAGCGACGAGTGCTACCTGACGCTCGGCTGGGACGAGGCGAACCCGCCCGTGTCGATCCTCGACCCGCGCGTCAACGACGGCGACCTGACCGGCCTGCTGGCCGCGCATTCGCTCTCGAAGCGCTCCAACCTCGCCGGGTACCGCTCCGCGTTCCTCGCCGGGGACCCCGAGATCGTCGCCGACCTGCTGGAGATCCGCCGCCACGCGGGCTTCATGGTCCCCTGGCCCGTCCAGCGCGCCACGATCGCGGCCCTGCACGACGAGGCCCACGCGATCGAGCAGCGCGCCCGCTACGAGCAGCGCCGCCTGGTGCTGCGCAGCGCCGTCGAGGCCGCCGGATTCAGGGTCGACCACTCCGACGCGGGCCTGTACCTGTGGGTCACTCGCGACGAGGACTGCTGGGCCACCGTCGACTGGCTCGCCGCCCGCGGCATCCTCGCCGCCGCCGGAGAGTTCTACGGCGCCAAGGGAAACCGCCATGTGCGGCTCTCGCTCACCGCGACCGACGACAAGATCGCCGACGCCGCGGGGCGATTGAAGTAACACGTGAACGGGGGCCCGCGGCGTACGCCGCGGGCCCCCGTCGTCTTGCTCGCTACCCGGCCGGATCCGGGACCGGCACCTCCACCGGCGGATCGACCGGCGGCACGTCCGCGAGGACGATCGCCAGGACCGCCTGGCAGGTCTCGTTCATCGCGGCCACGTCGGGCACGTCGGTCGGCAGACCCGGCACGTCACCGGGCAGCGGGAGCTGCTCGGCCTCGGCCGGGACGTCGACGTCGACCGACAGCGCCGCCTGAAGGTCGGCCAGGCACAGCTGGAGATCCAGCAGCGCCTGGACGTCAGGGACGCCCGGGTCGGGCAGACCCGGGTCGGGCAGGCCGGGCGCCGGAAGGCCCGGCAGCTGCTCGGCGTTCACGGTCTCGGCCGTGACGGTCTCGGTCGCCCCCACCGCCGGTGCGGCGGCGAGGACGGCCAGCGGCACGGCGGCCCCGATGAGGACCGTGCGCCAGGTCTTCCGCGCGTAGTTGGGTCGTTCCTGCTTGAACATGGACTGTGCCATGAGGATTGCTCCCGTGTTCGGTCGGCTCCCGGCTCGGGAACGGCCTCGCACCATCGCTCGTGACGACGGCTCAGCCGCCCGTCGGCACCGAGATGTCTACTCTCCGAAAGACCATAGGGACTCTCGGTAATCGTCGCTTCGTTTACGTGAAACACGATCGGCCCAAACGCCCGAATGTCGACAATCGGACCGCGACGAGCAGGGAGAACACCCGAATGACACGAACGTCATCGAAGCCGCGCCGGAATCACAAGGGATGGCGTTTGTCGCACCCTTCGGCCACACTTGTCGAGTGACTGACTCGCTGCTCATCGGGCGCGACCGCCCCGCACTGGCGCTGCGCTCGGCCGTGGAGCGCACCGTGACCAGCCACGGGGGCCTCGCCCTCGTCACCGGCGAAGCCGGCATCGGCAAGACCGCGCTGGTCACCGATGCCGCCGCCCACCGCCGCGACGACCTGCTCGTGGCGTTCGCGACCTCGTGGGAATCCGAGGCCGTGCCCGACTACTGGCTGTGGACCCAGGTCCTGCGGGCCCTGCGCGCGCGCCTGGGCGAGGACGCCTGGCGCTCCCTCGCGCCCGCGCCCGCCGCCGAGGCGCTCCTGGGTGAGGCCGACGGTTCGCCGCCGGGCGAGTTCGAGCTCTTCGACGCCGTGACCCAGCTGCTCATCGCCGCCGCCCGCCGCGGCCCGATCCTGGTCGTGCTCGACGACCTCCACTTCGCCGACGCGGGCAGCCTCGAACTGCTCAAGTTCGCGTGCCAGCACACCTGGTTCGAGCGGGTCCTGTTCGTGGGCACCTACCGCGACTCCGAGATCGACCCCGGCCACCACCTGCGCGCCCGGATGCTGTCGCTGGTCACCAAGGCCACCATGATCAGCCTCGACGGGCTCGACGAGGACGGGGTGGCCGCGCTCGTCAGGGCCACCGTGGGCACCGAACCCGACGCCGAGACCGTGTCCGAGATCACCCGCCGCACCGGCGGGAACCCGTTCTTCGTGGAGCAGACCGCGCAGCTGTGGGCTTCGGGCCAGCCCGTGGACGCCACCAGTGCCGGGATGCGCGACGCGCTGCGCCGCCGTATCGACCAGCTCCCCGAAGCGCTCACCCGCATGCTCACCCTCGCCTCGGTGGGCGGGCGCGAGTTCCACGCCGGGGTCATGGCCCAGGCCGCCGGGCTCGACGTGCACCAGATCGAGGCGGCGCTCGACGCGGCCTGCCAGACCCGGCTCGTCCGCCGCGAGCGGGACCGCTACGTGTTCGTCCACGACCTGGTGCGCGAGACGCTCTACAACACCATGAGCGACGAGGAGGCCGCCCACCACCACGGCTGCGTGGTGCGGGCCCTGGTGGCCGACGAGTCGCTCCAGAAGCTCATGCTCACCACCGAGATCGCCCACCACGCGTGGGTCGCCGGGGACGACCTCGACGCCGAGATCGCGGTGGACTTCCTGGCCAAGGCCGCCGTCGAGTCCTCCTCATGCCTGAGCGTGCCCGGGGCCGAGAAGCACCTGCGGCGCGCGCTCGAACGCTGTACCCCCGAGATGGTCGCCCGGCGCGTCAAGCTCCGCGTCGACCTCGCCGGGACCGTGCTGTGGCGCGGGCGCATGGACGAGGCCCGCGGGCTCTACGACCAGTCCCTCATCGAAGCCGAGGACTCGGGCGACCCGATGCTGCTGGCCCGGGTCGTCACGGAGGTCCCGCAGGACCAGCGCATCGACGAACTCGTGCGGCTCAAGACCCTCGCGTACACGAGCCTGGCCGGGGAGGCCCCCGAGGCGGGCCTCGACCACGAGGAGTTGACCCGGCAGCTGCTGTACCGGTACCTGCTGGCCGCGCGCGAACACGGCTCCGACGAGGAGCTCTCGTTCGGGCTGTGGGCCTCGTTCGGCGTCCATTGGGGCCCCGGCACCGCCGCCGAGCGCCAAGTCCTCGTCGAGGAGCTCGCCGAGCTCACGCACCGCACCGGCGACTTGGAGATGCGCCTCTACTCGGCCTCGCTGCGCTGGGTCGTGCTCCTCGAACAGGGCGACCCGGCCTATCTGGGGCAGCATTCGATGTTCTGCGCCCTGGCCGACGACAGCGACACCGAACGCTGGAGGGGCGCGGCGATGGTCGACCGGGCGGTGGTCCACATGGTCCAAGGCGACTTCGACGCCGCCGAGTCCCAGTTGGACGCCGCGATCGAGCTCACCGGCGGCGACGCGATGCACGACCACATGCTGGCCCACCTGAGGTGGGAACTGAGCCTCGCTCGCGGGGTGGCCCCCGAGACGGTGCCGCGCGGGCCCAGCGAGGTCTTCGACGTGCGCTACACCGACCTGCTCGCGGGGCTGACCGCGCTGCGGCGCGGCGAGATCGCCAAGGCCCGCGCGATCGAGACGCGGTTGGTCTCCGGTCCGCATGAGGGCGCCGACTTCGGGACCTGGGAACCGATGTGGATCCGCTTCGAGGCCGAGCTCGCGGTGGCCGATGGGGACGCCGAGACCGTGGCGCGCCTGCGCGAGCGCCTGGCCCCGTACGAGACGGAGTGGCTGATCGCGTTGTGGGGCACCAGCATCCACGGCCCGGTCAGCTACTGGCTGGGCGTGCTCGCCGCGGCCGAAGGCGACACCAAGACCGCGGCGGCGCATTTCGCGAAGGCCGCGGCCGGGGCCGAAGCGCTCGAAGCGCGCCCGTGGGCCGAGGCCGCCCGCAAGGCCGCCGCCGAACTCGGATCGGTCCCCGAGCGAGCCGGGCAGGCGGTGCTGTGCCCTGACGAGGCGGTGTTCCGCCGCGACGGCTCGACGTGGACGCTCGTCTTCGAGGGGCGCACGCTCCACCTGCCGCACACGAAGGGCCTGGCCGACCTGCACCGGCTGCTGTCTGCTCCTGGGGTCGAGATCGCGGCGGGAGACCTGCTGGAGCCGGACGCGGGTCCGGCGGTGGCCCTGGACGCGAGGCTCGGCGGCGACGACATGCTCGACGCCGAGGCCCGCGCCCGCTACCGGGAGCACCTCGAACGCCTCGACGAGCAGATCGACTCCGCCGCCGCGATCGGCGACGCCGCCCGCGTGGCCGCGCTCGACGCCGAACGCGCCGCGCTCATCGAACACCTCAAGGCCGCCACCGGCCTCGGCGGCCGAGCCAGGCGCCTGGGCGACAACCACGAACGCGCCCGCAAATCCGTGACCAACCGGATCAGGAACACGCTCAAGAAGATCGAAGACGGCCACCCGGCCCTTGCAGGGCATTTGAAAGCGGCCGTGGCGACCGGCTCGGCGTGCGTATACCGCCCGGGCCCCGACGGCCCGGAGTGGCGATTGAGCTGACGCCTCGACCCAGTGGCCTCCGCGCGGCATGCGCTTCGGCGGGCGCGAGGCGCGCCTCGGCGAACGTCGAGCGCGTCGCTGGCCTGCGCCTTTGCGACGGAGGCCCCGAGTCGCACGAGGGTCGACGCGTGTCGGCCGCGACCGGCTTGGCCTGGCCGCCTGTGGGCGGCTCCTTCGTTGACGGGCGTTGCCGCCTCACACCAGTCGCCGCCGTCATGGCGGCTCGACTCGGGGCCCGGACGACACTCGTGTTCGCGGGCGGCGGCAGCCCGGCCCCGCCTACGGCGAAAGGGCCGGGCGGGACGCTTTCGCGCCGGCGGCGGCAGCCCGGCCCCGCCTACGGCGAAAGGGCCGGGCGGGACGCTTTCGCGCCTTCCGCCCGGCCCTGTCGGGTGTTGGGACTCGAGTCTCACTTGCGGTTGTAGGCCCTCAGGGTCAGGAAGCCGAACACCACGATGAATCCGGCCGACCAGATCAGTGTCGTGGCGATCGCCGCCGACGACACGTCGCCGTCGAACAGGCCCCGCACGCCGTCGACCAGCTGGCTGATCGGGGTGTTCTTCACGACCGGCTGGAGCCAGCCGGGCATCGTGGACGGGTCGACCATGATGTTCGACAGGAACGTCATCGGGAACAGGATCGACATCGAGATCGACATGACGGTCTTCTCCGACCGCGTGATCAGGCCCAGCCAGGTCCAGATCCACGAGAACGCGAAGCAGAACACCAGCAGCAGCCCCACGCCCAGCAGCACGCCGACCGCGCCGCCCTCGGGCCGGTAGCCCATGACCATGCCGGTGCCGAACATGATCGCCCCGGCCGCCGCGTACCGGAACATGTCCGCCAGCAGGTACCCGACCATCGGCGCGGCCCGCCAGATCGGCAGGGTGCGGAACCGGTCCGACACGCCCTTGTTGATGTCGATGTTCACCGACATGCCCGTGTAGATCGTGGTCATCACGATGCTCATGACCATGATGCCCGGCAGCAGGAACTGCAGATAGTCGCCGGTGCCTCCGGCGATCGCGCCGCCGAACAGGTACGTGAACATCAGCAGCATGATGATCGGGAACACCAGGATGTCGCTCAACTGCTCGGGCACGTGCTTGATCTTCAGCATCGAACGCCAGGCGAAGGTCCGCGCCGACGCGAACGCGCTCGGCGGGGCCGGACGCTCCCCCTGGGCCAGGAGCCTTTGCAGCCGCTCCTTCTCGACCGGCGCGGGCGCGTCCTGATCGGTGCTCGTCTTGGTCTCGGTGAAAGCCATGATCGGTTCCTCTTCTTCTCTCAAAGTCTGTCTAGGCGTCGACGCGCTCGGTGAGGGCGAGGAAGACCTCGTCCAGGCTCGGCTGGCCGAGCGAGAAGTCGTCGACGAGGATGCCGGCTTTCGCCAGCTCGCTCAACGCGTGCGCGCCCTGCACCGCGTTGTCCTCGCCCGGCGCCAGCCGCGCGACGAGCGCCACCGGGTCGTCGTCGAGTTCGGCCTCGACGCCGAGCGCCGCGGTGAGCACGCTCTGGGCGTGCTCTCTCTGGTCGGCGTGGTGGAGCCGCAGCTTGATCGAGCCCGCGCCCACCGAGGACTTCAGCTGCCCTGGGGTGCCCTCGGCGATGACCTTGCCGGTGTCGATGACCGCGATGCGGCCCGCCAGCTGGTCGGCCTCCTCGAGGTACTGGGTCGTGAGCATGACCGTGGTGCCCTCACCGACGATCGTGCGGATCACGTCCCACACCTGGTTCCGGCTACGGGGGTCCAGACCGGTGGTCGGCTCGTCCAGGAACAACAGCTTGGGGGTGATGATGATCGACGCGGCGATGTCGAGCCTGCGCCGCATCCCGCCCGAATAGCTCTTGACCTGCTTCCCGGCGGCGTACGAGAGCCCGAACGCCTCCAGGAGGTCCTCGGCCCGCGACCGCGCCGCCGGCTTGGCGTACCCGTACAGGCGCGACAGCAGCACCAGGTTCTCCACCCCGGTCAGGTCCTCGTCCACCGACGCGTACTGACCGGTCAGGCTCACCTGCGACCGCACCGAGGCCGGGTCGGCCACGATGTCGTTCCCGAACACCGTCGCGGTGCCCGCGTCGGGGCGCAGCAGCGTGGCCAGCATCCGCACCGTGGTGGTCTTCCCGGCCCCGTTCGGGCCGAGCACGCCGTACACGGTCCCGGCCGGGACCTCCAGGTCCACGCCGTCGACGGCCTTGATGTCCTTGAAGTGCTTGACGAGCCCCTCGGCTCGGATCGCGATCTCCCGCTGCGCCATGACGGCCTCCTCAGTGAAAACTCTCGGTTCACTCAGTAGGCGCTACACCACCGACACTTTTCCAGCGAGTATCCGCTACATCCGATGTAGCGGCTCAGTCCTTCAGGTGCTTGGGCCTCACGACCAGCCAAAACAGCAGCGCGGCCACCCCGGATCCCACCCCGATCGCCGCGGCCGTGGTGTTCCACACACCCGGCAGCTCCAGTTCGTAGAACCGCGCGAACGGCGGCACGGCCAGCACGGTCACGAACGCGGCCGCGCAGCCGCCCACCAGGAGCGCCTTCCACCACGTGTACGGCTTCGCCACGATCGCGAGCGCGGCCAAGGCGAGGCAGAACAGCGTGATCGCCGCGGTGGTCTGCGGCAGGTCCGAGTCGTAGCCGTCGTGCGCGAGCGCGGCGAGGTAGACCACGAACGTGGGCACCGCGCAGCAGATCCCGGCCGGGATAGCGAACTTGAGGACCCGTTTGACGAACCCGGGCCGGGCCCGGTCGAAGGTCGGGGCCAGCGCGAGGAAGAACGCCGGGAGGCCGATCGTGAACAGGTTGATCAGCGACTGGTGGATCGGCAGGAACGGGTACGGCAGCGGCTCGTTCCCGGCGATCCACGCCGTGATCGCGCCGAGGGCGATGAACAGCGCGAGGCTGATCGCGTACACGGTCTTGGTCAAGAACAGGTTCGAGACGCGCCCGATGTTCCCCAGGACCCGGCGGCCTTCGTCGACGACGTGCGGGAGGGTCGCGAACTCGTCGTCCAGGAGCACCACCTGGGCGACCGACCGGGCCGCGGAGGAACCCGAGCCCATCGCGATGCCGAGGTCGGCGTCCTTCAAAGCGAGCACGTCGTTGACGCCGTCGCCGGTCATGGCCACGGTGTGGCCACGCGACTGGAGGGCCTTGACGAACGCCTGCTTCTGGTGCGGTTTGACGCGCCCGAAGATCGTGGCCCGCTCCAGCAGGTCGGCGAGCTCCTCGGGGTCTTCGGGGAGGCGGCGGGCGTCCACGGTGTCGGCCGCGCCCTCGACGCCGAGCTGCGCGGCGACCGCGCCCACGGCGGCGGGGGAGTCCCCGGAGATGATCTTGACCGCGACGCCCTGCTCCTTGAAGTAGGCGAGGGTCGCGGCGGCGGTCGAGCGCAGGCGCTGGCGAAGGATCACGAGCGCTTTGGCCTTGACGCCGGTGACGCCGCCGGTGGTGGAGGCGGTCTCGGCGGTGACGAGCGCGAGGACGCGCAGGCCTTGGGCGGCGAGCATGTCGGCTTCGAGGGCCATCGGGTCGCCGGAGTCCAGGAGCACGTCGGGCGCGCCGAGGAGCCAGGTGCCGTGGTCGGTGAAGCGGGTGCCGCTCCATTTGCGGGCCGAGGAGAACGGCATGACGTCGATGACGCGCCAGAACGGGTCGAGGATCTCGTGCTCGTTCAGGTGGGCGGCGAGGGCCTGCATGGTCGGGTTGGGGCTGTCGTCGGAGGAGGCGAGGGCCGCGAGCGCCTCGTCCACGGCCGCGGCGTCGACGCCTTCGAAGGGCCGGACCTCGTCGACGTCCATGCCGCCTTCGGTGAGGGTCCCGGTCTTGTCCAGGCACAGCACGTCGGTGCGGGCCAGGCCTTCGATCGCGGGCAGTTCCTGGACGAGGCATTTGCGCGCGCCGAGGCGGATGACGCCGACGGCGAAGGCCACGGAGGTGAGGAGCACGAGCCCTTCGGGGATCATCGGGACGATCCCGGCGACGGTCCTGACGACGATGTCGCGCCAGTTGGCGGCGTCGGCGAGCTGGCTGATGATGAGCAGCACCGCGATGGGGACGATGAGCCAGTTGATGAGCTTGATGAAGCGGTTGATGCCCTCGCGCAGCTCCGAGCGCGCGAGGGTGAACTTGGAGGCCTCTTCGACGAGCTTGGCGGCGTAGGAGTCGGCGCCGATCTGCTCGGCGCGGAACAGGCCGGTCCCGGCGACGGCGAAGGACCCTGAGCGGACCTCGTCGGCGGGGGCCTTGGCGACCGGGTCGGCCTCGCCGGTGAGCAGCGACTCGTCGATCTCCAGGTTGCGGGACTCGACGACGGGCCCGTCGACCACGACGCGGTCGCCCGGTTCGAGGTAGACCAGGTCGTCCCGGACGATCCGCTCGGGTGCGATCTCCTGGAGTTCGCCGTCGCGCAGGACCTTCGCGTTGGAGCGGTTGAGGAGCGAGAGCTTGTCGAGGGTGCGCTTGGCGCGCAGCTCCTGGATCGTGCCGATGGCGATGTTGGCGATGATGACCCCGGCGAACAGGCCCTGCTTGAGCCCTTCGAGGAAGCCTTTCTCCACGGCGGTGAAGCCGATCGCGATGACCGCGAGGATGCCGATGACGGCGTTCAGGGGGGTGAAGAAGTTGGCGCGCAGGATCGCCGAGAGCGGGCGGCTCGTGTGCCGCTTGGCCTCGTTGACCTCTCCGGCCTCGACGCGCTCGGCCACCTCGGCGGCCGTCAGACCGCGCTCACCTGCCAGCATGGGTGTTGTCACGTCGACAGCTTATGCGACGGTCACCGCCTGGGAGTACCGCCGAAGGACCGAGGCTCCGGTTTCGTCCCCTCCTCCTTACTGCGGAGGCGGCGCGGCTCTCACGCGGCGCAATCCGATTGCGGCCCGGAAGGGTCCGGCCCGTAGAATCCCTGTTTATGGCCAATGTACTCACACCGCAGGGCGAGGACTTCCCTCGCTGGTACCAGGACGTCGTCGCCAAGGCCCAGCTGGCCGAGAACGGCCCGGCGAAGGGCCAGCAGGTGATCCGACCGACCGGGTTCGCGCTGTGGGAGCGCATGGTCGACGAGATGGACGCGCGCATCAAGGAGACCGGCACCGAGAACGCCTCGTTCCCGCTGCTGATCCCCGAGTCCTACTTCCGCCGCGAGGCCGACCACGTGGAGGGCTTCGCGCCCGAGCTGTGGACGGTGACGCACGCGGGCGGCAAGGAGCTCGAGGAGAAGCTCGCGGTGCGCCCCACCTCGGAGACCATCATCGGCGAGTACATGGCGAAGTGGGTCAAGTCGTACCGCGACCTGCCCCTGCTGCTCAACCAGTGGTGCAACGTGATGCGCTACGAGCTGCGCACCCGGTTGTTCCTGCGCTCCTCGGAGTTCCTGTGGCAGGAGGGGCACACCGTCCACGAGTCCTATGAGGACGCCCACGAGTTCACGCTGCGGATCCTCCACGACGTGTACGCCGACTTCATGGAGAACGTGCTCGCGCTGCCGGTGCTGCGCGGCATCAAGACCGAGGCCGAGCGCTTCGCCGGGGCCCTGAACACGTTCGCCGTCGAGGCCCTCATGCGGGACGGCAAGGCCCTCCAGATGGGCACCTCGCACGAACTGGGTCAGAACTTCGCGAGGGCCTTCGACATCCAGTTCCAAGGCAAGGACGGCCAGCAGGCCCACGGCTGGACCACCTCGTGGGGCACCTCGACCCGCATGGTCGGCGGCCTCATCATGGGCCACGGCGACGACTCGGGGCTCCGCGTCCCGCCGCGCCTGGCCCCCGTCCAGGCCTACGTCATGGTCGTCAAGGACTCAGACGAGGTCCAAGGCGCGGCCAAGCAGGTCTTTGACGAGCTCAAGTCCTCAGGGCTGCGCGTCAAGCTCGACCACCGCGCCGACGTGGCCTTCGGCCGCCGCGCGGTCGACGCCGAGCTCAAGGGCTACCCCGTGCGCATCGAGATCGGCCCCCGCGACCTCAAGAACGGCGAGGCCACCCTGGTCAGCCGCGTCAAGGGCGTCAAGGAGACCGTCCCGCTCGGGATGCTCGCCGAAGCCGTGGCCGCCGCGCTCGAAGGCGACCAGCAGGCCCTGTTCGACGAGGCGCTGGAGCGGCGCGAACGGCTCACCGCCGACGCCGCGACCGTGGACGAAGCGGTCGAAGCCGCCCAGACCGGTTACGCACGCCTGCCGTGGGACGCGTGCGGCGTCGAAGGCGAGCAGAAGGCCGCCGCCGCGGGCGTCACCGTGCGGGTCCTCCAGCGCGAGGACGGCTCCGTGCCCGACTCCCTGGATGAACCCGGTCTCATCGCCTACCTGGCGCGGTCGTACTGATCGCCCCATACGCTAGACTCGACCGCTGTACATGAGCTTTGGGACGGAAGCCCTCTCAACTACCGTGACGCAAGGCCAAGTTTTCGGCGTGAACGCAATCCGGAGTGATTCCCCTGGACGGCGCGCGCGCCTACGTGATCCTTACATCAGGAGTAACAAAACGTGGCAGTGAAGATTCGCCTCACGCGCATGGGGAAGATCCGTACTCCCCAGTACCGCATCGTCATCGCCGACTCGCGCGTCAAGCGCGACGGCAAGGTCATTGAGAACGTCGGGATCTACCACCCGAAGGAGAACCCGTCCCGGATCGAGGTCAAGTCCGACCGCATCCAGCACTGGCTCTCCGTCGGCGCCCAGCCGACCGACCAGGTCAAGGCGCTCCTGCGCAAGACCGGTGACTGGCAGCAGTTCAAGGGCCTGCCGGCCCCGGCGCCGCTGAAGGTCGCCGAGCCGAAGGCCGAGAAGGAGAGCCTGTACATCCAGGCGCTCAAGGACTCCGGCATCGACCCGTCGAAGGCCTACGTGCCCGAGGAGAAGGCCGCGCCGAAGACCAAGAAGTCCGCCGCGAAGGCCGACGAATCGGCTAAGACTGAACAGGTCGAGGCCGCCGCCGACGAGGCCTCCGAGACCAAAGGGGAGTAATCGTGCTGCGACCGGCGCTTGAGCACCTTGTCAAAGGCATCGTCGACAATCCCGACGATGTTCGAGTCCGTCTGGTCGACTCCCGTCGCGGCAAGCGGCTCGAGGTCCGGGTCAATCCCGAGGACCTCGGGACGGTGATCGGCCGGGGCGGCCGCACCGTGAACGCACTGCGCCAGGTCATCGGCTCGATCGGGGGCCGCGGCATTCGTGTCGAGGTCGTCGACTCCTACTGAGTCACCCGCTGCGGCCCCGGGGTTCCCCCGGGGCCGTTGCGCTGCTGCGAGAGAGGTGCCCATGGCACAGGTAGTCGTAGGCCGCATCGTCCGCCCGCACGGGCTCAAGGGCGAAGTCGTCGTCGAGGTCCGCACCGACGACCCCGAGGCGCGCTTCCAACCCGGAGTCCAGTACTCCACCAAGAACGGCCCGATGACCGCTGCCACCGTGCGCTGGCACCAGGGCCGGCCCATGATCGGCTTCGAGGGCGTCACCGACCGCAACGCCTCCGAGCTGCTGCGGGGCATCCGCCTCAGCGTCGAGATCGACGAAGACGAGGACGCCGACGACGAGGACGCGTTCCGCGACGAGCACCTCCTGGGCCTCAAAGTGATCGACCGCGAAGCAGGCGAGGTCGGCACCGTCTCCCGCATCGACCACGGCGCGGCCTACGAGACGCTGGTGGTCAAGCGCCAGGGCCGGGGTCCGGCGCTCATCCCGTTCGTGGCCGACATGGTCGAAGAGGTCGACACCGAGACCGGGACGATCAAGGTCGACCTCCCGCCCGGCCTGCTCGACCTCTGAGGGGAACGGCCATGAGAATCGACGTCGTCACCGTCTTCCCCGAGTACCTCGCGCCGCTCGACCTCTCCCTCATCGGCCGCGCCCGCGAGAAGGGCCTGATCGACCTGAACGTCCACGACCTGCGCCGCTGGACCCACGACGTGCACCACTCGGTCGACGGGCCCCCCGCCGGAGGCGGCGCGGGCATGGTCATGAAACCCCAGCCCTGGGGCGAATGCCTCGACGAACTCGTGCCCGGCGAAGCGAAACCGCGCCTGTTGGTGACCAGCCCCGCGGGGCGGCCCTTCACCCAGGCCCTCGCCGCCGAACTCGCCACAGAGCCCTGGCTCATGTTCGCGTGCGGCCGCTACGAGGGCATCGACCAGCGCGTCGTCGACCACGCCGCCGAGCGCATGGAGGTCACCGAGGTCTCCATCGGCGACTACGTGCTCTTCGGCGGCGAAGTCGCCGTGCTCGCCATCGTCGAGGCCGTGACCCGGCTCGTGCCCGGCGTCCTCGGCAACGCCGCGTCCCTCGACGACGAGTCCCACAACGCAGGGCTCCTGGAGGCCCCCGCCTACACCCGGCCCGCCGAATGGCGCGGCCGCGAGGTCCCGCCGGTGCTGCTGTCGGGCGACCACGGCAAGGTCGAGCGCTGGCGGCGTGACCAGGCGCTCCTTCGCACCGCGCGGGCCCGCCCGGATTTGCTGGAGCGCCTCGATCCGGGTAGCCTCGACCAACGTGACCGGCGCCTACTCGAAGGGGCCGGGCTCGCCGTGCCCGAGCAGGGTGTGGCAGAGTAGGTGAGTTCCCGTGACGTGCCGTTCGTTCAAGCGGTACCTCTCCCGGCCCGAACTTCTGTGTATATCCAACGAGGGTTGAAACCATGAACATTCTGGATGAGCTGAACGCAGCCTCCATGCGCGCCGACCTGCCGGACTTCCGTCCCGGCGACACCGTCAAGGTGAACGTCCGTATCCAGGAAGGCAACCGGTCCCGTGTCCAGGTGTTCCAGGGTGTCGTCATCCGTCGCCACGGCGCCGGCCTCGGCGAGACCTTCACGGTCCGCAAGCTGAGCTACGGCATCGGCGTCGAGCGCACCTTCCCGGTCCACGGTCCCATGGTCGACTCGATCGAGATCGCCATGCGAGGCAAGGTCCGCCGCGCGAAGCTGTACTACCTGCGCGAGCGCAAGGGCAAGTCCGCCAAGATCAAGGAGAAGCGCGAACTCTAAGCGCTGCTCTGCGACGCAGACTTTCGGAAGACCCCGGGCATCGCCCGGGGTTTTTCGCGTTCGGCCCGATTCCGCTACGCTCTGGACATGAGTCCTGGTTCCCCCGGCGAAGGACCGCGGCGCATCGACTGGGGCAGGCTTCCCGGCCCCGGCGGCGCACAGCCCCCTCCGCCCGCCGCCCCGCGCGCCCCCGGCCGCCTGCCGCGCGGGCCCGAGGCGGGGACGAGGCCGATCCGTCGCCCCGAGGGCCCCACCGGGCCCCGTGAGCGCGTGACCGGCCCGCACGACCGGGTCGCGGCCGAACGCGAACGGGTCCACCGCAGCGACGAGCCCGAAGAACGCAAGGAGACCGAGAGCCGCCTCTCGCAGCCGCACAAACGCCAGTACCTGTCGCTGTGGGTCGAACTGCCGCTGCTGCTGGTCGTGGCGTTCTCGGCGGCGGTCCTGCTGCGCACGTTCGCGATCCAGCCGTTCTACATCCCTTCGGGCTCGATGGAGCAGACCCTCCAGGAGGGCGACAAGGTCCTCGTCCTCAAGCTCACCACCACGCTGCGCAGCCCGCAGCGCGGCGAGGTCATCGTCTTCCGCGGCACCGACAGCTGGGACCCCGAGTACCGGCCCAAGGGCGGGAACGACTCGTTCGTCGGGGACGTGACCACCGGGGTGCTCGACCTGATCGGCCTGGCCGAACCCGACGAGAAGGACTTCATCAAACGGGTGATCGCCGTCGGCGGCGACACCGTCGCGTGCTGTGACGACGAAGGCCGCGTCACGGTCAACGGCGTCTCGCTCGACGAGAGCGCCTACGTCTACGACGACGCGCCATTGGACGTGCCGCCCGGGTCGTGTCATTCGCGCCTGTTCGACGAGGTCACCGTGGCCGCGGGGGAGGTGTGGGTGATGGGCGACCACCGCGGGAACTCCAGGGACTCGCGCTGCCAGGGCCCGGTCCCGGTCGAGAACATCATCGGCCGCGCGATCGCGCTCGTGTGGCCCACCGACCGCGCCACCGAACTGGAGATCCCCGCCGCGTTCGAGGTCCTCGACCCGCCCGAGACGAGCGCGGACACCGCCGCCGCAGGCGAGACCGCGCCCGATGCGCACGCGTGGCACTCGCCGCCTGCGTTGCCCGCCACGGCGATACCACCTGTCTCTTCGCAAGCGACGGCCAGGCGGGCACCCCTGGGCGCCGAGCGCGAGCGCGTAGACTCGCACCGTGATCGAAGAAGGGCAAGCGCCCGGCGCCGAAGGTGAGGGCGCCGAGGAAGCCTCCGAAAAGCAGCAGCCCAAGAAGAAGGGGTCGTTCTGGAAGGAACTGCCCATCCTTCTGGGTGTCGCCATCCTCGTGGCGATCGTGGTGCGGACCTGGGTCGTGCAGACCTATTACATCCCCTCCGGGTCGATGGAGAACACCCTCCAGGTCAACGACCGGGTGCTCGTCAACAAGCTCGTCTACGACTTCTCCGAGCCCGACCGCGGCGAGATCATCGTGTTCACCGCCCCCGAGTCGTGGCGCTCGGTGATGGAGGAGGACGAGTTCATCAAGCGGGTCATCGCCACCGGCGGCGACCACGTCGTGTGCTGCGACGACGAGGGGCGCATCTCGGTCAACGGTGTGGCCCTCGACGAGGAGTCCTACCTGTACACCAACCCCGCCGGGGTGCAGGACCAGCCCTCGCGAGACGAGTTCGACCTGATCGTGCCCGACGGCCGCCTGTGGGTCATGGGCGACCACCGCTCGGCCTCGGGCGACTCGCGCGAGCGGTACATCCGCTCCGGCGGCGACGTCATGTCCTCGACCATCCCGGTCGACGCGGTGATCGGCAAGGCCTTCGTGCTGTTCTGGCCCTTCGGCGACTTCACCTGGTTCTCGATCCCGGCGACCTACGACGACGTCCCCGAACCGTCCTGACCGTGCTGCGCCCCGCCTCCTCCCGGTTGCGGCGCGACGGTGACCTGTACGCGCTGGAAGCGGCCCTCGAGCGCCGCGGCCTCGGCCCGGTGGCCGGGGTCGACGAGGCCGGTCGCGGCGCGTGCGCCGGGCCGCTCGCCGTGGCGGCGGTGCGCCTGGCCCCGAACGCCCGCATCGACGAGCTCGGCGACTCCAAGCTCCTCACCGAGGCCGCCCGCGAACGGGTCTTCGAACGGCTGCGCCGCAGCCGCGCCGAGATCAGCGTCGTGCTCTACGGCCCCGACGAGATCGACGCCCGCGGCATCTCGGTGTGCAACCTCGAAGGGATGCGCGTGGCCGTGGCGCGGCTGCCTCAGCGCCCGGGGTACGTGCTCACCGACGGGTTCGCCGTCCCCGGCCTGCCCGCGAGCCTCGGGGTCGTCAAAGGCGACCGCACGGCCGCGTGCGTGGCCGCGGCGGGCGTGGTCGCCAAAGTGACCCGAGACCGCCTCATGACCGAACTCGACCGACGCTTCCCCGAATACGGATTCGCCGTCCACAAGGGATACGGCACCGCCGCCCACGAGGCCGCCCTGCGCGCCCACGGCCCCTGCGAGGCGCACCGCCGCTCGTACGCCAACGTCGCCGCCGCGACCCCCACTTGACCATGTTTCGGCGGGAGCCCGCCGGGTGAATCCCGGACCCGCAGCGCCAAGGCGCGTCCGCGCCGGGGCACCAGCGCACTATCGTGTGTACCGTCGCCTGTGAAGGAGGAGCGTTGAGCGCCGAGGACCTCGAAAAGTACGAGACCGACATGGAACTCCAGCTGTACCGGGAATACCGGGACATCGTCCGGCAGTTCACCTACGTCGTCGAGACCGAACGGCGGTTCTACCTCGCCAACAGCGTCGAAGTCCACGTCCGCGGCGCCGACGCGGAGACCTACTTCGAAGTCGAGATGAGCGACGCCTGGGTCTGGGACATGTACCGCCCCGCCCGCTTCGTCAAGCACGTGCGGGTCCTGACCTTCAAAGACGTCAACGTCGAGGAACTCGACAAGCCGGACATGACCCTGCCGTAGACCGACGCCCCGCCCCGAGCAGGCGGGGCCTTTTCATGCCCGAACGAGGACGAGCCCCCGCGCCCGAGCCGCCGCTACTATTGATCGGGTGTCCACACTCCGTGACGTCATCAGCGCGCACACCGACCTGACCTCGAACTCCGCGGCCCACCTGCAACGCCTCGTGGCCGAATGGCAGCTCCTCGCCGACCTCTCCTTCGCCGACTTCCTGCTCTGGGCCGCCGTCAAGGACCGCCCCGGCCGCTTCGTGTGCCTCGCCCAAGTCCGGCCCACCACCGGACCCACCGCCTACGAGGAGGACCAGGTCGGCCGCATCCTCGAAGGCGAGGACGCGGGGCACCTCAACGTCGCCTACTCCGAAGGCCGCATCTTCCGCGAAGGCGACCCGGTCTGGCGCGGCGACGTCGCCGCCCGCCACGAAGCCATCCCGGTACGCCGCCGCGACAGGCGCGAAGTCATCGCCGTCGCCGCCCGCGACACCAACCTCTCGGACACCCGCAGCCCCTCCCACCTCGAACTCAACTACCTCAAGACCGCCGACTACCTCGTCCAGATGCTCACCGACGGCGGCTTCCCGCCCCCGCTCCTGCCCGGCGAACCCACCACCGCGCCGCGCATCGGCGACGGCCTCGTCCGCATCGGCGCCGACGGCCTGGTCCGCTACGCCTCCCCGAACGCGCTCTCGGCCTACCGCCGCATGGGCGTCACCGGCCACCTGCGCGACCGGGACCTCGCCGAACTCACCCGCAGCCTCCCCTCGGCCCCCGAAGTCGGCGCCGACGCGGCCCGCCGCATCGCCGACGCGCTGGCCGGGGGCACCCCGCGGCGCAAGGAGATCGAGGCCAAGGGCGCCACGGTGCTCATGCGCGCGCTGCCGCTGCGCCCGGGCGGGAAGGCCGCGGGCGCTCTGGTGCTGGTGCGCGACATCACCGAGGTCCGGCGCCTGGACCGCGAGCTGGTCACCAAGGACGCCACGATCCGGGAGATCCACCACCGCGTCAAGAACAACCTCCAGACCGTCGCCGCGCTGCTGCGCCTCCAGGCCCGCCGGGTCGGGTCGCCGCAGGCCCGGCTCGCGCTGGAGGAGTCGGTGCGGCGGGTCGCCTCGATCGCGCTCGTGCACGAGACGCTCTCGCAGTCCTCGGACGAGTCGGTGGGCTTCGACCAGATCGTGGACCGGGTGGCCTCGATGGCCGTCGAGGTCTCGGTGGCCGAGTCCAAGGTCACGCTGCGCCGCGAGGGCACGTTCGGGGTCCTCCCGAGCGAGTACGCGACGCCGCTGGTCATGGTCGTCAACGAGCTGATCCAGAACGCCGTCGAGCACGCCTACCCGCCCGGTCAGGACGGCGAGGTGGTCATCGGCGTCGAGCGCGACGGCGACCATTTCACGGTCACGGTCTCCGACGAGGGCAAGGGCCTCCCCGAAGGGTTCAGGATCGCCGACTCGACCCGGCTGGGGCTCCAGATCGTCCACACGCTCGTCACCGGAGAGCTGCGCGGCACCATCGACATGCGCCCGCGGCCTGAGGGCGGCACCGAGGCGATCGTGGACTTCGCGCTCCAATAGCGACGGCGAAACGCGAACCCACTTCCGCGGATATCCGATGAGGACGGTCGGGGCACTGCTATGAAGAGAGGCAGTGCCCGTCGTCTCCGGAGGATCCCATGCCCGCCAAGTCCCGCCTCGGACGCAAGGCCGCCGCGGTCCTGGCCGCGGCGACCGCGGTCGCCGTGGCCGCCTTTGCCTTGACGACGGCCTTCGCGGCCCCGCTGCCTGGGGACCTGGGTCCCTGCGCCGGGCCGGACTGCCCCGACCCGTTCCCCGACACCAACAACGGCCCGATCGCGGGCTATGACGACTCGGTGAACGTCTTCGTCGGCGGCTACTTCCACGTGCGCGGCTCGGCCGCCGAGTCCGAGGGCCGCAACGTGGTCCTCGGCGAGTTCGACCAGAACAAGGACCCGGCCGCGGGCGGGGCCTACAACGTCGGCATCGCCGGCGTCGGCTCGCGTGTACCTCCGCCGACCGGTTCGGACTACCTCCAAGTCGGCAGCACGATCACCATCGCCCCTGGCCAGCGGCTCCTCGCCGAGGAGGGCTCCGAGTTCGGCCTCGTCCGCAGCGCGGGCGGTGCGACCGGCATGGTCATCCCGATCTCGGTGACCGACCCGGGCGCGGTCGACCAGTACGACGGCCTGCGCGACCAGCTCTCCGAGGCGAGCCAGTGCTACGCCTACCCCGAGGAGGGCGTGCGCCGCCCGGTGACCGGCACGGTCACGAACGAGAACTTCCGCACGGTCTTCGTGGGCGACGGCACCTCGATGCTCCAAGTCTTCGCCGTCGACGCCGACCTGGTCGCCAGTGGAGGCGGCCAGCAGGCCATCAACTTCGAAGGCATCCCCGAAGGCGCCACGGTCCTGGTGAACGTCTACGGCGACACCAGGACCCTGAACATCAACTCGGGCCCTGAGATCGCGTTCCGCGACCGCACCATGTGGAATTTCCCCGACGCGACCGAGGTCAACCTGCGCGGCACCACCCAGTTCAACGGCTCGGTGCTCACCGGCGAGCAGTCCAGCACCACCGAACTGACGATGTCGGGCACCAACGGCCGCATGTTCCTCACCGGCAACCTCATCCACGGCAACAGTTCCCTCCCCGGCTCGGGCCAGGAAATGCACAACTACCCGTTCAACGGCGACCTCCCCGAATGCGAGGACGTCGACCCGACCTCAGACGAACCGACATCAGACGAGCCGACGACGGATGAGCCGACCACGGACGAGCCGACCACGGACGAGCCGACGACCGACGAGCCCACGACGGACGAGCCCACGACGGATGAGCCGACCACGGACGAGCCCACGACGGATGAGCCGACCACGGACGAGCCCACCACCGATGAGCCGACCACGGACGAACCCACCACCGACCAGCCCACGACCGACCAGCCCACGACCGACGAACCGTCAACCGACGGCCCGACGTCAGACGGCCCCACCTCGGACGCGCCGACTTCCGACGCACCCACCACCGCCCAGACCACGACACCGACCACCGGCGGCACCACCACGTCAGGAGGCGGCTTGAGCGTCACCGGCGCCCGGATCGCGCTCCCGATAGCCGCCGGAGCCGCGCTCCTGGCGCTCGGCGTCATGATCGCCACCGCGGCCCGCCGCCGCGCCGAGGACGCCTGACCGAAGACCGCAGGCCCGAGACCGCACGAGCGGTCTCGGGCCCGCGTCGTTTGCAACACTCGTGTGACCTGCTGTCCAGTGAGCGGGACGCAGAGGGTATCCGCCCCGATGCTGTGGCATGCTTGCTCACATGTCTCGCGCACACGGGCTCCGATTGGTGGCACGCCGCCACGTCGACCTCTGCCGTGTGTTCAGCGCCGCCTGTCTCATGATGTGCGCTTAATCCTTCCGGCTTTTCAGCCGACGAACCACGCCACACCTGTGTCCGCGATGAGGAGTACCGTGCCAACGCCAACGCGCAAACCGTCCCGCCCCAAAGGCCAAGGCCAATGGGCGATGGGCCACCGGGAGCCGCTCAACAAGAACGAGCAGTCCAAGAAGGACGACAACCCGCTCAACGTTCGGCAGCGCATCGAGAACATCTACGCCCACGGCGGATTCGACTCGATCGACCCCGCTGACCTGCGCGGACGCTTCCGCTGGTGGGGCCTGTACACCCAGCGCAAGCCCGGCATCGCCGGCGGCAAGACCGGCATCCTCGAAGAGGAGGAGCTGGACGACAAGTACTTCATGATGCGCGTGCGCATGGACGGCGGCCAGCTCGACCTCGCGCAGCTGCGCACCGTCGCCGCCATCTCCAAGGAGTTCGGCCGCGACACCGCCGACGTCACCGACCGCGAGAACGTCCAGTACCACTGGATCCGCGTCGAAGACGTCCCCGAGATCTGGCGCCGCCTCGAAGCGGTCGGCCTCGACACCCAGGAGGCCTGCGGCGACTGCCCGCGCGTCATCCTCGGCTCCCCGGTCGCGGGCGTCCACACCGACGAGGTCATCGACGCCACCCCTCAGATCCAGGAGATCTACGACCGCTTCATCGGCGACCGCAGCCTGTCCAACCTGCCGCGCAAGTTCAAGTCGACCATCGGCTGGCTCCCCGACAGCCCGTACGAGACCAACGACATCTCCCTGATCGGCGCCCACCACCCCGAACTGGGGCCGGGCTTCGACCTGTACGTCGGCGGCGGCCTGTCCACCAACCCGATGTTCGCCCAGCGCCTGGGCACCTGGATCTCCCAGGACGACGTCGTCGACGTGTGGGTCAACGTCGTGCGCATCTTCCGCGACTGGGGCTACCGGCGACTGCGCACCCGCGCCCGCCTGAAGTTCCTCGTCAAGGACTGGGGCGCCGAGAAGTTCCGCGAAGTCCTCGAATCCGACGCCTACCTCGGCCGCAAACTCCCCGACCTGGAGCAGCCGCCGGTCCCCGAGAAGCTCCTCGACCACATCGGCGTCCACAAGCAGAACGACGGCAACTACTTCATCGGCGTCGCCCCCGTCGCCGGCCGCGTCTCCGGCACCGTCCTCGACCAGCTCGCCGACATCGCCGAGAAGTACGGCTCCGACCGCGTGCGGGCCACCCCGCTCCAGAAGCTCCTGCTCCTGGACATCCCCGAGGACAAGGTCGAAGCGGCCGTCGAAGACTTGCGCGCGATCGGCCTGGAGGCCAACCCGTCCCCGTGGCGGCGGTCCACCATGGCCTGCACCGGCATCCAGTTCTGCAAGCTCGCCATCGTCGACACCAAGGACCGCGCCCGCGACCTCGTGGCCGAACTCGAGAAGCGCGTCCCCGAACTCGACGAACCCGTGTCGATCCACGTCAACGGCTGCCCCAACGCCTGCGCCCGCACCCAGACCGCCGACATCGGCCTCAAAGGCCAGCTCGTGGTCAAGGACGGCCGCCAGGTCGAAGGCTTCCAAGTCCACCTCGGCGGCGGCCACGCCTCCGCCGCGAGCCTCGGGCGCAAGGCCCGCGGCCTCAAAGTCGCCTCCGAAGACCTCGGCGACTACGTCGAACGCGTCACCCGCCGCTACCTCGCGGGCCGCACCGAAGCCGAGACGTTCGCGCAGTGGGTCCACCGCGCCGAGGAATCGGAGCTCCAGTGACCGCCCGCGTCGTCCCCTACAACTGCCCCTACTGCGGCGAGGAAGACCTCCGCCCGTACGTGTCCGATTCCGACAGCGACGTCGAGATCCGGGGCGCCTGGCACTGCGCGGACTGCACCCGCGTCTTCGCCGTCAAGTACCACGGGATGGCCGTCGCACCGCAGTACGCGGCGCCGCCCACGGGCGACCGGCCCGAATAGCAGTACCCGATCGGAGTGAAGCAGCATGAGCAGCACCGGGAACCAAAGAGATCCCTTCGAACTCCGTGACCTCGCGACCGAAGCGGGGAAGCGCCTCGAAGACGCCACGGCCCACCAGATCCTCGAATGGGCCGTGGGCGAGTTCGGCGAGCGCTTCTGTGTGACCTCCTCGATGGCCGACGCCGCCGTGGTCCACCTCGCCAGCCAGGTCGCCCCCGGCATCGACGTCGTGTTCCTCGACACCGGGCTGCACTTCCCCGAGACCCTCGAAGTCCGCGACTTCGTGGCCTCCACCATGAACGTCAACGTCCGCTCCATCCGCCCCGACCAGTCGGTCCTGTCCCAGGACGCCGAGTTCGGCCCCCGCCTGTTCGACCGCGCCCCCGACGAGTGCTGCTCGCTGCGCAAGGTCCTCCCGCTGAACGCGGCCCTGGCCGACTACGACGGCTGGGCCACGGGCCTGCGCCGAGACGAGGGCCCGACCCGCGCGGGCACGAAGGTCGTCGACTTCGACCTCTCGCGGCGCAAGGTCAAGGTCTCCCCGATCGCGAAGTGGACCGAAGCCGACCAGGAGGCGTACATCGAACGCCACAACATCCCGGTCAACCCGCTGCTGGGGGACGGCTTCCGCTCGATCGGCTGCTGGCCGTGCACCCGCCGCACTGCCCCGGGTGAAGACCCGCGCGCGGGCCGCTGGGCCGCCTTCGACAAGACCGAATGCGGCCTGCATGTCTGACACCGCGACTTGGGCGGCCGACGTCGAGGCGGAACTGGCCCGGCTTGAGGTGCGCCGAGCGGGACCGGTGAGCGACCAAGCGACGGCGGCGCGAAGCGCCGCCGTCGCGGGCGTTGACCGCGCTTCGAACGAACTCGCGCCCGAAGCGCGACGCCGCTTCGGACTCGTGAGCGGCGCTGAAGGCGGCGCGCGCAGCGCCGCCTTCAGCGCCGCCGACCGCGCTTCGAGTGGCCTGCTCGACCCGCGAACGCAGGACCCGGCGGAGCCGACGCGGTGACCGACGCGGACGGCGGGCGAGGCGCGGCGCAGTCCGCGCGTCGCGCGGGCGAGTCGCCGGATCGGGCGGGCGCGCTTCGCGCTCCGGAGTCCGAGGCGGACGACATCCGAACGGCCGCATCTTGGCCGGTTGTGCTTGTCGCCCATGGGAGTCCGGATCCGCGTTCGCCCGAAGCGGTGCGGGCCATCGCCGCCGCCGCAGGGGTTCGCGCTGGTTTCCTGGAGTTCAACGAACCGCATCCGGTCGAGGTCCTCACCGATCTCGCCGATGCGGGAGCCGAGCACGCCGTCGCATTGCCGCTGCTGCTCACCGACGCCTATCACGCCAAGACCGACCTCCCCGAGGTCGCGCGCCGCGCCGAAGAAGCCCGCACGGGCCTCGCTGTCGCGCTCGGGCGGCCTGTGGGGGATCGCTCGCTCGCCGCGGCCTTGATTCGCGGTCTGCCTGAGGGCACCGACGGCCTGGTGGTCTGCGCCGCCGGGACTCGGGTCGACGCGGGACGCGCCCATGTGGCCGAAATCGCAGCCGAAGCCGGACGCCTCCTTGGTGTCCCGGCCGGTCCCGGTTTCGCCTCGGGGCCCGGGCCGAGTGCCGATGACGCGGTGCGGGCCCTCAACGCCCAAGGGGCCCGGCGCGTCGCGGCGGTCTGCTACTTCATCGCCCCAGGTCTCCTGTGCGACAAGGCGACCGCCGCAGCCCGCGACGCGGGCGCGACCCACATCGGCGAACCTCTCGGCGCGGCCCCCGAACTCCTTGCGGTCATCGCCGAGCGAGCCGCCGAGGCTCAGCGGCACGCCTGAACCCGCGCACGCCGAACACTCACGGGACCCCTGGGGATGGGCCCCCGGATTTCAACGATGCCATGGGGGTCCGACACGCCTCGGGCCCCGAATCGCGGGCACGCCGAACACTTGCTTGGGCCCTGGGGATGGGCCCCCGGTTATCAAGCGTGCCTTAGGGGTACGACATTCGCCTCATGCGAGGAGGATTCACTCGCTGAAGCGGCGGTGTTCGCCGAAGCCGACGGCTCGGCGGCTCGGGGCGCACAGGATCAGGGCCAGCAGACCGGCCGAGAGTCCCCAGGCGCACAGGCTCAGCACCGGGTGCGCGGCCTCGCGCAGGTAGTAGCCGACCGGGAGCCACAGCAGCGCCTGGAAGACCGCCTGGGCGACGATGTCGCGGCATTGGAGGAGTCTGCGGCCGATGAACCAGTAGTACAGCGCCGCCAGCCACGCGAGCACCGCGATCCCGATCGCGCCCGAGACCGTGTCGACGTCGCCGGTGACCACCTGCACCAGGTCCCAGGCGCCGAGCACCACGAGTCCCGTTGCGAGGAGCCAGAACACGCCCGCGGCCACGGTGAGGGTCCACGGACGGTCGCCGTCGCCCGGCGTTTCGGTGACGGCGCCCATGTCGGGATCGGTTTCGTTCACACGCCAACCGTATCCCGGGCTACGCTGCGCCTATGCGCGACCTGAAAGCAGCGCCACAGCGTGGTCTGCTCATCGTGAACCCGAAGGCCTCCACCGGCTCGCGCCGCCGCACGCGTTGGGTGACCAAGAAGCTCGATGACGTGCTCGACCTCACCGTCGAGCAGACCCGCGCCCGCGGCCACGGCGAGGAACTCGCCAGGAGGGGCGCCGACGAGGGCTACGACGTCGTGCTCAGCCTCGGCGGCGACGGGACCGTCAACGAAGTCGTCAACGGCCTTGTGGCCGAAGGACGCCCGGCCGACCAGGCGCCCCTGTTCGCGCCCATCCCCGCCGGGTCCACCAACGTCTTCGCGCGGGCTCTCGGCCTGCCCTGGGACCGCCGCCGCGCCTCGCTCGCGATCGTCGCGGCGCTCCAGGAATCTCGTACGCGCACCGTCAGTCTCGGCCACGCCCGCGGCGAAGGCGTCGACCGCGTGTTCACCTTCTGCGCCGGACTCGGCTGGGACGCCTCGATCATCAAGAAGGTCGAGTCCTACCGCAAGAAGCGCAATCTCGGCGCGCATTACGCGCGCGCTGTCATGGCCGAACTCAATGAGCATGGGGTGGAAGGGGATTCGATCGATGTGGAGCTCTCCACCGGCGAATCGGTGCTCTCCACCGGAATGGTCGTGGTGCAGAACTGCGCGCCGTGGACCTATCTGGGTACCCTTCCGGTGAATCTCAACGCGCGGGCGACCTTTAATGCTGGACTTGATGTCCTGATTCTGCGTAAACTTGGCCTGTCGGACGCCGCGCGGACCGCAGCCTCACTGCTGGTGGGCCGCGACGGACCCGACGGCAAACACGCGGTGACGCATCACGATCTCTCCAGGATTCGGCTGCGCGCGTCGCTGCCGCAGGCTTTCCAACTCGACGGGGACTACCTCGGCGAGCGGACCGAAGTCGAACTCGACTCGGTCCCGGACGCACTGCGGGTGGCCTGCTAACAACTTGGGAAAACCTCGAGGTGGGTGTTGACAACTCGCCCGTGAGCAGGCAAGGTTGATTTCGCCATCCCTACCGGGACGGCGCGAGACTTACAACCGAATATCGTCTTTTCGGTGCGTATATACCGGGCAACCGTGGGTACTTCTGCCCTGGCGGGACTTCCGAACTCAGTGAGTCGGCCAACCTTGAGTACCAGTGTGTCAAACCGGTTCGACTCGCTGTCACCGACCCCGGCCTTTCAGTTTCAGAGGTCGTGACGGAGACCGCCCCGAGGGTCCGCGGTAGGGATCCCGGCGGCATTGCGGAATGAGTTCCACGAGTCTTCTTCGAGGTAGCGCGGTGAGTTCACTCACTTCGAGCTGATTTCCGGAGTCGAACCCTTGACAAATCCCCACCTTGTGAAAGTATTCACAAGGTAGCCGGGCACAATGGTGCGGACCTGTCGCGGTCCTCGTTCGCGAGACCGTCGACCCGCTCGGCCGCCACTTGGGTGACCGACGCCGCAGGACGGGTGTGCTCCCTCCGGCGTGCAGCAATGATGCTGATGCGACCAGGAGCGTGCCGCTCCCGCGGCGACAACGATTCCCTTTCCCGGGAACCGAGTCCCGCCGGTCCCGCCCGCGGGGGTGCGACCGCCGTTCACGGCGGAAGCGGCGCGGGGACCATACGGCCCGAATGCCCATCGGGTCCGAACGCCCGAACGCAAGCGTTACAACACCAGCTACACACCACCAGTGAGATACCTGATGCTTCAGCAAGGAGATGTTTGATGGATTGGCGCCACGAGGCCATCTGCCGCGACGAGGACCCCGAACTGTTCTTCCCGATCGGGGACACCGGACCGGCACTGGTACAGATCGAGCAGGCCAAGAACGTCTGCCGGCGCTGCCCCGTGACCGAGGAGTGCCTGCGGTGGGCGCTCGACAGCGGACAGGACGCGGGCGTTTGGGGCGGCATGAGCGAGATCGAGCGCCGCGAGCTCAAGCGCCGCTCGGGCGCGCTGCGCACGCTTGCGACCCAGGTCGTCGGCTAGTACCCGCGCAATCCCTTGATTTAGTCCATCCCTCGAATTTGTGCACACAACAGAAGCTTGGAAGGCCCGGCTTGCCCGCCGGGCCTTCAAGCTTTCCTGCGAACGCTGAGCGGCCATGACGACGATCATGCCCCACGGGTACGACACTCCCCGGGCCCGAACGCGGGCAACGAGTGCGACACGCCCGGACGCCAACGCGCTGAACGGAGGTGACACCTCGCGGACCCCGGCGGGCAGGACGGGAACAGGACTCCCCGGCCGCGCTCAGTGGATCTGGTGGCGCTCGGTGTCGGCGTCGGCCTCGGTGGCCGGGCGGCGCTGGCGGATGCGGATCACCGTGGCCGGGCCGTCGGTGTCGGCCTCGACCTCGTCGGTGAGGGCCTGGAGCACCTGCCACTGGTAGGAGCCGGCGTCGGGCAGGGGCTCGCCCCCGGGGCGGCTGAGCACGATCTGGAGGGTCTCCTCGGCCACTTCCAGGCGGCAGTTGAGGGGCTCGTCGCCGGCCTTGCGGCGGAACACGCCCCGCGAGCGGCCCGGTTCGACGGGGATGAGCAGCGCGACGGCCGCGTTGACCGCCGCCCGGAGGTCCTCGATCTCGTCGAGGGAGAACCCGAGGCGGGTGGCCACCGCCGCGGTCGCGGTCGGCAGGACCGACAGGTAGTCGCCCGTCGAGGGCACGTCGAGCAGCAGCACGTCTTCGCGCTCTTCGCTCACCGGCATCGCCATTTTCTGTGACACGGTCTGTGGGACGGTCTGTGACACTGCGGGGGCCGGCGGTGTCGCCGCCTCCCGCTGCAAAGGATAATCCGACCGGCGACGCGCCGCAGACCACCCCGACCGAATCACCCGCGAGAGCCGGGAGTATCGGCGCGCAAGCGTGCGAAACGAGGCGCGGTGGGAGCGCCGGGCGAACGCGGATCGGGGCGGCCGGTGGCGACGCCAAGCGTCGCCGCGCGGCCGAACCGGGTACGTGGGCGCCTGTGTGAAACGAGGCGGGGGCCGGGGTGGGAACAGTGAAGCGCCCGGCTTCGCTGGGTGCGGAGACGGGCGCTTGTCGGTCTTCGGGGCCGAAGGCTAGGCCTTCTTGGTCTCCCAGAAGATCGTGGCGATCTCGTCGATCTTGGCCAGGAGCTCCTCGGCGACCTTCGGGTCGGCCGAGCCCTTGGAGCCGGAGGCTCCGGCGAGCTTCGTCGCTTCGTTGACGAGCGTGTGGAGCTGCGGGTACTTCTCGAAGTGCGGCGGCTTGAAGTAGTCCGTCCACAGCACCCACAGGTGCTCCTTGACCAGGTTCGAGCGCTGCTCCTTGATGATCAGGGCGCGAGTGCGGAACTCAGGGTCCTCGTTGGCCTGGTACTTCTCGCAGATGGCCTTGACCGACTCCGCTTCGATGCGAGCCTGCGCCGGGTCGTAGACCCCGCACGGCAGGTCGCAGTGAGCCGAAGCCGAGATGTGCGGCAGCAACCGCTTGAGCAGAGGCTTGAACATTGCCCCTCCAGCTTCTTCCAGTGGGTTGTGATTCCATCGCCGACCCTACCTCTCCGAAGGCCCGATTCAACTGAGCCCCAGGGGGTGGGTGGTGGTGGCGGGCGAGACTGGATCCGAGTCCATTCGTTCGCTCGCAAGGCGGAAGGCTTCGCGCATACCGGTGTTGTATGCGCGGAGCCGACAACGCGGCGAGCGGGCGAATGGGCCGGAGCCAGACCGTTCGGCGCCGCCACCCACCCCCTAGAGTCGGAGGGGCGCCATTGCCCCTCACCGAAACCCATGATGGACAGTGCAATCGACGCGGTGCCGGTGAACGGCCCGCATGCTGGAGGTCAACGATGCTCGCCGCATACGCCCGCAACGTGAATCCCGACGACCCGTTCGCCGCGCTCGCGGTCGGGCAGATCGAACCGCCCGAGGTTCCCGCCGAATGGACCCGCGTGGACCTCGTGGCCGCCACCGTGAACCGCCACGACTACTGGTCGCTCCAAGGGGTCGGGCTCCGAGAGGACCAGTGCCCCATGATCCTCGGCACCGACGCCGTGGGCCGCACCGCCGACGGCGACGAGGTCGTGGTCTACCCCGTGATCGCCGACGCCTCGCTCGAAGACGAGACCCTCGATCCGAAGCGGACGCTCCTGTCCGAACACCACCCCGGCACGCTCGCCGAGCAGATCGCCGTCCCGGCCCGAAACCTCCTGCCCGTCCCCGCGGGGTGGACCGCCGCCGAAGCCGCGTGCCTGCCCACGGCCTACCTCACCGCCTGGCGCATGCTCACCACCCGCGGCCGCCTCAAGGCAGCCGGAGACAACGACGCGGCCGTGCTCGTCCAAGGCACCGGCGGCGGGGTCGCCACCGCCGCGATCGTCCTCGCCAGGGCCCTCGGCGCGCGCGTCTACGCCACCGGCCGCAGCCCCGAGCGGCGCGAGAGGGCCGCCGAACTCGGCGCGGTCCCCGCAGCGCCCGACGCCCGCCTGCCCGAACGCGTCGACATCGTCGTCGACTCGGTCGGCGAAGCGGTCATGGAGCACTCGATCAAATCCCTCAAACCCGGCGGACGCCTGGTCATCTGCGGCGTCACCGGCGGCTACGCGCCCCGCGTGGACCTGCGGCACGTGTTCTTCAAGCAACTGGAGATCCTCGGCTCGACCATGGGCACCCAGGCCGAACTGGCCGCGCTGCTGGACTTCTGCGCCGCTCGCAGCCTGCGCCCGGTCATCGACTCCACGTACGCGCTCGCCGACGCCGAGAGCGCCCTGCGCCGCCTGGCCTCGGGCGAGTCGTTCGGGAAGATCGTGGTCACCCGCGACTGACCCAGCGTCGTACTTACGACAGTGGCACCGGTTTCTGCCCGGTTCGGCCCCGGCGGGGCCCGATCCGGCCCCACCCTGTAGGAGATGCCGCCACGGCGCCTGGGCGCCCGGCGGGCATCGGCGCCCGGGTCCCCGGGCGCGGAGGGGAGCAGTGGCCATGACGGTCATGGGTCGGGTCAGGGGCGGATTGAAGTCCGCCGCGGGGAGCACGTGGACGGTCGCCAAGAAGATCCTGGTGCGGGTCGGGATCGCCGCCGCCATCATGGTCATGGCGGTGGCCTTGGCGAAGCACGGGGAGAGCGCGGCCTCGGCGCCGCAGGGCCCCGCCGTCGCGGGCACCGACGCGCATCCGATCAGCGCCCAGCGGGCCATCCTCACCGAAGGCTGGATCGCCGAGCAGTCGCTGTCGTGCGGGTACAAGGTCAACGCCACGTTCGGCGTGTCGATCTTCACCGAGGCGGACATGGGGGCGCGGCGCCTGGTCCGCCTGCACGACGACACGGTCGTCCAAGGGGCGTGTTCGACCACCGAGGGCGGCAAGACCATCGGCTGCGCGGGCCTGCGCTGGGAGACCACGTGGGTCCGGGTCCAGTCCGGGGACACAGTGGGGTACAGCCCCGCTTCCTGCCTGGTCAAGGAGGGAGCGCTGTAGGGGGACACGCACGACGGCGGCAGTGCCGCGGCGGACGGCGGCCCGGCCGCCGCCGCAAGGACGGAGAACGGGACCCGAGGCCGAGCCTCGGGTCCCGTCCCACTTCGGGCCTATTTGAGGCCGACGCCCGCGACGCCCCTGACGATCTGCTTCTGGAAGATCATGAACACGATGAGCAGCGGCAGCGCGCCGAGGATCGCCGCGGCCATGTTCTGGGCGTAGAACAGGCCGTAGCCGCCCGCGACCACGCCGAGGCCGACCGGGAGGGTCATCATCGACGGGTCGGTGGCCACCAGCAGCGGCCACAGGAAGTTGTTCCACGAGCCGATGAACGTGAAGATCCCGACCGCGGCCATGATCGGGCCCGACAGCGGCAGGATCACGTTCCACAGGATGCGGAGGTGCCCGGCGCCGTCGAGCTTCGCGGCCTCCTCGTAGTCGCGCGGGATCGCGTCGAAGAACCGCTTGAGGATGAACACCATGACCGGCGCGACCACCTGCGGCAGCGCCAGGCCCCAGTACGTCCCGGCCAGTTTCAGGTCGTTGACCAGGTCGAACAGGGGGATGATGAGCGCCTGCGAGGGCACCATGAGCCCGGCGATGATCGCTGCGAAGATCACGTTCTTGGCCGGGAAGTCGAACCGGGAGAACCCGTAGGCAGCCGTGACGCACAGGACCAGCGTCAGGACGGTGACGATGGTCGAGACGATCGTGGAGTTGAGCATCCACGTGAGGTGGTCGCCGCGTTCGAACAGCGTCCGGTAGCCCTCAAGCGACCAGTTCTCGGGGAGCCAGTGGATGTCCTGGCCGAGGCTCGCCTCGGTCTCGGTCTTGAGCGAGGTCGACAGCGCCCACAGCAGCGGCACCAGCCACATCAGGGCCAGCGCGGCGGCCGAGACGTACACGATGACCGCGCCGACGGTGGGCTTCTTGAACCTGCGCTTGGGCGCGGCCTGCGGCCGGGCCTCGGGGGTGGTCTTCTCCTGCACTGCGGTCATGTCAGGCCTCCTTCCGGGAGAACAGCCGGAACTGGACGATGGAGACGATGAGGATGAGCACGAACAGCACGTAGGACAGCGCCGACGCGTAGCCGATGCGGTAGCCCTCGAAGCCGGCGATGTAGATGTAGTGGATGGCGACCTCGGTGGCGCGGTTGGGTCCGCCGCCGGTCATGAGGTACATCTGGTCGAAGATGCGCAGTGAGGCGATGAGCTGGAGCACGATCACCAGGGCCGTGGTGCGCTTGAGCAGCGGCAGGGTGATGCCCCACAGCTGCTGCCACCAGTTGGCGCCGTCGATGCTGGAGGCCTCGTACACGTCGGGGCTGATGGTCTGGAGCGCGGCGAGGTAGAGCAGGAAGTTGAACCCGACGGTCCACCACACGGTGGTCATGACGACCGACCACATCGCGGTGTCCTCGTTCTGGAGCCACAGGACCGGCTGGGTCGCGTCCTGGATCCCGAGGAGTTGCAGGTAGTGGTTGAGCAGGCCGCCGTCGGGCTGGTAGACCCAGATCCAGATCATGGTGACGACCGAGACGGGGACCACGAACGGGGCGAAGAACGCCATGCGCAGGAACCAGCCCATGCGGCGGGCACGGTTGACCAGGAGCGCGAGGACGATCGCGAGCACTACGAGGGGCGGGGTGGAGTAGATGGTGAACTCGGCGGTGTTCCACAGCGCGGCCCAGGCGCGCTCGTCGCCGAAGGCCTCTCTCCAGTTGTCCAGGCCGACCCAGGAGGCGGGGCGGCCGGTGAGGCTCTTGTCGGTGAAGGAGTAGTAGAGGCCGAGGAAGGTCGGCCAGACCAGGAAGAGGGCGTAGAAGGCGGCGAAGGGGAGGACGAACCACAGGCCCGTCCAGGACTTCTTCTTCGCGGTGGGGTTCGGGGGCCGCGAGGTCGCGGGCGACGCCTGCTCGGGCGTCTCGGTCTGCACAGTCATCGGCTGTCCTTGGGGGAACGTTCTATTCGACCGGGTTGGGGAGTGCCAGCAGTGTCTGGATCCGCTCCTTGATGAGGTCGAGGGCCTCATCGGGGGTCATGGCGAGGCCGTAGACCTGGTTGAAGATGGAGCTGGTCTCGTCGTAGAGGCGGGCGCCCGCTCCGGAGAACCACACGTCGGGGTCGAACTGGACGTTCTCGACCACGCCTGAGTATTCCGCGTTCGGTTGCAGCGCTTGGTATTCGGCGCTCTCGGTGACGGGCAGGTAGGCGGGGGTGTGGCCGCCGCCCTCGCCCCATTCGAAGCTGTGCTTGAGCATCCAGGCCGCGTAGGTGATGGTGGCCTCGCGCACCTCGGGGTCCCAGTTGTTGTGGCGGGGGAGCACATAGGAGTGGCAGTCGCCCTGGGTGCGGCGGTTGCCGAAGAAGTCGGGCATCTCGGTCATGGAGAAGTCGAGGCCCTGGGCCTCGTTGAAGGCCTTGAAGCGGTTGATCTCCCAGTTGCCGACCTGCACGAACGCGGCGGCGCCGTTCTCGAAGTTGGCCGCGCACTGGCCGCCGTCGGCGAACTGGGGGCACAGGCCCTCTTCGGACATGCGGTACATGATCTCGATGGCCTGGAGCGCTTTGTCGTCGTCCATCTCGAAGTCGCCGTCGCCGAAGGTCATCTCGCCGTCGTCTTGGCGGTACCAGGCCCAGAACTGCCGCCAGCCGCCGAGGGTGTCCAGGGAGGTCCCGTATTCGCCGGTGACGTCCTTGACCGCGCGCAGGACGTCGAAGTAGTCCTCGACGCCTTGGGTCTCGAGGAGGGTCCCGTCGGGGCCCAGGACGCCGGCCTGCTCGCAGACGGTGCGGTTGTAGTAGTTGACGAGGGCGTGGGTGTCGATGGGGATGGCGTAGAGCTCGCCGTCGACGAAGCACCGGTCCCACGTGGCCGCGTTGAAATCGCTCTCTCGGATGCCTTGGGCCTCCAGCTCGTCCACGGTGATCGGGTCCATGAGGGTCCCGGGGGAGATGCTCTTGAGGCGGGAGAGGTGGATGGTGGCGATGTCGCCGGCGTTGCCGCCGGAGGCGCCCATGACCAGCCTGGTGTAGAACGGGGTGCCCCAGGTGAAGGTGGTGGCCTGGAGGTCGTAGTCGGGGTACTCCTTGCCGAATTCCTCGTGCATCGCGGTCATGACCGCGCCGTCGGATCCGGCCAGGAGGTTCCACTGCTTGATCTGGGTCTTGCCGCTGAGGCCGCCGGTGATCGATCCGCAGCCGGTGAGTCCGATTCCGGCGGCCGCCGCAGTGCCGGTGAGGACCGCCCGCCTGGAAAGCGACCCTGGGGGCGAGGGATGGTTCGGCATCTGTGCATCACTCCAATGTGAGGCGTCGTGGGGGCGGCTGTGTTGAAGGGTGAGCCGTCCTGACATTGTTACCGCGCTCACGTTTGGAGTCAAGTGTTTGCATACGTTGAATTTTGTGCGGGGCTGGTCGCCGGGGTGTCGACTCAGGCCGTTCCTCAAGCGCGGCAACGCGAAAGGGGGAGGCCGCCTGGCCTCCCCCTTTCGCGTGTTCGCTTCGCTACGGCTGCGGGATCGCGACGTCGACCAGCGCCTGCTGTTCGACTTCGTGGACCTTCGGCGAGCCGGTGGACGGCGCGGCGGCGGCCGGGCGGGAGATGCGGCGCAGGTGGACCCCGCCGAGCTGCTCCAGCAGGTTGAGCGCGATGAACGACCACGCGCCCTGGTTGGCCGGCTCCTCCTGGACCCAGGCGGTCTCGTCGGCGTTCGGGAAGGCGGCGAGCGCGGCCTTGAGCTCCTCGGCGGGCAGCGGGTAGAGCTGCTCGACGCGGATGATCGCGGTGTCGGTGACGCCGCGGTTCTTGCGGGCGGCGGCGAGGTCGTAGTAGACCTTGCCCGAGCACAGCAGGACTCGCTTGACGCCTTCGGGGCTGATCTCGCCCGAGGCGATCGCCGGGTCGTGCAGGACCGGCTGGAAGCGGCCGGTGGTGAACTCGTCGAGCTGGCTGACGGCCGACTTGTGGCGCAGGAGCGACTTGGGCGTGAAGACCACCAGGGGCTTCTTGACCGGGTCGAGGGCCTGGCGGCGCAGCAGGTGGAAGTAGTTCGCCGGGCTCGTGGAGTTGACCACGCGCATGTTCTCGTCGGCGCACAGCTGGAGGAACCGCTCGATGCGGCCCGAGGTGTGGTCGGGCCCGGCGCCTTCGTGGCCGTGCGGGAGCAGCAGCGTCACCCCGGAGTGCTGGCCCCACTTGGCCTCACCGGAGGAGATGAACTCGTCGATGATGGTCTGGGCGCCGTCGACGAAGTCGCCGAACTGGGCCTCCCACGCGACCAGCATCTCGGGATTCTCGACCGAGTAGCCGTACTCGAAGCCGAGCGCGGCGAACTCCGAGAGCAGCGAGTCGTAGATGAAGAACTTCGCGGTGCGCTCGCCCAGGTGCGCCAGCGGGGTGTACTCCTCGCCGGTGGCCTGGTCGATGACGACGGCGTGGCGCTGCACGAACGTGCCGCGCCGCGAGTCCTGCCCGGCGAGGCGGACGGGCTTGCCCTGCATCAGGAGCGACCCGAACGCGAGGGTCTCGGCGAACGCCCAGTCGACGGTGCCCGAGGTGGACATCTCGCTGCGCTTCTCCAGGACCCGGCGCACGGCCTTGTGGGGGCCGAAGCCCTCGGGGAGCGTGGTGTGGGCCTTGCCGATCATCGCGATCGTCTCGGCGTCGACGGAGGTGTCGACGTCGGCGATCGGTTCGGGCTGGTGGCGCCACGGGAGCGGCCCGGTCTGCCCGGCGAGGGCCTCCTTGGTCTCGCGGAAGACCCGCTCCAGCTGGGCCTGGTAGTCGGCGAGCGCCTCCTCGGCGTCCTCCATGGTGATGTCGCCGCGGCCGATGAGCGCGCGGGTGTAGAGCTTGCGCACCGACTGCTTGCCGTCGATGACCTGGTACATCTGCGGGTTGGTCATCTTGGGGTCGTCGCCCTCGTTGTGGCCGCGCCTGCGGTAGCAGACCATGTCGATGACGACGTCCTTGCGGAACTGCTGGCGGAACGCGAACGCGAGCTTGGCGACCTCGGCCACGGCCTCGGGGTCGTCCCCGTTGACGTGGAAGATCGGCGCCTGGATCATGCGCGCGACGTCGGTGCAGTAGAGGCTGGAGCGCGAGTAGGCCGGGGCGGTGGTGAAGCCGACCTGGTTGTTGACGACGACGTGGACGGTGCCGCCGGTGCGGTAGCCGCGCAGCTGCGAGAGGTTGAGCGTCTCGGCGACGACGCCTTGGCCCGCGAAGGCCGCGTCGCCGTGGATCGCCACGGGCATCACGGTGAAGCCGTCCTCGCCCAGGTCGAGGCGGTCCTGCTTGGCGCGCACGACGCCTTCGAGGACCGGGTTGACCGCTTCGAGGTGGGAGGGGTTGGCGCACAGGGAGACCGTGGTCTCGCCCTTGCCGTCGGGGGAGTTGAACTTCCCGGTCATGCCCAGGTGGTACTTGACGTCGCCGGAGCCGCCGATGCTCTTGGGGTCGATGTGCCCCTCGAACTCGGTGAAGATCTTGGAGAGCTTCTTGCCGACGATGTTGGCCAGGACGTTGAGGCGCCCGCGGTGGGGCATGCCGATGACGACCTCGTCGAGTTCGGCCCCGGCCGCCTCGTTGAGGATCCGGTCCAGCAGCGGGATGAGCGACTCGCCGCCTTCGAGGCTGAAGCGCTTCTGGCCCACGAACTTGGTCTGGAGGAACGTCTCGAAGGCCTCGGCGGCGTTGAGGCGCCCGAGGATGTGCTTCTGCTCCTCGACCTTCGGCTTCTCGAACGGCACTTCGATGCGCCGCTGGAGCCAGGCGCGCTCCTCGGGGTCTTGGATGTGCATGTACTCCACGCCGATGCGGCGGCAGTAGGAGTCGCGCAGGACCCCGAGGATCTCGCGGAGCTTCATGCGCTGCTGACCGGCGAACCCGCCGATCGGGAAGGTCCGGTCCAGGTCCCACAGGGTCAGCCCGTGCGAGAGGATGTCCAGGTCGGGGTGGCGGCGGATCTCGTAGTGCAGCGGGTTGGTGTCGGCCATGAGGTGGCCGCGCACGCGGTAGGCGTGGATGAGCTCGATGACCCGGGCGTTCTTGTCGATCTGCCCTTCGTGGGTCTTGGAGACGTCCCGCACCCAGCGGACCGGCTCGTAGGGGATCAGCAGCGAGCGGAACACGTCGTCGAAGAAGCCGTCGCCCAGCAGCAGCTTGTGCAGGGTGGCGAGGAACTGGCCGGACTCGGCGCCCTGGATGATCCGGTGGTCGTACGTCGAAGTCACCGTCATGATCCGGGAGACCCCGAGGTCCGACAGGGTCTCGTCGGAGGCTCCGGCGAACTCGGCGGGCACCTCCATGGCGCCGACGCCGACGATGAGGCCCTGGCCCTTCATCAGGCGCGGCACGGAGTGGACGGTGCCGATCCCGCCGGGGTTGGTGAGCGTCAACGTGGCCCCGGCGTGGTCTTCCATGGTGAGCTTGTTGCCCCGGGCCTTGCGGACGAGGTCCTCATAGGCCTGCCAGAACTCGCGGAAGTCCATGGTCTCGGTGTTCTTGATGGACGGCACGACGAGCGTGCGGGTCCCGTCGGGCTTGGCGAGGTCGATCGCCAGCCCGAGGTTGATGTGCTCGGGGGTGACGATCTGCGGCTTGCCGTCGACCACTTTGTAGGAGGCGTTCATGCCCTGGTGGGCCTTGACCGCCTGCACCAGCGCGTAGCCGATGAGGTGGGTGAAGGAGACCTTCCCGCCCTGGCCGCGCTTGAGGTGGTTGTTGATGACGATCCGGTTGTCGAACAGGAGCTTCGCGGGGACGGCCCGGACCGAGGTGGCCGTGGGGATCTCCAGCGACGCGTCCATGTTCTGCGCGACCTTGGCCGCGACGCCTTTGAGCGGCTTGGTCACGGCACCTGCATCGTTCACTGTCGGGGTCGCCTTCTTCGGCTCGGGCTCCGCGGCGGGAGCGGGGGCGGGGACTGGCGCTGCGGCGGGCTCGGGAGCCGGCTCGGGGGTCTTCGCGACCGGAGCGGGCGCGGCAGCGGCTTCGACGGGAGCGGCGGTGGCCGCCTCCTCGGTTGAGGACGCGCTGCGCGGATCGCCGCCGAAGAACTCGCGCCACCCGGCGCTCACACTGTCGGGGTTCTCGCGATAACGCTCATACATCTCGTTGACCAGCCACTCGTTGGCCCCGAAGTCGGTCAACTGATTGCCCGGAGTCGCACTCGACACGACTGAATCGCCTCTTCTTTGACGCTGCGTGGAAGGGGACGGCAGTCCCCGGACTCAAGGGTAACCGGGAGGGGGAGAAAGTACAGTACCGGCAACGCCGTTGCGGGTCCGGTCACTCGCTTCGCGGCGAATGTGCTGCGCAGCAGCGCGATGCCCCCGGAGTCTCGTTCACCACACGTGGCGCGCAGGGCCCGGACGCGCGACCGCCGCGGCCGGGAATCCCAGGCCGCGGCGGGTGCGCGAACGATTCGTGGAGCTGTGCGGGCCCTAGCCCGCGGCGCTGCGCTCCTTGCCGGAGAACGTCTCGGTGGGCTCCTCCAGGAGCTCCTCGGCGCCCACGACCGTGAACAGCCGCGTGATGAAGCGGTTCGGATTCACGACCGCCAGCGCCACGCCCATCTCGCGGGCGATGCGGTAGGCCACCACGATGGTGCCGATCCCGGTGGAGTCGAGCACCGTCACCTTGGCGACGTCGACCCTGATGGCGGTCGCGCCGCCGGCTTCGAGGGCGTTGGTGATCGTCTCGCGGATCTGCGGCGCGGTCGCGTAGTCGACCTCGCCTGCCAGCTCGACGGTGACGACTCCGGCGTCGGTCGTGGCGGTCGCGATAGACAGCGTCATGAACTCACCTGATTCGGTAGGGTGACCCGGCCCGGGCACACGTCGCGTGCTCGGCTGCGACACAAAGTCTATCCGACCCCCACGAGGCCCGACAGCGCGCGAGGACGCGATTCCCGCATAGCGGCGCACACCGCAGATAAAGGTCACTCGAACGTGTCCCGGGCCGGTGCGCAGCGTCACCGCGGGCGGCCCGCGTCCGCTCCCTTGGCGCACCCGGGGCGCCGAAGTATGCTCAAGGACCACCGGTGACCTGCGGTCGCCGCCCGCGCCGTACCCGGCCGGCGGCGCCGAGACTGTGAAAAGAGGCCAATGCCGATTTCGCCCAGCCAGAGCGGCGCCGAGACCGAGGCCACCCTCCTGGTCGTCGAGGACGAAGAGAACATCTGCGAACTGCTGGCGACCTCGCTGCGGTACGCCGGGTTCGCCGTCCACGCCGTCGGCACCGGCGACGAGGCGCTCCGCTCGATCGCCCGGCACCGCCCCGACCTGGTCGTCCTCGACGTCAACCTGCCCGACTTCGACGGGTTCGAGGTCGTGCGCCGCATGCGCTCGGGCTCGGACCACACCCCGGTGCTGTTCCTCACCGCCCGCGACGACACCGCCGACACCGTGACCGGACTCTCGGTCGGCGGCGACGACTACATCACCAAGCCGTTCGCGCTCGAAGAGGTCGTGGCCCGCATCCGCGCGGTCCTGCGCCGCTCCTCGGGCGAGCTGCCCCGGCCCTCGCGCCTCCAGTACGCCGACCTCGAACTCGACGAGGAGACCCACGAGGTCTGGCGCGCGGGCAAGGCCGTGCAGCTCTCGCCCACCGAGTTCAAACTGCTGCGCTACTTCATGATCAACGCCGGCCGCGTGCTCTCCAAGGCCCAGATCCTCGACCACGTGTGGCGCTACGACTTCCGCGGCGACGACGGGATCGTCGAGTCCTACGTGTCCTACCTGCGACGCAAGGTCGACACGGGGGAGCCCAAGCTCATCCAGACCCTCCGGGGCATCGGCTACGTCCTGCGGGAGCAGCATCGTTGAGCGCGCCGCGCATGTTCGAGAACGCCCGCGACAAGTGGGACCGCACCCCGCTCAGGGTCCGCCTGACCGCGGCGGTACTCGTGCTGGTCGCCGGGTCGCTCATCCTCATCAGCGTCTCCACGATCCTGGCGCTGCACTCCTACTTCCTCAGCACCGTCGACGACGAACTCGAGACGCAGCTGAGCACCTGGAAGACCAAGACGTTCAACCTCGACAGCCTCCAGGAATACGAAGAGCCCCCGGGGCTGCGCCCCGAGCAGTACATCTTCTCGCTGCTGTCGGGGCCCGGGCACCGGCTCGACCGGCCCGACAACCGCGACGACACGCCCGTGTTCGACTACGCCGACCTCGAAGCCGCCGACGGCGACCCGTTCACCGCCCTCGGCGAGGACGGCGTCACCCGCTGGCGGGTCCTGGGCCTGACCGGCGCCGAGCTCGGCACCGGCGACCCCGAGTACCTCCCCGAGGACCACAACCTCGAATCGGACACGTACTACGTGCTGTCCTACCGCCTCGCCCACTTCGACAAGACCGTCGCGGGCCTGGTCTGGGTCGACATCCTCATCGGCGCGGGCGTCCTCGCCGGGCTCGCGGCCCTCGGCGTGGGCCTGGTCCGGGCCAGCCTGTCCCCGCTGCGGCAGATCGAGAACACCGCCGCCATGATCGCGGCGGGGAACTACTCGCGGCGCGTCCCCGAACACGACCGCAACACCGAAGTCGGCCGCGTGGGCTACGCGATCAACACCATGCTCACCAAGATCGAGGGCTCCATCCGCGCCCGCGAATACTCCGAAGAAAGGGCCCACGACTCCGAGCAGCGCATGCGCGAGTTCATCGCCGACGCCTCCCACGAACTGCGCACGCCCCTGACCAGCGTTCGCGGCTATGCCGAACTCGTGCGCGCCAACCCGCAGATGCCCGAGGCCGACCGGCTGCGCTACGTCACCCAGATCGAGGAGGCCGCCAAACGCATGGGCCTGCTCGTGGGCGACCTCCTCCACCTCGCCCGCCTCGGCCAGGAGCGCCCGGTCGCCACCGAACCGGTCGACATGGCCGTCCTCGGCCACGAGGCCGTCACCGCCCACGCCGTCACCGCCGAAGACCACGAGTTCACCTTCACGAGCGTGCCCGGCACCTCGACCGTGGTCGCCGCCGACCGCGCCCGCATGCGCCAAGTCCTCGACAACCTCCTGTCCAACGCCGTGCGCCACACCCCCGCCGGGACCAGCGTCGCCGTCGAAGTCGCCGGCGAAGACCGCACCGTGCGCCTCACCGTGGCCGACGACGGCCCCGGCATGGCCCCCGAAGTCGCCGAACGCGTCTTCGAGCGGTTCTTCCGCTCTGACGCGGTCGTCCACCCCGGCTCGGGCCTCGGCCTGGCCATCGTCGCGGCCATCGTCAAAGCCCACGGCGGCACCGTCGGCGTCGACTCCCGGCCCGGCGAAGGCACCGCGTTCACCGTGCGCCTCACCGCCGAACCCGACGGGGCCGTCCAGGCCCCTGAGGCCGAACCCGAGGAATCTTGAGAAAACCCTGAGGTCACGGCCCCGCCTCACCGCGAGCCGAACCCCGCGCCACCGCTCTGACCAGCACCGCCTCCCGACGCATAGACACGAATCATTAAAGGGTTTTAAGGCGTTTTTGCAGCGCACCGAGAGCTGCGACCTGCATGCTTCCTTTCATGAGCGACACCGAGAGCACCCAGGGCCCCGAGGGGACCGCACCGAAGGGCCCCGAAGGGGCTCCCCACCCCGAGAGCCTGCCCCCGTCCGCGCCCGGCCCCGCCGCGCCCGCGCCCCACCACGACCCCGCGCCCCCGCCGCCCCCCGCCTCCTCGTACGACCCCGGCCGCGCCACCGGGCCCGCCACCGCCGAGACCACCCGCATGATCCCCACCGGACCCCCGACGGGCGCGCCCCAGATGGCCGCCCCCGGCGGCTGGCAGCCTTCGGCACCCGTCCCGCCCATGTACGCCAACCCCGCGCCCTCCAAAGGCCGCGGCAAACTCGTCGCCGGCGCGATCGCGCTGGCCCTGCTCGCGGGCGGCGCGGGCGGGGTGGCCGGATGGTTCCTGAACGACGGCAGCGGCGGCACCACCACCGTCCAGTCCGTGTCGATGGACGCGGGCACCGGCATGACCTACACCGAGATCGTCAACAAGGTCAGCCCCTCGGTCGTCACCATCGTCACCGACTCGGCCGAAGGCTCGGGCGTGGTCTACTCCGACGACGGCTACATCGTCACCAACAACCACGTGGTCGACGGCGCGCAGGCCGTGGAGGTCCGCTTCTCCGACGGCCGGACCGCCGACGCGCAGATCATCGCCACCGACTCCACCCAGGACCTCGCCGTCATCCAAGTCTCCGGCGTCAAGGACCTGCGCCCCATCGCGTTCGGCGACTCCGACTCGATCCAGGTCGGCGACGCGGCCGTCGCGATCGGCTCCCCGCTGGGCCTGGAAGGCACCGTGACCACCGGGATCGTGTCCGCGCTCGACCGCTCGATGACCGTGGCCGGGGACGAGGGCCAGGGCTACGGCAACAGCCAGACCCTCACCGGGCTGCTCCAGACCGACGCGGCGATCAACTCCGGGAACTCCGGCGGCGCGCTGGTCAACGGCGACGGCGAGCTCATCGGCATCAACACCGCGATCGCCACCACCGACTCCGGTTCGATCGGGCTCGGCTTCGCGATCCCCTCCAACACCGTGGCGAGCGTGGTCGAGCAGCTCATCGAGAACGGCTCGGTCGAGCAGGGCTACCTCGGCGTCTCGGTGGCCGACACCGACGGCAACGGCGCGATGATCCTCAGCGTCGAACCCGGCTCCCCGGCCGACGAGGCCGGGCTCCAGGAAGGCGACATCATCACCGCCGTCGACGGCGACCAGATCACCGGCGCCTCCGAAGTGGTCGCGGCCGTCCAAGGCACCCCCTCGGGCACCGAGATCGCCATCACCTACCAACGGGACCAACAGGAACAAGAGACCACCGCGACCCTCGCGGGATCCTAGACGCATCGGCTGGCAAGGCCGCGGCCCCGAACCTCTCGGTCCGGGGCCGCGGTCGTCCCCGCGCGGCTTGAGCGCTACCTCCCCGCGCGGCCGTTCAAGGGTCGCGTCGTAACGGCGTCGACCCGCTCGCCTCCAGCGCGGCCCGCGCCGGGCGCAGCTCGACCGGGCCCACGCCCGTGTCGATCCACTCCGCGAGGCGGTCGCGGTCGATGATGAGCACCCCCAGCTGCGCGGCCACGGCCTCGTTGCGCGCGGCATGGTGCATCCAGTGCAGGTTCGCGTTGGTGATGTAGACGCCCGCGTCGCAGTCCCAGCGGGCCTTGATCTCCCCGCCGAGGATCTGGACGTGCCGGTTGCCGTTGCGGCTGCGCAGCGTCTTGTCGTCCATCTTGGCGCGCACGATGACCCGCTTGCCGTTGGTGAACGTGACCACGAAATTGCAGCCCAGGTCGTTCTTGCGGTGCCCGAACTTCTTGACGCGCTTGGCGTCCAGGCCCACCAGGAGCTGGCCGATCATCGCGTCGAACGCGGGGATGTTCATCTTGTCGACCCCGCGCATGAGGGTGTGGAGCTCGGCGGTCAAGGCCCGGTCGCGGTGCTCGTGGCCCCTCCCGCGGAAGAGTATCCAGCCCGCCAAGGCGGTGCCGCCCAACAAGATCGCCACCGACGCGAACCACGCCCAGTGGTCCGCTATGAATCCGAGAACGAAGTACCCGATGATGAGAGCGGCGATTGCCGCTCCGGCTCTGAGGATCACGGACAAGGCGGCCTCCACTTGGTTCAGAGGGCGTGCTGTGACATCGTGGTGCTGGTGCATGGCTCGCAAGCGTCGCCAGGGCTGTACTTCGAGTATCCGTTACCGTTCGCTCACGCGTAAGGGCAATGTCTGGTACCCGACAGCATGGATCGGCAGTCTGCATGTGCGGCCCGTCGCGACGCGTTCACCGGCTTGGGCCCCCGCCGTCGGCGGTGGGGGATACTGGCCGGGTGTCGACTTCATCAACAGGCGTTCTGGTGCTTCTCGGTGCGCCCCTGGGAAATCCAGAGGACGCCTCGTCTCGTCTGCGGACCGAGTTGGCCCGCGCCGACATCATCGCCGCAGAGGATACCCGGCGGCTCCGCAGGCTCTTGAGCGAGCTGGACCTCGTCCCGACCGCTGCGATCACGTCGTATTTCGAGGCGAACGAAGGCGGAAAAACCGCCGGTCTCATCGAACAATTGTACGACGGAAAGCGGGTCGCCGTCATCACCGACGGCGGCATGCCCTCGGTCTCCGACCCCGGATTCCGACTGGTCAAGGCCGCCGTGGACGAAGGCCTCCCGGTCACCTGCGCGCCCGGCGCGAGCGCGGTGACGACCGCGCTGGCGCTTTCGGGGCTGCCGTGCGACCGGTTCTGCTTCGAGGGCTTCGCGCCGCGCAAGGACGGTGAGCGCCGCAGGCTCTTCGCCGAGCTCGCCGAGGAGCGGCGCACGATGGTGTTCTTCGAGTCGCCGCGGCGCGTGGCCGACACGCTGTGCGCGATGGGCGAGGCCTTCGGTGCCGATCGGGCCGCGGCGCTGTGTCGAGAATTGACGAAGACCCACGAGGAGATCCGCCGCGGCACCCTCGCCGAGCTCGCCGAGGGCGCCGAGTTCGATCCGCCGCGCGGGGAGATCACGCTGGTGCTCGCGGGCTGGCCGGGCCCGGACGCGAGCGAGGCCACGCCGGAGGCGATGGCCGCGGCGGTGGTGGCCCTGGAGGCGACCGGCGCCGAGCGCAAGGCCGCGATGAAGGAGGTAGCGGTCCGCTACGGCGTGAGCCGCAGGGACGTGTACGACGCGGTGCTCAAATCGGACTGAGCGACACAGGGTGTCAGCCAAGTCATGACATGTCACGAAATAAGCCGATAAATCCCCCTTAGGGGCCCCCTGGATTAAAAATACACCTGGGGTACGACATCATCCCTGGTCACGAACGGGACTCACAACTCGTCGAACTTGAAAGTCCTCCACGAAATGAGCGCCACGATCGCGGCGAACGCCGCGAGGAAGCCCAACTGCGGGAGCACCGCCGTGGGCGGTGCGCCGTAGACCACGACCGATTGCAACGCCTCGTTGAGGTACCGCATCGGCGACAGGTACGACAGCCACTGCACCCACGTCGGCGACAGCGCCAGCGGCCAGAACGCGCCCGACACGAACGCCATCGGCATCGTGACCAGGTTGCTCAGCCCCGCCGCGCCCGGGCTCGTCTGCGCGATCCCGCCGATGACCACCCCGATCGCCAGGAACGCGAGCGTCCCCAGCATCACCAGCGGCACCGCGAACCACGTCCAAGGCGACAGCTCCAGCCCGAACACCAGCGCCGCCACCGCCAGGAACACCGCGGTCTGCCCGATCGCGACCAGCAGGTTCACCGAGACCTTCGCGCCCAGGAACGTCTTCACCGAAGCCGGCGTCAGCCGCAGCCGCCGCAGCAGCTTGTCCCGCTTCCAGTCCACGATCGTCCCGGCCGCGCCGAAGACCCCCGCGATCGCGATGCCCCAGGCCAGGATCCCCGGCGCGAGGTACTGGATCGGACGCAGCGCGCCGCCGTCGGCCTCCTCGACCTCGGCGTCCAGCACCGGCGAACCCGGGGCCGCCGCCGACAGCACCTCCACGTTCACCTGGTCGACCAGCGCCGAGAGCTTCCCCGTGGCGATCGAACCCGACGTGGAACTCGTCGGCGAGGGGTAGATCGTGACCGCGTCGCCGTCCTGCACCACCGCCGCGTCCGCCTCGCCCTCGCGCAGCAGCGCCAGCGCCTCGTCGAGGTCGCCGACGGCGGTCACGTCGAAGTCGCCTGCGTCCGCGGCGTCGAGCACCGGGACCTCGCCGACCGTGAGCACCCGCGAGACCGAGTCCGCCGAGGACCCGAACACGCTCGCGAGCAGCACCATGAACATGAGCGGCAGGAGCAGCGTGAAGAACACCTGGCTGCGGTCGCGCAGCCAGCCGCGGCCGAGCGCCTTCACCAGGGCCGCATAGGCCTTGCCCTTCGCCTGCGTCGGCGCTTCGCGCACCGCTGTGAGGCTCATTCGCGCCACTCCCGTCCGGTCACGTGCAAGAACACGTCCTCCAGGTTCGCCGTGCGCACCGCGAGCCCGTCGAGGGCCCCGTCCGAGGCGAGGGACGTCAAGAGCTTGCGGGGGTCGCGGGTCTCGAACACGACCTCGGCCTCCCCGGCGGTCACCGGGTCGCCCGCGGCGAGTTCGCCGATGCGGTCCTCGCTCAACTGCCCGGCCGCGACCGTGACGCGCGTCGGCGCGTCCAGGTCGCGCACGAACCCGGCCGGGGAGTCGATCGCGCGGATGCGCCCGGCGTCCATGATGGCGACCCGGTCGCACAGCGACTCGGCCTCCTCCATGTAATGCGTGGTCAAGACCACCGTGCGGCCCTCGGCGTTGATCGCGCGCATGAGGTCCCAGAGGTTGCGCCGCGCCTGCGGGTCGAGCGCGGCGGTCGGCTCGTCGAGGAACACCAGCTCCGGGTCGCCCACCAGGGCGCACGCGATCGACAGCCGCTGCTGCTGGCCGCCCGAGAGCTTCTCGCAGCGCACGTTCGCGTGCTCGGCGAGGCCCACCAGGTCCAGCATCTCGGCGGCGCGGGCCTTCGAGGCCCCGTACAGCTCGGCGAACGTCTCGATCTGCTCTCTGGCGGAGAGGAACTCGAAGAACGCGGACGCCTGGAGCTGCACGCCCACGCGTCCGGTCAGCTCGGCGGAGTGCGGCCACGGCGACCGCCCCAGCAGTCGCACGGTCCCGGAGTCGGGTCGGCGCAGGCCCTCGACGATCTCGAGGGTGGTGGTCTTCCCGGCCCCGTTGGGTCCGAGAATGCCGAAGAACTCGCCGCGTTCGACCCGGAAGCTCACTCCGTCGACGGCGCGGATCTCCCCGGTCTTCCGGCCGCGGTAGGTCTTGCGGAGGTCGGCGACCTCGATGGCGGCTTCCATACCCGCTAACGCTATGCCATCGCCCGGTGTGACCGGGTTCTCGGCCCGCGTGCACACCGGGCGTAACAGGCCGGTGAGGCGAACTTCATCCCTCCGGTACGGCCGCCGCACCTCCAGGCAACGCCGTCGGCCGAGAGTGGCCCCATGACAGCGACACTGACGCAAGCGACGGACGCGCCTCCCGCGCGCAAAGGCTGGATCACCGACTGGCGCCCCGACGACGAGGGCTTCTGGCGGTCGGCCGGTCGCCGGGTGGCCAGGCGCAACCTCGTGTGGTCGGTGCTCGCCGAGCACCTCGGGTTCTCGGTGTGGACGATGTTCAGCATCATCACCCCCTACCTCGCGGCCGCCGGGTACGGCTTCACCACCAGCCAGCTGTTCTGGCTCACCGCCGTTCCGAACCTGGTCGGCGCGCTCCTGCGCATCCCCTACACCGCGGCCGTGGCGGTCTTCGGCGGCCGCAACTGGACGATCGTCTCGGCGGTCCTCCTGGTCGTGCCCACCGCGCTGCTCGCGTACTGCGTGTCCGACCCCGCCACCCCGTACTGGATGTTCGTCGTCGCCGGGGTCACCGCCGGGTTCGGCGGCGGGAACTTCGCGTCCTCGATGGCCAACATCTCCTACTTCTATCCCGAACGCCACCGCGGCGCGGCCCTCGGCGTCAACGCCGCGGGCGGCAACATCGGGGTCTCGGCCGTCCAGTTCATCGGCCCGCTGGTCATCGGCCTCGCCGTGGTCGGCGCCGCCCAAGGCACCACCGAGGAGGGCCGGGCGTTCTACCTGCACAACGTCCCGCTGCTGTGGCTCGTGCTCGCCGTGTTCGCCGCGTTCATGGCCTGGCGGGCCATGGACAACCTGGCGGTGTCCCGCACCCCGATCCGCGCGCAGCTGCCCGCGCTGGCGCGGCCGCACACGTGGGTCATGAGCGTGCTCTACATCGGCACGTTCGGTTCGTTCATCGGCTACTCGTTCGCGTTCCCGCTGGTCATCAAGTTGACGTTCCCGGAGTTCAACGCTTTGTGGATCGCCGCGCTCGGGCCGCTGGTCGGCTCGCTCGCGCGCCCGGTCGGCGGCTGGCTCGCCGACCGCTGGGCCGGCGCCCCGATCACGAGCCTCGCGTTCGCCGCGATGGGCGTCGGCGTCATCGGCGCGATCAGTGGGATCGAGACCTCGTCGTTCGCGCTGTTCTTCGCCTCGTTCATGCTGCTGTTCACCATGAGCGGCGTCGCCAACGGCTCCACGTACCGGTCGATCCCCGCGATCTTCCAGGCAGAAGCGGCCGCGAAGGCCGGCGGCGAGATCACCGAAGCGGCCGCGATCGGGGCCAAGCGCCTCACCGCCGCCGCGCTCGGCTGGATCTCCGCGATCGGCGCGCTCGGCGGGTTCGGCATCAACCAGGGCTTCCGGATCGCCAACGAGCAGACCGGCTCCGTGGTCCCCGCGATGTGGGCCTTCGCCGCCTCCTACGCGATCTTCCTGGCCCTCAACTGGTGGTGCTACCAGCGCACCGTCCTCACCACGCGCGCCCCGAACCTGGCCCACGCCAAAGTCTGACCCCCGGCCCGCGATCGCCGCTCCCGGGCGGTCGCGGGCCACACTGCATCCCCCGGACGGTGGCACGGCGACGATGCGGCCCCGCCACGGCTTGCGCGGCCGGTTTCAGGTCGGTCGGATGTCGAAGTGCGTGCAGTGCTTGGGGCGAACGACATTGAAGTGGCGCAGGTCCACTGTCGCGACCGTGGTGATGTTCAGGCGTTCCGCCGCCGCGACCACCGATGCGTCGACGGTGCCGAGCGGGAGGTTGCTGTAGAGGCTGGTGAGTTGCGCGATCCGGAGCCAGTCGGAGGGGTGGACCGGTTCGACCGTGAACGCTCCGGAAGCGAGGTCGCCGAGGAAACGGACTTCGGCTTCGGTACCGAGTCTCGTTGCGACGAGGTAGGCGACTTCGGTGATGACCAGTGTCGGCACGATGAGGGGGCCGAGGTGGTTCTCAAGGAGGTCGAGACAGGCTTCGTGGTGGCGGTCGTCGGCGTCGATGTACGCGTACAGGGGTCCGGCGTCGACGATGAGGCTAATGAGCCCTGCCCCATTTCCGCGCGGAGGATCTCCTCGATGCGCTCGGAGACATCGGAGCGACCGCTGCGGCCGGCCCCGGCCGCCATCAGCCGGCGCTTCGGCCCTCCCAGGTGGCTCTCGATCGCCTCGCGGGTGAGCTCGGAGACCGTGATGCCGCGTCGAGCCGCCTCATGGCGGAGCCTGGCGTCGAGTTGATCGGAGATCTTCACGGTAGTGCGTGCCATGTATGCCAGCATACCATCGGGGTCACTGCACGCAGCCGCTCGATCCCGAGGTGCTCGTCCCCAACCGGGCCGCCGACCTCGCGTTCACGCTCGACGAGCTCACCGCGGGCGCGCTCGACGGGCTCAAGCTCGACCTGGACCGCGTCGCGGTGGGCGGCCACTCCATCGGCGGCGCGTCGGCGCACCGCACCCTCGCCGCCGACGACCGGTTCGACGCCGGGTTCAACCTGGACGGCACCTTCTTCGCGCTCGACCCGGGCCACGTGAGCGACCCGTTCCTCATCGTGGGCGCCCAGGATCACGGGCAGCCCGGCGAGGACGAGACCTGGGACGAGGCTTGGTCGCGGCTGTGCGACTGGAAGCGCTGGATCACCGTGGAGGGCAGCGGCCACAGCACCTTCACCGACCTCGCGCCGCTCGCCGAGCAGTTCGGGCAGCCGCTTCAGGACCTCCCCGGCGACCGCGCCGACGACCTCACCCGGGTCCATGTGACCGCCTTCGTCGACGCCCACCTCCGCGGTGAGCACTCGCCGATCCTCGACGGCCCGAGCGTCGAATGGCCGAAGTGGTGTTCCACCACCGGTAGCGAGACCCGAAGGCCCGGCTCCTCGGCCGGGCTTTCGGCGTCTCAGCCGCGGGTGCGGAGGCGTTGGGGGAGCAGGAATTCCTGGGTCTCCTCGGTCACGGGGCGTTCGATCAGTTCGATCGGGCCCAGGGCCGCTATGGCGGTGACGACGTCGTCGACCAGGGCCGGGGGAGCGGAGGCGCCGGCGGTGACCGCCACGGTTCGCGTCCCTTCGAGCCAGGCCGGGTCGAGCGCTCCGGCGTCTTCGACGAGGTGGGACGGGGTGCCCGCGAGGCGGGCGAGTTCGACCAGGCGGTTGGAGTTCGAGGAGTTCGCCGAGCCGACCACGAGCACGAGGTCCGCCTCGTCCACGACCGCGGCAACGGCGGCCTGGCGGTTGCTGGTGGCGTAGCAGATGTCCTCGGCCCCTTGACCTTTGATCGCCGGGTAGCGGGCCTGGAGCGCCGCCGCGATCGACTCGACCTCGGTCACCGACAGCGTGGTCTGGCTCAGGTACGTGACCTTCGCGGGGTCGGCGACCCGCAGGGAGGCCACGGCCGCCGCGTCCTCGACCAGGACCGTGCGCTCGGGGGCCACACCCATCGTGCCGACGACCTCCTCGTGGCCTTCGTGTCCGATGAGGATCACCGTGTCGCCCGCGTCGGCGGCCCGCTTGGCCTCGGCGTGGACCTTCGCGACCAGCGGGCAGGTCGCGTCCACCGCGTCGAGGCCCCGCCGGGCGGCCTCGCGCTCGACCGCCGGTGCCACCCCGTGGGCGCTGAAGACCACCAGCGCCTCGTCGGGAACCTCGTCGAGTTCGCCGATGAACACCGCGCCGCGGGCCTCCAGATCGGCCACGACGTGCGCGTTGTGGACGATCTGGTTGCGCACGTACACGGGCGGTCCGTGGCGGTCCAGGAGCCGCTCCACGATCTCGATCGCGCGCTCGACTCCGGCGCAGAACGACCGCGGGGACGGCAGGAGCACCCGGCGGATCACCGTCACCGGACCCGGCCGACCGTGCTCGCGGCCAGCGCGGTGAGTTCGGCGACCGCTTCGTCGTGGAACGGTTCGGCCGCAAGGCGGTTCGCGGCCGCTTCGGTGAGCGCGGCGGCGGCCTGCTGGCTGGCGATGCGGCCGCCGCAGGCTTCGACGAGGTCGGCGGCGCGGCGCAGCGCGGTCTCATCGAGTTGGGTCTCGGCGCGGTAGAGGCGCGCGAGCTCGTCGGCGTCGCGGTGGCCCGAGCCGAGCGCGGCGGTGACCGGGAGGGACTTCTTGCGGTTGCGAAGGTCCGAGTAGACGGCCTTGCCGGTGACGGCCGGGTCGCCCCAGATCCCGAGCAGGTCGTCCACGTGCTGGAACGCCAGGCCCAGCCGGAACCCGAAGCCCTGCAACGCGTCGACCTGTTCGCGGGAGCCGCCGCCGAACAGGGCCCCGAGCGCGGTGGCGCAGCCCATGAGCGAGGCGGTCTTGGCCTCGGACATGGCCTCGCATTCGGCGAGGTCGACCCGTTCGCGGTCCTCGAAGCGGGTGTCGGCGAGCTGGCCTTCGATGAGGGCCCGCACGGTCTGGGCGAGCAGCCCGGTGCCGAGGGTGGCCTTTTCGCCTCCGGCTTCGGCCACGACTTCGAACGCGAGGGCGTGGAGGGCGTCGCCGACGAGGATCGCGTCGTTGACGCCGTAGACCTTCCACGCGGTGGGGCGGTGGCGGCGCACCCCGTCGCGGTCGATGATGTCGTCGTGGATGAGGGAGAAGTTGTGGATCATCTCCACCGCGACGGCCGCCGGGACGGCTTGGCGCCAGTCCCCGGCCACGGCCTTCGCGGCCAGGAGGGTGAGCAGCGGGCGGAGGGCCTTGCCGGAGTTGGCGTCGACGGGCCGCCCGTCCCGGTCGGTCCATCCGAAGTGGTAGGCGGCGATCTGGGCGGCGGGCCCGGGGAGGCGCGCGGCTGCTTCGCGCAGTCCGGCGTCGATGGCCTCGCGCTCGGCGTGGTGGCCGTCTGCGCTGTATTTCTCAGTGCCGTGGCGGTCGGTCAGGACGGTCATGCGGGCTCCCTGGGGCACGTGGTTCGGCTCGGCCGGAGGCGCGTCCGGCCGGTCGGGGTCGGGTGGCACGGTCGGCAAGGCCCGGGCGGCCGCGGCGGTGCGGGCCGCGGCCGCCCGGGACGCTCAGCGTCCGATCTCGACGTGTTCGAGGATGCCGAGCGCGTCGGGGACCAGGACCGCGACCGAGTAGTAGGCGCTGACCAGGTAGGACATGACGGCTTTCTCGTCGATGCCCATGAAGCGCACCGAGAGTCCGGGCTCGTACTCGTCGGGCAGGCCGGTCTGGCGCAGGCCCACCACGCCTTGGTCGGCCTCGCCGGTGCGCAGGCACAGGATCGAGGTGGTGCGCGCCGAGGTGATCGGGATCTTGTTGCACGGCAGCAGCGGGATGCCCCGCCACGCCGGGATGTGGTGCCCGTTGAAGTCCACCGTGGACGGGTAGATGCCCCGCTTGGTGCACTCGCGGCCGAACGCGGCGATGGCCTTCGGGTGGGCGAGCAGGAACTCGGGCTTGCGGCGGCGGCTGATGAGCTCGTCGAGGTCGTCGGGCGTGGGCGGGCCCGAGCGGGTGGGGATGCGCTGGTTCAGCGCCGCGTTGTGCAGCAGGCCGAACTCGCGGTTGTTGAGCAGCTGCTCCTCCTGCTGCTCCTTCAGGGCCTCCACGGTGAGGCGCAGCTGCTGCTCCATCTGGTTCATCGGCTGGTTGTACAGGTCGGCCACGCGGGTGTGGACGCGCAGCACGGTCTGGGCCACCGAGAGTTCGTACTCGCGCGGCGCGAGCTCGTAGTCGACGAACGTGCGCGGCAGGTCGGGCTCGCCGGTGTGGCCGACGGCGATGTCGATCGCGGCCTCGCCGTGCTTGTTGGCCTTCGCCGAGCGCCCGGCGCGGAACCGGTCGAGGTGCGCGGCCAGTTCGGGGACGCGCTCGACCAGCTCGGCCACGGCCGCGGCCGGGAGGGTGAGCACCGTGACCGGGGTCGCGGCGATCACGTCGTGGTCCCAGGTCGGGGCGTCCTCGGTGAGGATCTCCTGTCCGAAGTGGTCGCCGTCGACCATCAGGCCCAGCGAGGACTGGTCGCCGAACGGCCCGGCGCCGAACTGCTCGACGCGGCCGTGGGCGATGAGGTGGATCCCGTCGACCGGGCGGCCCTCCTGCGCCAGGTGCTCCCCGGCGCGGACCTCGCGCTGCTCGAAGCGCCCGGCCAGCTCGGCCAGGAGCGATTCGTCCTCGATGCCGCGCAGCTGCGCGATCTCGCCGAGCTCGGTGGGGATGACGCGCACCGCGTCGCCCTCCACGCTGAACTCGACGCGGCCGTCGCCGACGGTGTGGGTGAGGCGGCGGTTGACGCGGTACGCGCCGCCCTGGGTCTGGACCCACGGCAGGACCTTCAGGAGCCACCGGCTGGTGATCTCCTGCATCTGGGGGACGGACTTGGTGGTGGTGGCGAGGTTGCGCGCGGCGGCGGTGCCCAGGCTGGTGGCGGGGTGCTGTCCGTTCGCGGTCTGCTGCGGGACAGCGGAGACTGCGTCGACGACGGAATCGGTCATGCTCAGACTTCCTCACATTGAGGCGGTTACGGCTCGTTGAGAATCATATCGGACAAGAAGTATGAACATCCAGAATGCGTCCGAGAAAACTTATTCATGTGTATACTGCGCATCGATCACGTCGTAACGCTCCAGAGCGGTCTCGTAGGCCACCGGCTCAGTGGCCTCACCGCGACTGAACGGGTACTCCAGCTGATAGGCCGCGAACAGCATCAGCGCCACCATCCCCGAGATCAGCCCCACCAGCACGAACTGGTACTTCCGCGTGGGCGTCCCCAGCGTGAGCATCACCGCGAACACCAGCAGCGCCCCCGGCACCAGCACCGTCCACATCACCGGCCCCAGCCCCCGCTGCGCCTGGAACAGGCGGTCCGCCCGCTGCTCCGACACCGCCAGGATCCCGTCCCTCGTGGCCTCGATCCGCGCCTGCGCCGTCTCCTCCTCGGCCTGCTCGCTCGCCACCGGCGCGCGCATCGCGTCCAGCAGCAGCAGCCCCTGCGACGAGACCTCCTCCTGCTCGCGCATCGCCGGCCACTCCGAGACGATCACCTCCTCGGTGTAGGCCCGCACCGCCGCGCGCACCTCGTCGCGCTGCTCGGGATCGAGCCCGGCCGCCGACCAGTACACGTTCACCAGCTCGTCGGCCTCGGCGTACGTCACCCGCCCCGCCTCGTTCTTGTCCTCCCACGCCGTGATCAGCACGAACGCGAGCACGATCGCGTACAGCACCGTCAACAGCTCGAACAGCGTCGTGCCCAGCTCGTTGTTGTGCCCCCGGGTCGTCGGCGGCGCGAACCGCTGTAGCAGCGCGACGACCACGCTCGCGGCCGCGACCACCACCAGAGCGAAGAGCAAGCCTTGCCACCAAATGGCCATTGTTCCCACCAAACTTCGTGAAGCAGAATATTCACGTGGATACTAGTGAATTCCGTACATCGGGTCGGAGACGACCATGCGACGGCTGATAGCACTCGTCATCGCGGCGGTGACCCTGACGGCCCTGCCCGCGCTCGCGCTGGCCTTCGACGTCGGTTCGGCGACCTCGCAGACCGCCGAGGGCCGCCACCCGACCTACCCGGACTACCCGACCGCCCCGAGCTACGGCGGGACGCTCCCGGACGCGCCGAAGCCCCCGCACCCGCCCGTGCCCCCCGACCCGCCGCATCCGCCTCACCCGCCGCATCCTCCGAAGCCCCCGGAACCGCCCCATCCTCCGCACCCTCCGCACCCACCGAAACCTCCCGAGCCGCCGCACCCGCCGGAGCCGCCAAAGCCCCCGACGTCGGTGCCGACGCCGCCCGAACCTCCGGCACCACCGCCGACGCCGCCCGCACCGACGCCTCCGGAACCGACGCCTCCGGAACCGACGCAGCCCGCGTCGCCGAGCGCCGAGCCGTCGCTTCCCCCTGCGCCGCAACCGCCTTCGTCCGCACCTCCGACACCACCGTCCGCTGAGGACTCTGCGAGTCCCGTACCGCCCGCGGCCAGCCCTGTGGCCGAGGACCCGCCGCCGAGCGACGAGCCCGATCCGCGAGACCCGGGGCCGCTGCCCGCGGGTCTCGCGGTGGAGGAGCCGAACGCCGACCCTCCCGAAGAGGAGGAGAGCAGCGCTCCGGCTAAGCGGCGCATGATGGCCGCGATATTCGCGTTCGGGTTGGCGACCTCGGCCGGAGCGGCCATGTCGGGCCGCGCGGGCAGGTAGTCGCGCCACGACGGCGGCCCCGGGACCTTCCATTCCGGGGCCGCCGTGCGGGCGGGCACGGTCGGCTCGGAGGACGTCGTCTCGGTTGGCACCGCCGCCTTCCGCTGCGCGGGCACGGACTCCCGTCCGGTTTCCAGGTAGCGTCCGACGCCGTGGGCCGCGGCCGACCCGGGCCCGAAGTCGGCCCCGCGGCGTAGGACCTCCTCGCGGTAGCGGTCGGTGCCGTCCAGGTGCCACTTGTGGATCGCGGCCACCCAGTTCCGCAGGTCCTCCACATAGGCCGCGAGGGCCCGCCGTGCGTCCTGGTCGAGTCCGAACTCCTCTGCGAGCGTGGGCAACTCGGTGGTCTCTACCAGGACGAACTGCTCCAGGCGGGCGTTGGCGAGCGCGGCGGTGACGGCCACGGCCTCCTCTCGGGAGACGCCGAGGTACTCCTCGACCACGACCACGCCGTTGACGAGCTGGCCTTCGTACTCGATCTCCTTGTGGTAGGAGCACACGTCGTTGAGCAGGCACACGTTGTCCATCGCGGCGGCCTCCAGCGCCAGCAGCGGGCGCGAGCGCCACACCGCGTCGGGGACCTGGCGCCCGGCCCGCAGGCGCGCGAGCGACATCGTCAGGTCCGAGCCGAACGAGTCGCGGCGCATCTCCACGTAGTCGACCGGGTCGGGGACCCGGTTCTGGCCCTCGGTGTGCAGCTCCCACAGCCAGCCGTCGAGCATCTTCTCGACCGCGGTCTTGAACTCTCCGCGGGCGCGCTCGTCGAATCCGGCGGCGGTGCGGGCCCACAGGTCGACCAGGCCCTTCTCGAGCGGGTTGGCGGGCGCGACGCGCGGTTGGAGGTCGACGGGCATGCAGTCGCGCAGCCTGGCGTTCTGCGCGATGGCGGCGCTGAGGTCCCGGCCGCGGCCGAAGGCCACGGGGTAGTAGTCGTCGCCGTAGGTGCCCCATGCGAGCCAGTCGGCGGAGACGTCGAGCTCCTCCTGGGTCCCGTCGGGGTCGATCCCGGCCGAGCACAGCGCGAAGTCGAAGCCCTCGAACTGCCTGCGGTGCCACAGGCCCGAGCCGGGCAGGGCCGGGTCGGGGGCGAGGAAGCCCACGCTATCGGCCCATTCGACGGCGTGGCGCCGCGTCTGTTCCAGGTGCGGGTTGAGCTGGAGGCGGAACGGCATCGCGAACTCGGGCATCGCGGTCGGGCCGACCTGTTTGAACGGGGTCCTGAAGTGCTGCTTCAGGCCCGAGGCGGCGATGCGGGCCCCGGAGGTGCCGATCCCGTTCGGGCCGCCGAGGACGCGGTCGGCCGCGTCGTTCATGTAGCGGCTGGAGCGCATGTGCCACTCGTGGCCGCCGGCCTGCCAGTCCTGGAGCCCCTTGGCGTACAAGGCGATCGCGACCTGCTCGGCCGGGGTGACGCCGCCCGCGGCGCACAGGATCGGGATCTCGGTGAGCGCGGTGTTCTCGAACTGGTGGAGCCGCGAGGTCAGGACGTCGTTGACCAGTTCGGCGGCGCGCTGGGTCTCCCAGCCGAGGAACTGCTCGAAGACCAGCACGGCGTTGGCATTCTCGCCTTCGGTGCGGACCTCCCGCTCGTAGGAGAACAGGTCGTTGCGCAGGTGGACCGCGTCGGAGAAGGTGTCGCGCAGGACTTCGAGCGGCCTGGAGCGGGAGACGGCCTCGGGCACTTCGGCGCCCACGGCGTACTCGACGAGCCCGGCCGACCACGGCGCGCCGCCGACCTTGCGGCGCATCTCGATGTACTCGATGGGGTTGGCGACGCGGTCGGACTTGATGTTCGCGAGCTCCCACAGGGATTCGAAGAGCAGGTTCACGGTGCTCTCCAGGAACCGCTCGCGCCAGTCGGGCGACATGGCCGGGGCGGTGCGCCGCCACAGGTCGGCCAGCCCGAGCTCGACGGGGTTGTGCGGCTCGGGGGTCTGGCCCAGGTCGAGCGGCATGAACAGCGGGATGCGGTCCAGGTAGGCCTTGGCCCCGGCCGTGTCGCGGGTGCGCTTGAACGCGTCGAGGAAGTGGTCGTCGAAGAAGAACACCCACACGTACCAGTCCGTGATGAGGTCGAGCGCGGGCCCGTCGCAGTCGGGGTGCGTGTACGCGCACAGCAGCCCGTAGTCGTGCCGATCGAGCTCGGCCTCGTCCCAGATCACCCCGCCCTCCTCCGCGGGCGCGTCGAGCATCCCCATCTCCTTGGCCCACACCCGCGCATGCGCCCGAGCCCCCTCGACATGCGCGTTCAACCGCGCCGGATACGGCAGATAGAACACCGGCAACACGAACGGGTGATTTTCTGACATAGCACTCCCTACAGTCGAAACCACCAGATAGCAACGCGCCTCACTGTAAGCCCTAACCCCCCCACCCCGCCACCCCCAGTCCGCCCGCGACCACCCTTGGTTCGGTCGGGGTGGCAAGGGGGCTACTCAGGGGCAGCGCGAGAAGTTCCAGATTCTGATGTCAGTTCGTTACATATCCAGTTCAAGGCCGATATGGAGGAACTGAGATCGCACCAATTCGGACTAATCCACTTTGGCTTGTCAATGCACGGGTACGTGAATGCTGATAGCGTCTGGCTCGTTCTCAATCACAATCCGTGTCGAGACGAACCCCACACCCCTCGAAATCCACACCCCACCCCCTAACTGGAGAGCGACCCCGTGACGAGTCCCCATCCTCGCCGCCGCCTCATGCGAAGCCTGGTCTTCGGTCTGGCCTCGGTACTGGTCGGCGCGACGTTGTACGCGCCCGCGGCCACCGCCCAAGAGCCCGACGACGAATCAGGCGCCGCATGCGCGATTCCCGATGCGGGACTCCAGGAACGCGGCGAAACCGATGCCCTCGACCTCGCTTTCGAATGCGACGCCGAAGTGCTCATTCGCGAGGCCCAGGACTACACCAGCCGCTCGTTCGCGCAGCCTGACGGCTCGGTGCGGTCGGAGTTCAGCGCGGTGCCGGCATGGGTGCCCGACCGATCCGGGGAATGGATCGACGCGGACGCGAGCGTCGAAGTGGACACCGACGGCTCCCTCAAAGCGGCGGCGACCGTATCTGAGCTGGAATTCGGTGGAGAAGGCGAGACCGCCTTCGTGACCGCGACGAACGCCGCCGGAGAGCGCGTTTCCCTGAACTGGGTCGAGCCGCTTCCCGAACCCGTCGTCGACGGCACGACGGTGACCTACCCCGAAGTCCTGCCCGAAGTCGACCTGGAGGTCTACTCGGGAGTGGCCGAGTTCTCCTACGCGCTGGTGGTCAAGACCCCTGAAGCGGCGACGCACCCCGATCTGGAGTCGGTGGAACTCGGCATGGAGATCGACGGGCTGACCGTCGACCACGACCCTGAATCCGACACCGCGGTGCTGACCGACGCGTCCGGCGAGGTCGCCTTCGGCGTGGCGCAGCCGCGGATGTGGGACTCGACGGTTCCTGAAGACGATGAGCCCGTTCAGGAAGCCCCGATGTCGCTCGAAATCGACGCAGACAGCCTCACGGTCGTTCCCGACCAGGACATGCTCGCCGACCCCGAGACCCAGTTCCCCGTCTACATCGACCCGCAGTTCTCCGACGCCACCGCGGCCACCGCGGAGGTGTTCTCGCAGCGGAACGGGATCGCTTGCGGCACCGCCAACGAGCTCTGCGTCGGAGCGCAACTGTGGGAGCCGGACAACGCACTCGGATACTGGCGCTCCTCACTCCGGTTCGACGGTCTGACCGCGCTGGCCAATCGTGACATTCAAGAAGCCACAGTTCGGATCACGCAGTTGCACACGGGAGGCGCTGGAGGTGCGAAGCAGGCAGTCCGGCTCTACTCCATGGACTACTTCGCCACCTCAGGCAGCGTCAGCTGGAGCACCTTCACCGGCAAGCTCGTGTCGCTGGTGGCCACGGCCTCCATTCCGACCTCCAACACGGATGCGGACGAGAGCGACCAGCGAATCGCCTGGGAAGACACTCGAACCGCGACTCGAGTGCAGTCCCTCGTCAACGCTGGAGGAAATACGGCGACGTTCGGCATCATGTCCGGGTCCAACGCCACTCAGGAAGCCAACAAGAACTACTTCCGCAAACTCAGTGCCTCCTCAGCGACGTTGACGGTAATTCACGGGCCGCTGAAACCCACCGGAATGACCATCGACGGCGTCAACTGCTCGACCTCGGCGCCGGGGCCGACCATCAACACCCTCACTCCGAAGCTGAAGGCCAAGTCGCCCTCGGCGCTGGCGTCCGACAACCGCATCAGCTTCTACCTGTACGAGCGAAATGTGGCCCACCCGAACCACAAGCAGCAGATCGACTTCAACGACGTAGCGAAGAACGCCACACTCACCGGTGTCGTCGGTGAAGGAAAGCTCGTACGCGGTAAGACATACCGTTGGAACGCGAGGGCCTGGGACTCGGACGGCACCTCGTCCAGACACGGCGTGTTCACGAACTACTGCTACTTCACCGTCAACTCCCTGCCGAACACGCCGACGAACCTGTCCACCGAAGGCCAGGGATGCGGGACGAAGGCCGCACCCACCGTAGTGACTTCGAGGACGCCGAAATTGTCCTCGGTCCCCTCCGACCCTGACGGGGGCACCGTCTGGGCGAAATATCGCTTCTACGCCGAGACCGGTGACAACACCAAGGAATGGTCTGTCAAGACCACCAGCGGAACAGTCGCCACGACAACCGTTGCCACGGGCCAGGTCACCGCTGATGGGCTCTACAGATGGCGGGTGATCACTGACGACGCCTTCACCTCCAGCGCAGAATGGTCTCCATACTGCTGGATCAGGGTCGACACGACCGCGCCCGAACCTCCCGACGTCGTCCAGGTGACGGAGAGTCCACTGCCCGGCCAACCTGTGGCTTTCGAGCTCGTGGGCGGTTCGGATGTGAAGAGCTTCGAGTACAGCCTCGACAACGGGCCGAAGAGCACGGTCTCGGCGATGACCGGCATGGCCGGTATCTCGGTGACCCCCTCCACCAGTTCGATCGACCACTCGCTCCAGGTATGGGCGAGGGACTTCCCGGTCGGCGCGACGGGCAACGTCTCCAGCCCGACGACGCTCCTGTTCACCGTCATCGAGGCACAGCCAGCCAAGGCGGTGGGGACCTGGCGCTTCGACGGAGACTTGTTGGACGACGCTGGCGAGAACGCGCTGACGCCTGAGACAGCAAGCGTATTTGGCGTCGACTCTGAGGGACGAACTGAAGCGACAGCGGTATTTGACGGTACGATCGAAGGGTGCCTCGCAGCAGATGGGCCGCTTGTAAATACCGCCGATTCGTTCACGATTGGAGGATGGGCTCTAGTCGATCAAGCCCCCACTGACGAAATCGCCATGTTTGACATCACGGGGCAATCCAGGAACAATTTTAAGGTTGTTCTCTTCTCTTCAGGCAGGTGGGGAATCAGAACCTCGTCCACCGACTCTTCGGAATCGGTGGAGAGCTTCGCGTTGGCTCCCCAGACTTCGACGCGATACGGATCGTGGACCCACATTGCAGCTGTCTACGATGCACCGGCTCAGCGACTCCGACTCTATGTAGATGGGCAACTTGAAGCATCGAAAGCAGTAACTTACACGGCGTGGGAGGCAACGGGACTATTCTCCGTCGGATGTGCCATGTACAAGAGTGGCACTTCCTATAGTCCGTTTGCGGGATCGATCGACGAAGCAGTCGTGTTCCAGCAAGCACTCACCGGTGAGCAGATATCCGATCTCATGACGGGTCAAGGACTCCCATCTGCGTTGCAGGCCTGGTATCCACTGCGAGGCAACGGGCTTGACTACTCCGGGCGAGCAACCGAACTTACAGGGCTTCCCGCAGTTCCTGAGTGGGTGGAGGACCAACACGGCCGTGAATCGAGTGCGCTCGCGCTCGACCGCTCGTTCTGTCCTGCCTCGGGGTCGGTACCGGTACGCACCGACGATTCTTTCGCGGTATCGGCTTGGGTATGGCTTGACCCGGACGGACCGCAAGAACACAGCCGGATCTTCGAGTTCGGAGGTAGCCAATACTTCGCCGCGACGGCCAAGTACAACCCGAACGTCGCCGGTTGGGGCTTCGGTCTCACCGGAGCGGACGACCCGGCTGCGAGTTGGGCGAGCAACACTCTTCCCGATTCAGGCCAGCTCGGCATCTGGACTCACGTCACGCTAGTGGTAGACCGCGCGGAGGATTACGTAAGTCTCTATGTCGACGGAGAGTTCGCGATCGGCAGAGGCCTGGGCTCGATCACGCCATGGCGAGCGGACAAACTCATGATCGGTTGCGGTGAGACCGTCAACGAGACGGGTACCGACCAGTACCTGGACGGCGCCATCTCCGACGTCCGCGTCTGGCGAGGCGCGCTCGACGCCGACGAGGTCGCCTCGACGCACACCGAGCGGTTGGCGGCCTGGGAACTCGGAGAAGAGACCGCTGGTGCCGACGAGTGGGGCTCGAACAACCTGACCATCACCGGGACCCTCGGCACCGACTACTCATGGGAAATCGACCGGTACAACTCCTGCTACGCCGTCTATGGCCTTGCACTCGGTGGAGCGAGCTGGGCCGAGACGGCCGGGCCGGTGGTGACGACCGACGAATCGTTCACCATCACCTCTTGGGTCCGCATCGACGACCTGGACGACTTCCGCGCCGTCGTCTCGCAGACCGGTGGCGGTGGATACGGCGGATTCAAGCTCGCCTACAACCCGGCCTACGGGAACTTCCAGTTCTCCATGCCGCAACATGACGGAGAAGGAACAAAGTGGACGCGGGCGGTAGGGACGACGCCTCCTGTCGCCGAGAAGTGGTACCACCTCGCAGGCCAAGTCGATCTCGGAGCAGGCGTGATCCGCCTGTTCATCGACGGGGAATTGCAGTCCGAGGCGCCGATCGTGGACGCTCCTTGGCAGGCCACCGGACCGTTGACCATCGGTGCGGCTGAACAGTTCGGCGAGATGACGAACTTCTTCGTGGGCGGGATCGACCAGGTGCAAGCCTGGGGCGGCGTCTTGGACCGCCTTGCGATCGAGAAGCTCGCACAGGACGCGCCGAAGTTCGAACTCGACCCGAACGATGCCGACTGCGAAGGCGAAGGCGAGCCCCCAGTGGATCCTTAGCTCGCAATCGGGGCGGGGGCCGACCCTCCTGCCCCTGCCCCGATCGAACTCGCCCCTCGGACTCACTTCTCGAAAGGCCCAGCGATGCCTTACTCCCCTCCCTCCTGGACCGTGCGCGGCACGGCCGCGGCTCGCATCAGCGTGGCCTCGGCCCTGATCGCCGGAGCCGCACTGTTCGCCTTCCAAACCCCGGCCGAGGCGCAGTCCGGCAGCATGGAACCCGACTTGGGGACACCGGTGTCGACCTCCCCGGTCACCGGTTCGCAGGTGAACCTCCTCAACCAGGGCCTGGAGACCGAGTCCGGAAAGATCTCGGTGCCGTCCGCTGGAGGATCGGGCGGATCCTCGGCCACGGGAGACTGGTCCGCCACCGACCTGTCGAACGCGGGCTCGTGGGCGCAAGGCGGATCCACCGGCGGCCTCTCGTACTCCTACGGCCTCGAACTGCCCCCGGCGGAGGGGCCGGTGCCCTCAGTGGGTCTCTCGTACTCGTCCCAGGCGGTGGACGGCCACACCTCCTCGTCCAACAACCAGGCCGGAGTGATCGGCGACGGCTGGTCCTACACGCCGGGCTACATCGAACGGACCTACACCGCCTGCATGTCCGACGAGGGCGGCAACACCCCGGCCGCCACCGCCGACCGATGCTGGGACGGGAAGTCCCCGGCGGTCACCCTGGTGCTCGAAGGCGTCAACTCGGCGGTCGTCCTCGACGACGGCACTGGAAAGTGGGTCGCGACGGCCGACCCGGGCTGGAAGGTCGAACTCCTCGGCGCCCCGGCGACTGCCACGACCGCTACGAGCGAGGGCTGGCGGGTCACCACCACCGACGGCACCGTCTACACCTTCGGTGCGCGCGCCGCCGACACCGGTTCGCGCCTGACGGTGCCCGTGTTCGGCAACCACTCCAGCGAGTCCTGCTACAAGTCCGGCGACTTCGCCGGTTCGGACTGCGCGCAGGCCTATCGCTGGATGCTCGACGAGATCACCGACGTCCACGGCAACCGAGCCCGCTTCGAATGGTCGACCGAGACCGGTCACTACGGAGCCGCCGTGGACCCGGACAACCGGACCGCCTTCCACCGGGCCGCGCGGTTGACGCGTATCGACTATGGACTCCGCGTCGACGCTCCGGGAGTCCAGTCCGGCCGCGTCTCCTTCACCTACACCGACCGTTGCGAGTCGGCCTGCTACAACGCCGACAACACTCCGAAGACGAGTTCATGGCCCGAGACGCCGTGGAATGAGAACTGCCAGACGGCCCCCTGCGAAGACCTGTACTCCCCGGCGTTCTTCTCGTCCAAGCGGCTTTCGCAGATCGCGACGTCGGTGCCCGACGGCGCCGGCGGATTCACCAAGGTCGACTCGTGGCAACTGGTCCAGGAGTTCCTCGACTACGGCGACGGCGAGGACACGGTCCTCTGGCTGAAGTCGATCCAGCACACCGGCCACGTCGGCGGGACCGAGTCCACGCCGCCGGTTGAGTTCTCGGGAATCGCCTTCCCCAACCGGGTCGAGCATTCCGAAGGCACCCCTTCGATGTGGAGGACCCGCCTGACGGCGATCGTCTCTGAGACAGGCTCGGTGACCGGCGTCTGGTACTCCGAGCCGTCGTGCACCTGGAACAGCCTGCCGAACAAGGTCAACAACAGCAGGCTGTGCTACCCGGTGCTCTCCGAGGAAGGCGACACCGAGGAGTGGTTCCACAAGTACGTGGTCACCGAGGTCGCCGAATTCGACACCACCGCAGGCCAACTGCCGGTGCGCACCTACTACGACTATGCGACGAGCGGAGGCGGAACGACCCGTCTCTGGGCCTGGGACGACTCCGAATTCTCAGACGAGGATCTGCGCACGTACAACCAGTGGCGCGGCTACCCCCAGGTCACCGTCAAGTCCGGCAGTCCGAACGAGGACGAGCAGCTCACCTCCCGGACCCGCTACTACCGCGGCATGGATAGCCAACCCACGACCGCGTCCGGAACCGGCACGCTGAGCGTGACGCTCACCGATACAGAAGGAAACACGTTCAAGGACGACGAAGCGTTGACGGGCGCGGTGCTCGAGACGGCGTCCTATGACGGCTCGGCGATCATCGCCTCCACCGTTTCTCGATACTGGACGAAACTGGCCGCCGAACGCGATCACGACGGCGGCACGCTGAAGGCCTGGCTCGTCGGCGAGAGTCGCTCCGACACTCGTGAACTGCTCGCCGCCGCCACTTGGAGACGGACGAGCACGGTCACGACCTACGACGACCGTGGCCGAGCCATCACCGTTTCCGAACTCGGCGACGTCGCCCCGGGCGACGAGCGATGCAGCCGCACCTCCTATGTCGACAATCCAACGGCGCACAGGTACGACCTGGTCGCCGGTGTCGAGGTCGTCGCGGTCGATTGCGAGAGTCAGGTCGCCTACCCGGACGACCTCATCAGCGAAAGCCGGTTCTTCTACGACGGAGACACTTCGATCACCGATGTGCCTCCCGTCAGAGGCCTGCTGACGATGAACGTCGTCAGGGACGCGTACGACACTGACGACAACTGGACCACGACGATGCGCGCGAGCTACGACTCGCTCGGGCGAGTCGAATCCGTGACGGACGCCCTCGACCGCACCACCACGACCGCCTACACGCCCGCGAACGGCGGGCCCGTCGCCTCGGTGACCACCACGAACCCTCTGGGGCACACCAGCACTGTTCACGCGGACAAGACCCGTGGCCTGCCGGTGAAGACCGTCGACGCGAACGAACGCGTCACCGAGACCGTCTACGACCCGCTCGGCCGCGTCACCGCGGTGTGGGGGCCCGGCTGGTCCAAGACCGCGCACCCGGAGGTTCCCAGCGCGGCGTTCGAATACGAGGTGTCCAACACCGAGCCGTCGGCCGTGACCTCGTACAGCGTCTCCCCTTCCGGCACTGAACGTCTGAACGGCGTGGTCCTGTACGACTCGTTGCTGCGCCAAGTCCAGGCTCAGGTTCCCACCGCGAACGGCGGACGCCTGCTCTCCGGCATCGAGTACGACACGCGTGGCATGACTTCCTGGTCCTCGGGCCCGAACTGGGACTCCGCGACCGAACCGGGTGCGGATCTCGTGTACGTCTCGCAGGGCGAAGACCAGGCGAGGACGTTCTACACGTACGACGGCGCCGGGCGCGTGGTGCTCGAAGAGTTCATGTCCCATCAGGAGATCCTGTACTCCACCGCGACCACCTACGGTGGTTCGAGCGAGGGCTGGATGGTCAGCGTCAATCCGCCGGAAGGGGCGACGCCGACTGCCACGATCACCAACGCCCGTGGCGAACTGATCGAGAAGCGGGACTTCCACGGCGACGGCCCGACCGGGACCTTCGACGCGACCGTCTACGAGTACGACAACCGAGGAAACCTCGCGAAGGTCACGGACCCGGCTCTGAACGAGTGGTCCTATGAGTACGACCTGCGTGGAAGGCAGATCAGCGCTACCGACCCCGACACCGGGCTCACCACGGCCACGTACGACGATGCCGGTCAGCTCGTCTCGACCACCGATGCGCGAAACCAGACGTTGACGACCACCTATGACGCGCTCGGGCGCAGGTACAACCTCTACTCCGGCGAAGGCGACACGAAGACGCAACTCAACTCCTGGCGGTACGACTCCGTGGCCGGCGGGAAGGGCCTGCCGTACCTGTCCGTCTCGTACGTAGGCGGCATTGCGGTGACCACCCAGGTTCGCAAGTACGACTCGGCCGGCAGGCCCACCTCGATCACTCAGTGGGTCCCGCAGATCGAGGGCCTCGAATCGCTTCAGGGCTCCTACAACATCCAGCAGTTCTACCTGCCCGACGGGTCGGTCTCGAACATCAACCTGCCGCAGGTTTCCGGCCTGCCGGGGGAGTCGGTGGTCTACGACTACAACGACCTCGGACAGGTCACGAGGGTCTTCGGTGACCCCGACAACTCGGTCGAGGTCACCGACTATGTCTCGGAGGCCACGTACACCGCGTTCGGTGAACTGGCGCAACGAGTCCTCGGTAGCAAGGCTGGGGAGAAGGTCTACCAGACCTGGACCTACCAGGACGGCACCCGTCGCACCGATCAGCACTGGCTCTCGCGTGACTCGGTCTCGAGTCCGGGCGTCGCGAAGCTGAAGTACGAATACAACGAGGCCGGGGGTATCACCTCGATCGTGGACGGCGTCACCGATTCGCCGAGTGAGCCTGAGCGGCAGTGCTTCGTGTACGACTACTTGCAGCGGCTCACGGAGGCCTGGGCGCAGGCCGGTACCGGAGATTGCGAGAACGTAGAGGACCTCGATGGTGCCGACATCGGCGGGCTGGGGGCGTACTGGACCAGCTATGAGTACGACGTGACCGGCAACCGCACCGCGGTCACCGACCACCACCTCGCGAGCGGCACCAGCACGACGTCGACTTACGCGTACACCGATTCCGAAGCGCACCTGGTCGACACGGTCACTACCGCGACGAGCGAGAACAGCTACGACTGGGACGCTTCCGGCAACCTCACCGAGCGGACAATCGACGGGAAGACCGAGACCCTGGACTGGAACCCTCAGGGCAAGTTGGCGTCGATCACCTCGGAAGACGAGGGCACCACGACGATGATCTACGACGGCGAGAACAACCGCCTCGCGCGGATCGACGCCGACGGCACGCAGAACCTGTTCGTCGCGGGCCACGAGATCGTGGTCGACCCGCAAGGGGTCGTGCACGCGACCAGGACCTACAGCCACAATGGGGAGATGGTCGCGACTCGCTCCACCGACTCTGGCCTCACCTGGATCGGCACCACCCACCAGGGCACCGCCGCCTGGGCCATCAGCGCAGCCACCCTCGTCCTCACCTACCGCCGCCAAGACCCCTTCGGCAACGACCGAGGAGCGGCAGCGAACTGGACGGCAACTCAACAAGGCTTCCACACCGGAACCGAAGACCCCACCGGTCTCATCTCAATGGGAGCCCGCTTCTACGACCCGACTACTGGCAGGTTCATCTCAAGAGACCCAATCCAAGCCTTCACCGACAGCCAACAAATCAACGGCTACAGCTACTCCAACAACAACCCAATAAACATGTCCGACCCCACCGGGCTCTGGTCCTGCATTGATGGAGACTGCTCCTACCACAACAACGACGGCAGTCTCAAGAACAAGGACCAATGCAAGAAGACCGGCTGCGGAACCGGCCAATGTACAAAAGGCTCATGTGGGTCTAAAAATAGAAATAATGGCTGTCATGGTCCTGACATTAGGTCCAAGTGTGGACCGAAATCGGAGAGTAATTGCGGATGTATTGTCACTGATTACGGAGATGGGAACATTCTCATCCAAGACGGAAGTGCGGCCATCTTCAATGGTCTCGATATCACAAATCTCGGCAGCCTGGATGAGATAATTCCGGCAATCATGGATATTATGTCTGAGATGAATCTATCTGGATTCTGGGGTACAGCGGTTGCTATCGATCAGGTATGTGGACGTGAAGGTGGCGATAAGTTTAGATGCCAGTGGGTTCAGAATAACCGCGAGATTGTAAACATCGCTTACTGTGCGGCTCTTAAAGAGGCTTGCGGGGATCACACTTCTATTCAAAATGAGGATGGATCATCTGATCTAATCACTTACGGTGAACTCCATGCTGAACTGATCTCAGCCGAAGAAGGGGCGGGACTTAGTGGTACAGATGGTAGTGCTGCCCTGGTTGCAATGCTTGGTATGGGTACGGCTGCCTTTATGTGTGGCATCCGAGGTGCTTTCATGTGTGTTATCGGTACTGTCACCGGGATAGGTGCGACTTCGATGGTTGACTGCTCCCCGGAGTTTGGCGGTAACCGCTTCTCGTCCGGTTGTGGAAGGACTATGGTAATCAGTATCGCTGGCACTATTGGAACTGCGCTTGGAGTGAAAGGCTCGAAGGCATTGAATGCATGGCTGGCCAAGCAGCCGCCAAAATGGGGAAATGATAACCAGAATGACTTCAAATAGAGTGATTTTAGGTATGATGTCGAAACATATCAGACAGCGCTGGGTATCAATTTGATGGTGACGCAGGTTCGGGGTTCTTGGTGGTGGGTTCTTGGACTTCAGGTGCTTGCCGTCTTGGGGTCGTATGGCGTTATCCGGGGTGTTGTTCCGATGCAGTCGGTAGGGGCCGCCTTGGTGGTGCTCGTGGGTTTTCATGTCGCGGTGTTCGCGGGGATGGTTCGTGGGTGGCGGCCGTATTCTCGGGTCGCTCGGTTGCCGCTCGACCTCGCCATCGTCGGCATGGGGGCCTCGTTGGGGTTTGCCATCTTCTTGACCGGTGATAGCGGCGGCACCTCGATCGCGGAAGTCCTGCCGGTCCTGGGCCTGGGGCTTGCTCTTTTCGGCCATGTCGGTGTCCTCATCCTGCGCTCTCGGCAAGCGGCGAGGTTACGCCGCTGACCGTGTGCGGTGGGCTGTCGAACTGGGGGCTGCTTGCTGTGCGGAGTACTTAGCACGGGGGAAACATGGGGCGTTCGTGGGTGAAACAGGTGGGGGTGAGGGTAGGGGGCAGTCGGGGATGGACATCGTGGTCGCCGCGACAGCGCGGCGTGGGTCGGGGGAGTTAGGCACTCTCGGGGACGGCGCGTGTACGCAGTCAGTCCAGCACCGGGAGGTCCAGCGCGTGAACATCGTGATCGTCCGATACGGCATGGCCGGAGCCCAGAAGCTCGGGCGGCGCGCCGTCGAGGTCACGGTCTCCGGGCGCGAACGCGAGGCCGCTTACCATCGCATCTTTCTCTCCCGCGTGATCTCCGCCAAGCAGTCAGAAGCAGAGATCGCTCTCCCCAAACCCGGTCCGGACCCGATGGTCGGCCGGGTGCAGCTTTTCGACACCAGGGTTTTCGGCGGGGTTCGCACTCTTGAGGCCTTTTCGGAGTTCATTCGGGCTGCCACGGGCGTGGTTGGGAGCTGCACATGGCTGAACAGCGGTGTTGCTGGTGTTTGCCGGACTGCTGGGTGTGTCGGTGGTGCTCTTATGAACGAGGTATCCGCATGAAGCGATTGGTTGTTGTCGGCGACGGGATGGTCGGGCGGCGGTTCTTGGAGGCGGTTGTTCAGCGTGATCCGTCTTGGGCGGTCACGGTGCTGTGCGAGGAGCCGCGGGCGGCGTATGACCGGGTGCGGCTTTCGGCGTTCTTCGACGGGGTCAGTGCCGAGGAGCTTTCGCTCGCTTCGGATCTCGACAACGTGGAGGTCCGGCTCGGCGAGGCCGCCACTTCGATCGACCGCGACGCCAAGATCGTCCGTTCGGCCACCGGCGAGTACGCCTACGACAAGCTCGTGCTCGCCACGGGTTCGGCTCCGTTCGTGCCCCCGATGGAGGGCGCCGACCTCGACGGCGTGTTCGTCTACCGCACCCTCGACGACCTGGAGGCCATCAAGGCCCACGCCGAGGGCCGGCGCCACGGCGTGGTCGTCGGCGGCGGCCTGCTCGGGCTCGAAGCGGCCAACGCGCTGCGCCTCCTCGGCCTCCAGACGCAGATCGTGGAGTTCGCGCCGTGGCTCATGGCCCGCCAGCTCGACGAGGCCGGCGGCGGGATCCTCAAGCAGCACATCGAGAAACTCGGCATCGCCGTCGACTGCGCCACCGGCGGCTCCCGCATCGAAGCTGTCGACGGCCGCCTGCGCATGGAGACCAACCGCGAGGGCCTGGCCTACGACACCGACCTGGTGATCTTTGCCGCCGGGGTCCGCCCCCGCGACCAGCTCGCCCGCGACTGCGGCATCGAGGTCGGCGAAAGAGGCGGCATCGTCACCGACCTCGCCTGCCGCACTTCCGATCCCGACGTGTACGCGATCGGTGAGGTCGCCGCGATGGAAGGCGTCTGCTACGGCCTGGTGGCCCCCGGCTACTCGATGGCCGAGGTCGCGGCCGACCGTCTCGCGGGCGGCGAGGCCACCTTCCCCGGCGCCGACCTCTCCACCAAACTCAAGCTCCTCGGCGTGGACGTGGCCCAGTTCGGCGCGTTCGACGGCCCGCTGGCCACCACCTATCTCGACCCGGCAGGCGGCACCTACGCGAAGCTGATCCTCTCCGACGACGCCTCGACCCTCCTGGGCGGCATGCTCGTCGGCAACGCCGAACCCTACCCGCTGCTGCGCGCCAGCGTGGGTGGGAAGGTCCCCGGCGCCCTGGCCGACCTGCTCTCCTCGGGCGAGGTCGAAGGCACGCTCCCCGAAGCGGCCCAGGTGTGCTCGTGCAACGCGGTCACCAAGGGCCAGATCATGGGTGCGATCAGCGAAGGCTGCTGCGACGTGGCCGAGATCAAGGCCTGCACGAAGGCCGGGACGTCGTGCGGCTCGTGCGTCCCGATGCTCAAGCAGCTCCTCGCCGAAGGCGGCGTCGAGGTCTCCAAGGCCGTGTGCGAGCACTTCACCCAATCCCGCGCCGAGCTGTTCGACATCGTCAAGGTCACCGGCATCGCCACGTTCTCCGAGCTCATCAGTCGCTACGGGACCGGCTCGGGCTGCGACCTGTGCAAGCCCACGGTCGCCTCGATCCTCGCGAGCCTGTCCAACGGACACATCCTCGAAGGCGAGCAGGCCGCGCTCCAGGACACCAACGACCACTTCCTGGCCAACATGCAGCGCAACGGCACCTACTCGGTGGTCCCGCGCATCCCCGGCGGCGAGATCACTCCCGACAAGCTCATCGTGATCGGCCAGGTGGCCAAGGACTTCGACCTGTACACCAAGATCACCGGCGGCCAGCGCATCGACATGTTCGGCGCCCGCGTCGAAGACCTGCCGAAGATCTGGCGGCGCCTGGTGGACGCCGGGTTCGAGTCGGGCCACGCCTACGGGAAGGCGCTGCGCACCGTCAAGTCCTGCGTGGGCACCGACTGGTGCCGCTACGGGGTGCAGGACTCGGTGAAGATGGCGATCGACCTGGAGCTGCGCTACCGGGGCCTGCGCAGCCCGCACAAGCTCAAGTCCGCGGTCTCCGGCTGCGCCCGCGAGTGCGCCGAGGCCCGCGGCAAGGACTTCGGGGTGATCGCCACCGAGGACGGCTGGAACCTCTACGTGGGCGGCAACGGTGGCTTCACGCCGCGCCACGCCGACCTCCTGGTCTCCGACGTGGACTCCGAGACGCTGGTGCGCACCATCGACCGGTTCCTGATGTTCTACATCTCCACCGCCGACCGCCTCCAGCGCACCTCCAAATGGGTCGAGGGCCTCGAAGGCGGCCTCGACTACCTGCGCGAGGTCGTCGTCGACGACCGGCTCGGGATCGGCGCGGAACTGGACGCGCTCATGGCCAAGCACGTCGAGCACTACGCCGACGAGTGGAAGGGCGTCATCGACGACCCCGAGAAGCTCCAGCGGTTCGTGTCCTTCGTGAACGCCCCCGACACCCCCGACCCGTCCATCGAGTTCGAGACCGTCCGGGGCCAGAAGTTCCCGGCCGGGTCCACCGACCGGTCGCACTCCCGTCCGGTGCTGCTCGGCACTCCCGAAAGGAAGTAAGCCCCATGACCGAACCTCTCTTCACTGGGATCTGCGCGTTCGACCGGCTCATCCCCGGCCGCGGGGTCGCCGCGCTGCTCGCGGACGGCTCGCAGGTGGCGGTGTTCCGCCTGGCCGACGACAGCCTCTACGCGGTGTCCAACCGCGACCCGTTCTCGGGCGCGAACGTGATCAGCCGGGGCCTGACCGGCGACAGGGGCGGCGAACCGGTCGTGATGAGCCCCTTGCTCAAGCAGGCGTTCTCGCTCAAGACCGGGGCCTGCCTGGACGACGCGGCCGCGTCCTTGGCGGTGTACGCAGTGGAGGTCGAAGCCGGGGAGGTCCGCGTCGCCGCCCTCGCCGAGGCGAAGGCGGCGGCCTGATGGCGGGCGCGCAGGCCCCGCCGCGCGAGGCCGAGACCCGAACCGCCCTCGCGCCGCTGACCGGCTACACGGTGGCCGTGACCGCGCAGCGCCGCGCCGACGAGCTGGCGGCGCTGCTGGAGCGCCGCGGCGCGCGCACGATCGTGGCCCCCACCTTGCGGATCGTGCCGCTGCCCGACGACGAGGCCCTGCGCGCGGCCACAGTGGAGCTCATCCGCGAGGCCCCCGACATCGTGGTCGCCACCACCGGGATCGGGTTCCGCGGCTGGCTGGAGGCCGCCGAAGGCTGGGGCATGGGCGAGGACCTGCTCCGCGTCTGCGCCGCCTCGCGCATCCTGTGCCGCGGCCCCAAAGCTTTGGGCGCGGTGCGCGCGGCAGGGCTGGTCGAGGAGTGGACCGCGCCGAGCGAGACCGGAGACGAGGTCGTCGAGTACCTCAGGGCCCGTGGCGTGTCGGGCCGGCGGGTCGCGATCCAGCTGCACGGCGACCCGGCCGAGGACTTCATCCGCACCGTCCGCGACGGCGGCGGCGCGGCGGTCCCCGTCCCGGTCTACCGCTGGACCCTGCCCACCGACATCACCCCGGTGCAGCGCCTGGTGGACGCCATCTGCGCCAGGCGGATCGACGCGGTCACGTTCACCTCGGCCCCGGCCGCCAACGCGCTCATGCGAATCGCGGGCGACCAGGCCGCCGACATGCTGGAGGCCTTCCGCGCCTCGGCCGAGGACAACGGCGTCCTCCCCGTCGCGGTCGGCCCGGTGACCGCGGCCCCGCTCTCGCGCCTGGGCGTGGGCACGGTCCAGCCGCAGAGGGCCCGACTCGGCGCCCTGGTCCGCACCGTCGCCTCCGCGCTGCCGAAGCGCTCGAGGCGGCTCATGCTGGCCACCGGGCACCGGATCGAGTTGCGCGGCCACATGGTCCTGCTCGACGACGAGCCGTTCCAATTGCCGCCGGCCCCGATGGCGGTGATCCGGGCGCTCGCGAGTGCGAACGGAAAAGTGCTGTCGCGGGCCGAACTGCTCGGGCACCTTCCCCGCGGCGCGGACGGCCACGCTGTGGAGATGGCCGTGACACGCCTGCGCGACGCGGTGCGGCTGCGGTCCTGTGTGGAAACAGTGATCAAACGCGGATATCGGTTGAACCTGGAAGTGTGAACGGGCGACCGGTGGCGGGGGCGGCACGGACTCCGTACGATGAGTGGTCCTGAGACCGAACCGATAATTGAACGCCAGAATCGGAGGCCGCCATGGCGTACCCGCCAGCGCCGCAGTATCCCCAGCAGCCCGCTCCGGGGCCGAAGGTCCGGCCGACCTCGGTCACGGCCGTGGTGTGGACCCAGTTCCTCACGGCCGCGCTGCTCGTGGTCACCGCCATCGCCATGTTCGCGGTCCAGTCCGCGGTCAAGGACACGGTCACCGCGGAGATCCAGAAGGACCCGGCGCTCGCCGACGCGGGCGTCACCGCCAGCGACGTCAGCAGCCTGATCACGATCATGTTCGCGGCGATCGCGGCCGTCTACCTGGTGTTCGCCGTCTTCTACCTGGTGCTCGGCCTGCTCAACAACCGCGGCAACCGGCCCAGCCGCATCCTCTCGTGGATCCTCTCGGGCATCGGCCTGCTGTGCTGCGGCATGTTCGGCCTGATCGGGAAGATCGGCGAGACCACGTACTCGGTCAACGAGACCGAGTACCAGGACGAGATGACGAAGGCCGTCGAGGCGGCCACGCCGTCGTGGGTCAACGCCTTGGACTGGGTCACGCTGCTCATGTTCGTGGTGGGTTCGCTGATCATCATCATCCTGCTGGCCGTCCCGGCCTCGAACGAGTTCTTCCGCAAGGGGGACCCGGCGATGGGCCCGTACCCGGGCCAGCCCCCGTACCCGGGCCAGCCCGGCCAGCCGCCGTACGGCCAGCAGCCCCCGCAGCCGCCCCAGCCGCCGTACCAGCAGTAGCAATGCCGACCAGCGGCCCCGCCTTCTTGATGCGGGGCCGCTGTCGTGTTCCTACGCTTCGGCTTGCGGCACTGCGAACCTGCGCGTCCGGTCGTGCCAGGCTCCCAGGACCGCGCCCTCCTTCTCGCGAGTGATGCCCGCGATCAACTGCGGCGCTTCGGTATTGGCCTCCCACCAGCGCTTGATCGTGTCGGCCAGCGGCGAGAGCCGCAGGCCCGCGGCGACGGCCGGAGCCGAAGGGCGAGCGCCGAACCCGTCGTACTCGGGGGAAGGCACCCACAGGCCCAGCGACTGCGGCCCGGCCCAGTGGTTCACGCCGTGCTTGGACACGAACTCCTGCTCGACCCAAGTGAGCGAGGGCCGCTCGGCGATGATCCCGGCGCCCGCGAGCGCGTCCGCGATCCCTTCGAGGAAGGCGCCCATGCCGACCGGTTCGCCGATCACGTCGAACGTCCCGCTCAGCCCGGCCTCGGCCGCGTCCAACAGCCAAGCGGCGTAGTCGGCCACGTCGATCCACTGCACCGGCCGCTCCGGGTCGCCCGGCGCGAGCACCTCGCCGCCCTCGGCCAGGCGCAGCGGCCAGTACCCGAGTCGGTCGTTCGGGTCCCCGGGGCCGACGATGAGCCCGGGCCGGGAGACCAGCGCCCGGTCCCCGAGCCGCTCGCGCACCAGGTTCTCGCACGCGACCTTGCTGGCCCCGTACCGCTCCAGCGCGGGGTCGACCGAGTCTGGCGCGGTGGGCTCGTGGAGCTCGTCGCTGACCACGTCGTGCCTGGCGTACGCCGAGATCGAGGACACGAACGACCAGTGCCCCGCGCCCTCGGCCAGCGCGTCGAGCACCGGACCCACCAGCCCCGGCAGCCGCGCCACGTCGAACACCGCGTCGAACTCCCTGCCGCGCAACGCGTCCACACCGCCCGCCTCGGCCCGGTCGATACGCACGAACTCGACGCCCTCGGGCGCGGCACCACTCGTGCCGCGGGCGGCGACGGTGACCTCGTGGCCGCGCTCGGCGGCCAGGCGCGCGATCTCCCGGGACAGGTAGACGGTCCCGCCGAGCACGAGGACCCGCTTGCGTTGCACGTTGCTGTCAGTCATCCCCCGAGCATGGGCCCCGCACCGGCCCGGCGCAAGCCCTTCCACTCTCAGCGGATCCGCTCTGGGCAGAGCCGCCGTCGCACCCGCGGCATATGGTGGACCAGCACGCGACAGGGAGGCCGCCATGACCGACGACGCCTTCGAAGGCGACTTCAGCGACGCGTTCTTCGCCTCGCTCGAAGCCGGACCCGACACCCCGGTCGAGGACCAGACCGGATTCGAACTCGACTTCGACGCCGAAGACCTCACCGACGACTTCGAGGGCACCGAAGCGCTCAACTACGAAGCCGAGAACGACGGCAGCTTCGAGACCGACGCCGACGAAGCCGACTTCCCGCCCTTCGGCGATGCGCCCGACGTCGACTGACAACCCTTGCGCCGCAACGAGACCTGGTAGCGGGCCCGCACCGGGACCCCGCAATCCCGCATTCGGCGGTTAGGCTTTCGACGTGAGCGAAACCTCGAGGTCCCGCGCGGCGTACGCCCGGCTGCCGCGCGACGAGGCCGAAGCGGTCGCCATCCAGACCGAACTGGCCGGGTGCGTGGTCGCCGCCGATGACGACCGGCCCATCGCCACCGTCGCGGGCCTCGACATCGCCTACGACAAGTACGGCCGGACCGCCATCGCCACCGCGGTCGTCCTGCGCCGCAGCGACCTCGCTGTCCTCGACCGCTCCATCGTGCGCGGCGTCTCCGACTTTCCCTACGTCCCCGGGCTCCTCGCCTTCCGCGAACTCCCGCTCCTCCTCGAAGCCGTCGCCGCCCTCAAGACCACCCCCGACCTCTACGTCTGCGACGGCTACGGACTCACCCACCCGCGCCGATTCGGCCTCGCCTGCCACCTCGGCGTCGTGCTCGACGCGCCCGCGATCGGCGTCGCCAAGAACCCGCCCCACCTGCCGGTCACCGCGCCCGGCCCCGGCCGCGGCGACTGGACGCCCATCACCGCGGGGGAGGAGACCGTCGGCTGCGCACTGCGCACACAGGACGGTGTCAAACCCGTCTACGTCTCGGTCGGCCACCGCTGCACCCTCGCCACCGCAAGGGAACTCGTGCTCGGCCTCGCCCCCGACTTCCGCCTCCCCGAACCGATCCGCGCCGCCGACCAGTTGGGCCGCAACCGACTCGCCGCCTGCGGTAAGGCTGACCCCACCATCACCTGACGCGCTGGCGGGATGGATCCGGGCCCCCGATCGCCATAACGTTGACGGCATGAAAACTCCGGAAACCGTCAAGCACGCCGCGCTCCTGTGGGTCCTGGCCGTCGTGGCCGGCATGTTCGAGACCCTGCTGGCCGTCACCGAGATCGCCTCCGAATCCGGGCTCGACACCGGCACCTGGATCAACCTGGGCGTCCGCTCGGTGATCTACATCGGCGCACTCGTGCTCGTGGCCCTGTTCGCCGGCGGCCGCCGCTGGGCCCGGGCGGCGCTGGCCGTGCTGCTGTCGGTCATCGGCCTGGCCGCGATGGTCGTGCCCAGCGCGATGGGGATCTACGACGGCGAATCCCTCATCGAGGCCGTGGGCGGCGACGGCCGCTTCGCGATGGCGTTCTTCGTGACCCGCCTCGCCCACATCGCCGCGGTGCTCCTGGCGACCGCGCTCATGTTCTCCAGGCCCGCGAACCGCCACTTCGCCCGCCAGGCGGTCGCGGCCTGAGTCCGCCCCACATAGACGAGGGCGCCCCGACCGCAGGAGGGTCGGGGCGCCCTTTCGCATATCCTATAGGATATATGCTATAGGATTCGCCTACTCGCCCAGGCGGTCCCGCAGGAACGCCGCGTCGGACTCGGTCAGCTCCGGGGTCGCCAGGATCCGCGGGATCAGGTCGCGCTCGCCCATCGCGGCCCGGAAGAACATCGCCACGCTCACGTCGTGCTCGGGCCGGTGCACGACCTCCAGCTCCGCGCCCGCCTCCACGTGCCCGGGCGAGACGACCGCCAGGTACGGGCCCGGCCGCGCCTCCTTGGTGAAGGTCTTGAGCCAGCCGCGCTCGTCGATCCAGCCCCGGAAGGTGCCGCACGGAACCCGCGGCGCGGTCACCTGGAGCACCAGGCCGCCCGGGCCCGCCCAGCGCTCGCCGACCCGCGCGTCGTTCACGTCGTACCCCGAAACCGTCAAGTTCTCCCCGAACGAACCCGGCCAGAACTCACGGCCGATCAACGTATGGAACTGCGCATAATCTTCTTGTGCGTATACGTATACGGCTTGATCAGGGCCGCCGTGATGCCGCCCGTCGCCCACGCGGTCGCCGGCCAGCCCCACCGAGCAGTCGCCCTTCGGCCCCGGCTCGGTCACCGCGACCGGCCCTTCGACCGGGCGCTTGTCGATATAGGTCAGGCCGCCTTCGGCCTTCCAAGGATTCTCGCGAGGACGGCCCACGTTCACAGAAACGATCTTCACAAGCGGAGACTAGCCAGCCCCGCACCCCGCGACAACCGGATTAGGCCCGCCGTCGCACCCCCGGGCTAGGCTTGCCGCGTGGGGGTTGGCACTCGGAAGCTGTTCCGCGACGACGCGGTGGTCCTGCGCACCTTCAAACTCGGCGAAGCCGACGCGATCGTGTCGCTCCTGGGCCGCACCCGCGGTCGCTACCGCGCCATGGCCAAGGGCCTGCGCCGCACCTCCTCCAAATTCGGCGCCCGCCTCGCCCCGTTCAGCCACGTCGACCTCCAGCTCATCGAGGGCCGCTCCGAACTCCACACCGTCACCCAGGCCGTCGGCCTGCACCTGTGCGGCGGCGAGATCAGCGCCGACTGGCCCACCTACACCGCCGCGTGCGTCATCGCCGAGGCCGCCGAACGGCTCGTCCCCGAAGACCACCAGCCCGACCTCGACGTCTTCCAATTGACGCTCGGCGCGTTCCGGGCCCTCGCCGAGACCGACCTCCCGCCGCTACTGGTCATGGACTCGTACCTGCTGCGCGGCATGAAGTCCGCGGGCTGGGCGCCCTCGCTCGGGCTGTGCGCGGTGTGCGGCGCGGACGGGGCGCACCGGGCGTTCGCGGTCGCGGCGGGCGGCGCGGTCTGCTCGGACTGCCGCCCCGGCGGCGCGACCGTGCCGACCCCGGCCTCGATCGAACTCATGCGGGCCTTGGAATCGGGGGACTGGCCGAACGCGACGGCCGCCGACGGCCGCCAGCGCTCAGAGGCCGCGGGCCTGATCGCCGCGCATTTCCAATGGCATTCCGAGCGCCCGCTGAAGACCCTGAAGTACGTGCCGCACTAGGCGTGCCGCACCGTGAACTCCACTGTGGTCTCCAGGAGTCGCTCGCGGGCCGGGACGGTCTCGAACGCGTGCCCCACGCCGTCGAAGCGGTGCGCCTCGAACCGGTCGCCGTAGACCTCCAGGTAGCGGTCGCGCACGATGCCGGGGACGAGCGGGTCCTCGGTGCCGCTCGCGAAGAGCACCGGCCCGGCGTAGGCGGCCGCGTCGGCGAACGCGTCGATGCCGAAACCGTCCTCGATGCACTTGCGGTGCACCGGGACGCCGCCGTGGTCGCGGAAGCCGCGCTGGCGGATCTCGTCCCAGGTCGGCTCGTCGGCGGGGCCGGTGGCGGCGAGGGCGAGGGCGGGCGGGGCCCACATCGCGAGGGACTGGACCGCGCATTTGGCGGCGGCGAGGGAGGCGGCGATCGCGCCGAGGCTCATGCCGACCAGCGAGACGCGGCGCGCGGCGAGCGCGGAGTGGCGCGAGAGCTGGTCGACGACGGCGAGGACCTGGTCGACCTGGTCGGAGACGGTCAGGTCGGCGATGTCGCCGTCGGATTCGCCGCACCCGGCGAAGTCGAACCGCACGGCCGCGAGGCCGCGCGCGGCGAGGCGGCGCGAGAGGTGGACGAAGACGTTGCCGAACTCCATGCGGTTGCCGCCGAAACCGTGGCACAGGACCACGGCCGGAACGGGTTCGCGGTGCGGCTGGGGGAGGTGGAGGACACCGCGAAGGGTGCGGCCATCGTGCTCGACATTGAGAGGTTCCACGCGCCGAACGTAACAGAGCCCACACCGAGACGCCAGGCGGAAACGACGGGGCCGATAGGTGAGGGGAAGTCGGATTCGCAGCCGCCCCCGGTTTCCACGATCCCTGCGGGGTATGACAATTCCGGCGGCCGGAGGCGAGAAGGCGACTGTGAACTCGCCCGCATCGGGCGGAAGGCGAACGGGCCGTGCAGGGTCCGACCCCCGCGGTCGGGCGTGTCGCGACGCAAACGCCCCCGGTTGCAATGATCCCGCGAGGCACCGACACTCCCTCGCCCGCGAGTGTCGCTCGCTTCTCGGCGATGTCGTACCTTCGCGCGATCATTGCAACCGGGGGCAGTCGAGTTAGGACACGCCCGACCGCAGGGGTCGACACACGCGCCCGGGCGTGTCGCGACGCAGTCGCCCCCGAATCAATCATCGCGCGAGGCACCGACAATCCCTCGCTGCCGCCTGCCGCCTGCCGCCTGCCGCCTGCCGCCTGCCGCCTGCCGCCTGCCGCCTGCCGCCTGCCGCCTGCCGCCTGCCGCCTGCCGCCTG